>NZ_JBFBFU010000002.1:0-422274 GCF_040684355.1 Kitasatospora sp. NPDC091276 | reverse complement strand
GGGTGGTGCGGGCCGTCGGCGGGGGTGTCCACCCCCCCCCCCCCGGGGGCGGGGGAGCCGAGGCCGGTGGTGAGCAGGTCGGTGATCAGCGGGTCGTCGACCCGGGTGAGTTCGGCCTCGGAGCCGGTGCAGTTCAGCACCGCCCCCACCCGCAGCGCGCGGCCGTCGTCCAGCCGGACGTCGATGACCTCGCCGACCTCGCCGGGGCCGTCCGCGGTGGTCTTGGCGTCGGCCACGGTGCCCCGGCCGATGCTGACCAGGCCCGCGTCGACGGCGGTGCGCAGGGCCCTGGCGCTGACCGGCGGGATCCGGTGGCGGTGGGTCTCCCAGAGCCGGAGGTCCCGGGCCAGCAGCCGGGCCTGGTCGGCGGGTGAGAGCTGCTGCCACAGGGCGCTGGTGAGGGGGCGGAGGCTGTCGACCCCGGCCCGCCAGTCGCCGTGGACGCGGCGGCAGCGGGCGATCTGGCACAGCACGGCCCGGCGCAGCGCGGGCAGCCCCGCACGGGCGTCGAGCTGCGGGACGGCCGGTGCGGCCGGGGTGGTGAGCGGGGTGGCGGCGTGCGGTCGGGGGACCAGTCCGTTCCGGGACAGGGCGTGGACGACGCGTCCGGGGCGTTGCAGGCTGAGCGCCATGTCGACCATGGTCAGGCCGGTGCCGACGAGCAGGACGTCGCGGTCCTCGGGGACGGCCGCCAGGGCGCCGGGTGCCCAGGGGTCGGCCAGGAACCGCCCGGAGTCGCGCAGCGCCGGCGGTGCCCAGGCCTGGCCGGGTGCGAAGTTGCCCAGGGCCAGCACCGCCGCGTCGACGTCGAGCGGTGGCCCGTCGTGCAGCCACAGGCGCAGCGGCGGGGTGGTCGCCCGGGGCCGGTGGGTGAGGGCGACGACGCGGTCGGGCACTCGGACCAGGTCGGGGGTGCCAGGGCCGGAGGCAGCCGCTGCCAGGCTCTCGGCGAGGTAGCGGCCGAAGAGGCGCCGGGGGACGAAGTCGTGCTCGCCGCCGCGGTCGCCGAGCCAGCGCACGAAGTGGCCGGGGTCGTCCCGGTGGGCGCTCATCCGGCCGGCCGGGACGTTCAGCAGGTGGTGCGGCGCGTCGGTGCCGAACGCCAGCCCCGGGCCTGCGGGCCCGGGGTCGATGAGCCAGATCCGGGCCGGTGCGGGTCTCCCGGCGGCCGCGTGGTGGAGCAGGCGCAGCGCCGTGAGGGTGCCGGCGGCGCCTGCGCCCACCACGGCGATCTCGTGCGGGGGCCTGCTGTGGTTCACGGCGGCCGCGTCGGACGCAGCGGGAGACGTCATGCGGCCAACATCGAGCCGATCGCGCCGCCGCGTCCAACGACGGTTCATAGGCCCCTCGCCAAGCAGGACTTATGGCCCGGGGGCGCGGTGGTGCGTCGACCTGGGGCAGGGGCGAAGGTCACGTAGGGTCCCGGGTTCGACACGTTCCGTCCCATAAGGAGAGTTTGGGGCGCTCGGCCGCCCGCCACCCGACCTCTGGTTAGAGGGTGTCACGAAAGCTGTTGACCTCTTACGGGAATTCGCGTTATAACTTCTAACGAACGCGCAAGCGTCTACCGCGTGTGGGGCTGCCGCAGCCTCGCCCGCGGCCCGACAGGCAACGCCCGCCCACCAACTGACACTCGATCAAGGGGAATCCCATGTCCGGCACCCGCAGCACCGGCGTCCGCGCCGCCCTGTTCGCCGTCCCGCTCGTCGTCAGCCTCCTCGGCACCGCGGCCGCGCCCGCCGGGGCCGCCACCTCGCGCCCCGGTCCGTCCCTGACCTGCCGCGGCCAGGGCGTCGATCCCCGGGCCCAGGTCCGCTACCGGGCCGAGACGGTGGTCCACGCGCCGCTGCACACCATCTGGAAGCTGCAGACCGACGTGGAGCGCTGGCCGTCCTGGCAGGGCCCCGTCGCGAGCGCGGAGCGCCTCGACCACGGCCGCCTGCGCCCGGGTTCGGCGTTCCGGTGGACGACCCCGCTCCCGCCCAACCCCGCGACCACCGCCACCAGCCTGGACATCACCTCGACCGTCCAGCAGCTCAAGCGGGAGTCCTGCATCCGCTGGACGGGCCCCGCCGTCGCCGAAGGGCTGCACATCGACGGCGTCCACGTGTGGAACTTCACCGAGGTCGAGGGCGGCGTCCGGGTGAGCACCGAGGAGACCCACACCGGGCCCCAGGTCGACGCGGACGTTCCCACCGCGACCGCGATCCTGCGCCAGGGCCTCGACGGGTGGCTGCACGACCTGAAGACCACCGCCGAGGCCATCGCCGGGGCCGACGCCGACCGGAGCTGACCGGCGCCGGGGCCGACGCCGACCGGGGCTAACCGGAGAGGGCTTCGAGGGCGGCCCGGGCGGCGTTGTGGCCGGGGATGCCGCTGACTCCGCCGCCGCGGACGGCGCCCGCGCCGCACAGCAGGACGTTCGGGTGGGCCGTCGCCACGCCCCAGCGGGCGGCGGGGCCGTCCACGGGCCCGGTCGCGAACGGGAAGGAGAGGTCCCGGTGGAAGATGTGGCCGCCGGGCAGGCCGATCTCCCGTTCCAGGTCGGGCGGGGTCCTGGCCTCCACGCAGGGCCGGCCGGTGGCGTCCGGCGCGAGGCAGTCGGCGATCGGTTCGGCCAGCACCTCGTCCAGTTGGGCCAGACTGGCCGCCAGGGCGCGCTCCTTGGCGGCCGGGTCGGTGAACAGCCGGGCGGGCATGTGCAGGCCGAACAGGGTCAGCGTCTGGAGGCCCTGGCGGACGGCTTCGGGGCCCAGGATGGTGGGGTCGGTGAGGGTGTGGCAGTAGATCTCCGACGGGGGCGCGGAGGGCATCCGGCCGGCCGCCGCCTCGGCGTAGGCGGTCTCCAACTGCCGGTAGCCCTCGGCGATGTGGAAGGTGCCCGCGAAGGCCTCCCGGGGGTCCGCGCCGGTGTCCCGGAGCCGCGGCAGCCGGCGCAGCACCAGGTTGACCTTCAGCTGGGCGCCCTCGGGCGCGGGCCCGGGCTCCTCGCCGAGGAGGCGGGCCAGGGTGGCCGGGGCGGCGTTGACCAGCACCCGGCGGCCCGCCGCCGTGGCCTCGCCGCCCCGGTGGCGGTACGTCACCTCGGCGTCGCCGTGGCCGTCGGTGGCGATGGCGGTGACCTCGCACCCGGTGCGGATCTCCGCGCCGGCGGCCAGGGCCGCCTCGGCCAGCGCGTCCGTCACCGCGCCCATGCCGCCGACCGGGACGTCCCAGTCGCCCGTCCCGTTGCCGATCACGTGGTAGAGGAAGCAGCGGTTCTGCCGGAGCGAGGGGTCGTGGGCGTGGGTGAAGGTACCGATCAGTGCGTCCGTCAGGGCGATCCCGCGGACCAGGTCGTCGCTGAAGGTCCGTTCGATCGTCTCGCCCAGCGGCCGTTCGAACAGGGCGGTCCAGGCGGCGTCGTCGGCGATCCGCCGGCGCAGTTCGGCGCGTGCGGGCAGCGGCTCGGTGAGGGTCGGGAAGACCCGTCGGGCGACCTGTCCGGTCATGCCGTAGAAGCGCTGCCAGGCCTCCCACTCCCGGTCGGTTCCGGTGAGCGCCCGGAACGCCTCCCCGGTCCGGCCGGGGTCGGCGGCGTCCACCAGCAGGCCGGTGGGCTTCCCGTCCCGGACGGTGGGCGTGTACGAGGCGATCCGGCGGCGCCGCAGGTCGAGCCGCAGGCCCAGCTCCTGGACGATCTTGCGCGGCAGCAGGCTGACCAGGTAGGAGTAGCGCGACAGCCGGGCGTCCACGCCGGGGAACGCCCGGGTGGAGACGGCGGCCCCGCCGACCCGGGGCAGCCGTTCGAGCAGCAGGACCCGGTGTCCGGCCCGGGCGAGGTAGGCGGCGGCCACCAGCCCGTTGTGGCCGCCGCCGACGATCACGGCGTCGTACCGGGCGGGGGTGGACGGGTTCGCGTTCACCCCCGCCACGCTACGGGACGGGGGCGGGCCGGGGAATGCCCCGGACACAGCGGCCCCGGAACGCCGCAGGGCCCCCTCGCGGCGGTTCGCGAGGGGGCCCTGCGGCGTCCGGCCGGTCAGTGGCCGCCGTGGATCAGTTCGACGGAGAAGCCGTGGTCGGTGGCGACGGCGGGCGTCCTGACCTGGGTGACCCCGGTCGCGGCGTCGTAGTACCAGCCCGAGGCGGCCGAGTCGAGCGCCGCCGCGGAGTCCAGCCGGGGCAGCGGTCCGCCCTGCGTGACGACCAGGCGCGGGGCGGGCTTGCCGTGCACGGTGAAGCGGTACCCCCGCTCGGCCGGCTTGCCGGTGTAACTCCCCATGCTGGCACCGACCTTGACGACGGTGACCGGCCCGTGGGCGCGGACGTCCACCCGCTGGGTGGCCGAGGCGCCGGCGGCGAAGCCGCGGGTGACGCCGTCGTCCTCGTACAGGGTGTAGGAGGAGTCGCCCTGCGGGTAGAGGTCGTAGTCGAGCCGGGTGCGGTCCCGGTTCTCCCAGGACAGCGTGCCCTCGGGCCACATCGGCACGATCGAGCCGCCCTTGACGAACAGCGGCAGGGTGTCCAGCGGCGCGGAGTAGCCGTTGACCGTGGTGGGGCCCTGGTAGGTGCGCCCGGTCCAGTAGTCGGTCCAGGTGCCCTTGGGCAGGTAGATGCCGTCGCGCACCGAGGTGTCCGAGTAGACCGGTGCGACGAGGAAGTCCGGCCCGGCCAGGAACTCGTACTTGGCGTTCGGGCCGAGGGCCGCCGGGTCGTCCGGGTACTCCAGGGCGAGCGGACGCACCGCGCCGACGCCCGTCCTGGTGGCCTCCGCCGACAGCGTGTACATGTACGGCAGCAGCCGCTCCTTCAGCTGGAGGTACTTGCGGTTGATCGAGGTGTAGGGCTCGCCGTCCAGCCAGGGCTGCTGGTCGCGCTGCTCCTTGCCGGCCATGTCCCTGGCCCAGCCGTCCATGGTCATGATGGCCGGGAGGAAGGACTTCCACTGGAGGTCGCGGGTGTACATCTTCGGGTCGCGGCGGTAGATGGAGCCGACGTCGCCGGTGTTGTAGGCGATGCCGGACATGGTGGCGCCGGCGTAGGTGGGGATCTGCCAGCGGATGTAGTCCCAGGACAGGCTCTGGTCGCCGCTCCACAGGACGCCGCAGCGCTGGGCGCCGGCCCAGGAGACGGGCAGCCAGACGAAGCCGCGGGCGTCGCTGCCGTCCTCGATGCCGGCCTTGGCCTGGTCGCAGGCGTTCAGCGCGAAGTCGTAGCCGTTGCCGACCCAGGCGACGTCGAGCTTGCGCACCAGGGCGCCGGCCTTGACCTCGGCGGCCTGGTCGGGCAGGCCGTTCTGGGTCCAGAGCCCGAGCTGGGCGTGGTCCTTGCGCAGGCCCTCGCCGGTCTGGGCGAGGTTCTCGTAGCCGCAGCCGTAGCCGTCGTTGACGAGCATCCAGCCGAGCGGCATCTGGTTCCGCACGTAGCCGTCGGCGACCTTGAGCGCGTCGGTGGTGTGGCGTTCGCCGCGGTTGGCGTTGTGCAGGTAGCAGTCGGAGTCGCCGGGCTCCAGGCCGTAGACGGGCGGCATGAAGGGCTTGCCGACCAGGGTGGTGTACTTGCCGATCACCGACTTGACGTCACCGGTGAAGTAGTAGGCGTCCAGGCGCCGTTCCTGCTGTCCGGTGCGCACGGGCGAGCCGAAGTCGTAGCTGCCCGGGGCGAAGGTGTTGCGGAAGACGCCGTAGCCGGCGGTGGAGATGTAGAACGGCTGCGAGTTGTTGTAGCCGCCCTCGTTCCAGTTGGTGCTGTTGGCGACGTGGACGGTCTTGTCCCGGTGGGAGAAGGAGCCGTTCTGCTCGCCGCCGCCGAAGAACTGCTCGTCGGCGCCGCGGACCAGGCTCTGCCGCAGCCCGCTGGTGGACCAGCGCAGCGGGGCGTCCTCCTGCCAGATGGCGGTGCGGTTGTCGGCCTTGTACAGGCCGAACCTCAGGGGGTGCTTGTAGACCCGCAGCACCTGGTCCTTGGAGCGGATGCCGTAGTAGTCGCCGGCGTCGAACGACGAGGTGCCGCGCTGGAGTTCGGGCTGCTTGCGGATGATCGTGCTGCCGGCCGGGTCGGTGAGCACGCCGTCCGGGGCGGCGCGCAGCCGCAACTGGTCGTCGGCGAGGAAGTCGACCTTGGCCTTGAGGGTGCCGGCGGCGATGTCGTAGCTGCCCTGGCCGCCGGAGAAGGAGGTGAGGTCTCCCGCGTCGGCGGTCTGCGGCAGGTAGGCGCGGCCGGTGAAGGAGCCGCCGTGCACGTCGTAGGGGACGACCAGGACGTGGTACGTGCCCGAGGCCTTCGGGATGACGGTCGCCTCGGGGTTGGCGGTGCCCGCGCTCTCGGCGACCTCCTTGCCGTTGGCGTCGTAGACGTAGAGGTCGAAGTCGTCGGTGGGGTTCTGCCACTGGATCGAGAGCGGGACGCCACCCTCGGGGTTGTCGTCCCAGTAGCCGGCGGGCGCGTCGACGGTCAGGTCGAAGCGGCCGCAGACCGTACCGTCCGGGTCCTGGGCGGCGGACGGGCAGGAGGCGGCGCCGCCGAGGGTGCCCTTGGCGTACGTGGGGCTCTGCCAGGTGGTGCTCTGGTGGCTGCCGTCGAGGACGGCGGAGCCGGGGGTGGCGGCGCGGGCCGGCAGGGCGGGCCCGGCCACGGCGGCGATGCTGGTGAGGGCCACGGTGAGGGCGGCCCGGCGGAGGCGAGGTCGTACCAAGCGCACGGTGTGTTCTCCCGTCGGATGAGCAAGAGATGTTCACTTACTGCGCGAAGCTGCTTGAACATGGGGGAATACAAGCAACATTCACAGTTGTGGCCGGTCCATGTCAATGGCGGGGTCGCCGTTCCCGACACCCCGGACGGCCGGGGCTACTTGACCGATCCGGCGGTCAGCCCGGAGACCACGTGGCGCTCGATGACGGCGAACAGCACCACGACCGGCACGATCGCGACCACCGATCCGGCGAACAGGTAGTTCCACTCCACGGTGTAGTTGCCGATGAAGCCGTTGATGCCGACGGTCAGCGGCTGGCTCTCCGGGGCCGTCGACAGGGTCAGGCCCATCACGAACTCGTTCCAGGCGGAGATGAAGGTGAAGATCACCGCGGTGACCACGCCGGGCATGGCCAGCGGCAGCACCACCCGGCGCAGCGCCCCGAGCCGGCCGAGGCCGTCGAGCAGCGCGGCCTCCTCCAACTCGACCGGGATCGAGCCGATGTAGGCGGTGAGGATCCAGACGGCGAAGGCCAGGTTGAAGGCGGCGTTGCAGAGGATCAGCGTCCAGACCGAGTTGAGCATGTCCAACTGGTAGAACTCGCGGTAGAGGCCCACCAGCAGCGAGGTCGGCTGGAACATCTGGGTGACCAGGACGAGCAGCAGGAAGAGCCTGCGGCCCCGGTACCTGAACCGCGCGGTGCAGTACGCGGCGGGCAGCGCGACCAGCAGCGCCAGCACGGTGGAGCCGCCGGCGACCAGCAGGGTGACCTTGAGGTTGGCGCCGAGCGTCGACTCGCGCCAGACATCGACGAAGTTGGACCAGGCGGGGTGGCGCGGCAGGTAGCCCGCGTCGCGCAGCTCGTCGGCGGGGCGCAGCGCGGTGACGGCCATCTCCAGGTACGGGAGCAGGAAGACCGCCGCCAGCAGCCAGGCCGCCGCCGCCATGACCAGGGCGCGCGGGCGGATCCGGCGCGCGGGCGGGCGGGCCGTCAACGCTCCTCCCCGTTCCAGCGGCCGACCTTGAGGAAGACCAGCACCATCAGCACCACCAGGGCGAAGTTGACCACCGACATGGCCGCGGACTCGCCGATGTCGGTGTTCTTCAGCTGGTACATGAACACCGTGCTGGTGGCCGTGGCGCTGCCCGGGCCGCCCTGGGTCATGCCCCAGATGACGGGGAAGGAGTTGAAGACGTTGATCAGGTTGATCACGAGGCCGACCAGGAAGGCCGGGCGCAGCAGCGGCAGGGTGATCCTCCGGTAGGCCTGCCACGGGGAGGCACCGTCCACCCGGGCCGCCTCGTACAGCTCGCCGGGGACGGTCTGCAGGCCGGCGAGCAGGGTGTAGGTGGTGAACGGCAGCGAGACGAAGACGGCGACGAGGACCATCCAGGGCCAGGCGGTCGACGGGTCGCCGAGCCAGTCCCGGGGGCCGTCGACCAGGCCGAGGTCGGTCAGCGCGGTGTTGAGCACGCCGGCCGTCCGGTCGAGCATCCACCGGAAGCCGATGGCGGTCATCAGGACGGACGCCGCCCAGGGGGCGATCAGGGCCCAGCGCGCGAACCGGCGCCCGGGGAAGCGCTGGTTGAACAGCTGGGCCAGGCCGAGCGAGAGCGCCATCGTCAGGCCGACGACGGCCACCGTCCAGACGACCGTCGAGAGCAGCACCCGGCCGAGGTCGGCCTCGCCGAAGAGCTTGCGGTACTTGTCCAGCCCGGCGGAGCCGCGGACGAACCCGCTGGTGCTGATGCGCAGGAACGAGGTGCGGACCATCTCGTAGACGGGCCACAGGACGACGGCCAGGATCAGCAGGACGGCCGGGGCGATCCACGGCAGCGGTCCGAGCCGGCCGGGGCCGGAGCCCGTCCGGGCGGGCCGCCCGGGCCCGGAGGCTTGGGGGGTGGGGGAGTCGAGGGACACGGCGGTGCCTTTCGGACGGGGCGCGGGCCGGGGCGGGCGTGCCCTACTTGTTCGCGACGGCGTCCCGGGCCTTCTTCTGCAGGTCGCCGAGCACCTTGGCCGGGTCGCCGGCGACGGCGGTGCCGATGCTCTTCTTGAGCTCGGCCGAGACCGCGTCCCAGGTGGTGTTGCCGAGCGGGTAGAAGACGGCGTTCGGCAGGAGGGCGAAGAACGGTTCGAGGTCCTTGTGCTTGCCGCTGGCGGTCATCTCGCGCAGGGTGCTCTGGGTGACCGGCATCAGGTTGTAGGTCTCGTCGAAGGCGAGCGTGTTGTCCTTGGAGTACGCGAAGTCGAGGAACTTCCTGATCTGGTCGCGGTGGCCGTTCTTCTTGAAGGCCATCGTCCAGTCCGCGACGCCGAGGGTGGAGGCGAGCGGGCCGGTCCTGCCGGGGATGGGCGCGACGCCGTAGTCGACCTTGCCGTCCTTGGCCATCTGGATCAGCGAGGGGTGGCCGTTGGCCATGGCGGCCTTGCCCGCGGCGAAGTCGGCGAAGGCGGTCTTGCGGTCGGTGGTGGCCGGGTTGGCGTAGGTCAGGCCGGGGTCGACGAGGTTGGCCTTGAGCCAGCGGAAGGTGTCGACGTCGGCCTGGCTGTCGATGGCGTACGTGCCGTCCTTGGCGGTGGGGCCGCCGCCGTTGCCGAGCTCCCAGATCATGCTCTCGCCCTGGGCCTCCTCCGGGCCGAGCGGCAGCGCGTACGGGGTGACCCCGGGCGCCTTGGCCTTGATCAGTTCGGCGTCCTTGCGCACCTCGTCCCAGGTGGCGGGCGGCTGGGTGATGCCGGCCTGCTGGAAGACGGCCTTGTTGTAGAAGAGGGCGCGGGCGGAGGAGACGAACGGGATGCCGTACTGCACGCCGTCGACCCGGCCGGCCTCGGCGAAGCTCGGGATCAGGTCGGCCCGGGTGTCGGCGGACAGGACGTCCTCGGCCTTGTAGAGGAGGTCGTCGGCGACCTTGTCGGCGTAGCCCCCGGTCTGCAGGACGTCGGGGACGTTGCCGCTCTGGATCATCGTCTTGACCTGCTTGTCGATGTCGTTCCAGTTCATCACCTGGACGTCGACCCTGATGCCGGGATTGGCCGCGGTGAACGCGGTGGCGACGCCGTTCCAGTAGGCCTTGGAGCTGTTGGACTCCTTCTCGCCGTAGTCGGCGGCGACGAGTTTGAGCGTCACGGCGCCGTTCGGGGAGGACCCGCCGCCACTGCTGCCGCCGCACGCCGTGAGGGCGAGCGCGCCGACGGCACAGACCGCCCAGAGGGTACGTACACGTGTGTTCACCGCAGTTACCGCCTTCGTACGCCGCTTGATCCTAGTTGCTTGAAGAGCGCTGGTTCTGAGCAGATTCGAAAGAGCGTGGCGTCGGGCAGTATTCACGAGGCGGACCGGCGGGGTCGAGGTGTCGCCCGGATGTCGTTATCGGACCGTTGCATGACAACTGACGGTGCGACAGAGAGCCCGGCCGGTTCTCCCCGGCCGGGCACCCCGCGTGAACAGGTCAGACGCGCGCGACCCGCACCCCGCAGGCGGCGATCGCCTTCTCCTGCGCCGCGGTGGCCTCGTCGTCGGTGACGAGGTCGTGCACCTCGGCGAGCGGGCAGATCTTGGCGAAGGTCACCCGGCCGATCTTGGTGCTGTCCGCCAGGACCACCGACCGCGCGCTGGCGTGCAGGAACGCGCGGTCGGTCTGGGCCTCCATCTCGTCGTGCGTCGTGCAGCCGTCCTGCGCGGTCAGGCCGTCCACCCCGATGAACGCGAGGTCCAGGTGGTACTGGGCGAGCATCCGGTCGGCGGCCGGCCCCACCAGCTCGTAACTCGTGGTCCGGGCCAGGCCGCCGACCACCACCAGGCGGACCTCCGGCCGGACGATGAGGTCCGCCGCGATGTTGACCGCGTTGGTCACGATGGTGATCCCGCCGCGTTCGGCCAGCACCCGGGCCAGCTCGCTCGTCGTCGTGCCGCCCGTCAGGCCCACCACGGCGCCGTCCGGTACCAGCCGGTCGGCCGCCAGCGCGATCCGCCGCTTCTCCGCCTGCCGCGTCCCGTGCTTGTGGCGCAGCGGCAGTTCGAGGTTGACGGCACCGGTGACCGCCCCGCCACGGGTGCGGTGCAGCAGGCCCTGGTCGTGCAGTTCCTGGAGGTCCCGGCGGACGGTGGCCGGTGACACCTGGAGGAGGCCGGCCAGCTCGTGCACATCGGCGCTGCCCGCCTCGGTGATGTGGGTGAGGATCCGGGCGGTACGGTCGGCTTTGAGCATGGCCGAAGTCTAGGGCGTGTCCGTTGGATCACGTCGGGCCCGTGCGGCGGCGGCCTGTGCGCAGAACCGAACACCGGGCGGGCCGGAGCCGGCCGGGGCAGCCCGGAGCGGGGGCGTCACCGGGTGGCGAAGACCCAGCGGTTGGCGGCGAAGGCGTCGTGGGGTTCGGGCCGGGGGCCGCGGCCGTAGTGGCGGGTGAAGTCGAACGGGGTGTGGACGGTGGTGGACCAGCCGCGCGCGGTGAGATCGGCGGTGGTGTCGGGGCGGGGCCCGGCGTCGAACAGGGCGAGCAGGTCGACCCCGAGCCGCTCGCGAGCGGTCGTGTAGACGGGGTTGTCGCGGACCGCCGCGGACTCCGGTCCGAGCTTGGCCTCGTACGCCAAGGTGCTTCCTGCGGCGCCGAGTCGGTCGACGGCGGCCGCGAGTCGCTGTTCGGCGGCGGCGGGCAGGTAGGGCAGCAGGCCCTCGGCGAGCCAGGCGGTCGGCTCGGCGGGCTGGAAGCCGGCCGCGGTGAGGGCGTCGGCCCAGTCGCCGCGCAGGTCGGCGGCCACCGGTACGCGGCGCGCCGCCGGCCGGGCGTCGACCCGGTCGAGGACGCGCTGCTTGAAGGCGAGGACCTCGGGCCGGTCGACCTCGAAGACGGCGAGGTCGGCGGGCCAGTCGAGCCGGAAGGCCCGGGTGTCCAGGCCGGCGCCGAGCAGGACGACCTGGCGGACGCCCAGGTGGGCGGACCACAGCAGCTGGTCGTCCAGCGCCCTCGTCCGCAGGGCGAGGTAGCGGCCGAGCCGCCCCCAGAGCGGATCGGCCTCGCCGCCCGGGACGTCCCGGGGGTGCACCGGCCAGTGCGCGGAAGACCGGGCGGCGCGTACGAAGTGCTCGGCGTGGGCGTCCCGGGCGAGGGCGTCGGGGCGGTGGGTCTCGATCGCGCGGGCGGCGGCGACCATCAGGGCGGTCGGTCCGACGCCCTCGTCGACGCCGGCACGGGGGCGGGCGGCGGTGGCCATGATCCCTCCTGGTGTTCGGACTTCGGGAAGCCGCGACCAGGTCCTGTCCGGCAGGATCGGCCGGACAGGACCTGCCCGGCGGACCGGTCGTGGGTGGTGGCGCGGGCGGCCGTGGGCCCGGTGCGCGAAGCGCGGGACGGCGCCGCCGGGCAGGTGCGGGGCGGCGGCGCCGTCGCTCAGCCGATCCGGGGCGGGCGCGCCCCGGGGAGATCAGGCGGCCGGTTGGCCCACCAGCAGGTCGCCGGGGATGCCGACCTTGTCCGGGGCGTAGTAGTCGCGGATCCCGGCGGCCCAGACGGCCACCGTGATGCGGTCCTCGGGGGTGGGGCCGAAGGCGTCGAAGAGGGCGTGGACGTTGGCGTGCTCGAAGCCGATCGCGGACATCAGCGCCACGAACAGCGGGCGCTCGATCAGGCCGTCGCCGTCCGGGTCGCCGAGCGCGGCCAGGGCGTCGGCGAACTCGCCGGCGGTGGGGCCGAAGCGCTCGGGCGAGAGGACGAAGCCGCCGAACTCCTCGCGGCTGATCACGCCGTCGCCGTCGGTGTCCAACTCGCTGACCAGGGTGGTCCAGTAGCGCCGGAAGGCGGCGCGGATCGCGGCCTTCGCGGCGTCGTCCGAATCGGCGGCGGCCGCGACCACGCGGGCCGTCATCAGGTTGAAGTCGTCGACCTCGACGACGCCGTTGCGGTTGGCGTCGAACAGGGAGAAGACGAGGTCGATCCGCCGGGTGGCCTCGGTGGGCATGTGTCGCTACCTCTTTCCGTGGGTTCACGCGTGTCCGCGGGTCCACGCGTTCCGGTGGGACCGGATGGTGTGCGTCCGATCGGTCTCCCCACTATCGGCCACCCGGGTCGGGGCGGATGAGTCATGATCGAGTTCTTCACCTGATGGAGTGAACTATCAGCGTTCGAAAGCCAGTTGGCGCGCAAACGGCCCTGCTCGGGCCGCCGGGGTGGCCGGCCGCCAGTCGGCGGGGCCGGTGGGCGGGAGGTGCCGGGGCAGGCCGGGCGTCCAGCGCTTGGTCCCGTCGGGCAGGACGGCGAGGGCCTCGACGCCGGGCTGCCGGGCGGCCCAGACGAGCGCGCGGTCGGGGCCCATCGCGAAGGCGCCGGTGGCCCAGGCGTCGGTGCGGGCGATCCCGGTGCCGGGGGCGCCGACCAGGGTCAGCGAGGCGAGGCCGAGCGCCGGCCGGCCGGTGTGCGGATCGAGGATGTGCGCGCCGCGCTCGGCGGTGCCGGAGGTGGCCACCGCGAGGTCGTCGCCGCCCAGGACGGCGGCCAGCGCGTCCGGCCGCAGCGGGTGGGCGACCCCGATCCGCCACGGCCCGCCGGCGGTCTGCACGTCCCCGCCGCCGCTGACGCAGTACTGCCGGGCCCCGGCGGCGCGCAGCAGCCCCGCCGCCTCCTCGACCGCCCACCCCTTGACCCAGCCGCTCGGGTCGAGCCGGCCGCCGGGCCGCTCGGTGAAGAAGCCGTCGGTCTGCGCGGCGACCTCGCGGCAGGCGGCCAGGACGGCGCGGACCTGCGGATCGCAGTCGGCGAGGGCGAGTTCGCCCCGGTCGAGGCGGCTGATGTCGCTGTCCGGCCGGTAGGGCGAGAACACCGCGTCGATCCGGTGCAGCCGGTCGGCGATCCGGCGGAGCGCGGCGGGCGTGTCCGGGCCGGGATCGCGGACGGCGATCGAGAAGACGGTGCCCATGACGGGTTCGGCGTGGCGGAGCACCGTGCCTCACCGCCCGGCGCGGTCGAGCGCGCTCTGCAGGGAGCGGACGTAGCCGTCGCTGGTGAAGGTCGCGCCGCTGACCACGTCGATTCCGGCGCTCTGCGCGGCGATCGCCTCCTGGTTGAGCAGGGGCAGCGCGGAACTGTTGATCTCGCGGTCCCGGCGGTCCTCGGTGGGGTACTTGACGACGTCGACGGCGGCGATCCGGCTGCCGGCGAGGGTGACCTCGACCTGGACGGGGCCGTAGCGGGTGTTCACGGCGTCGCCGGTGACCTTCCGGGTGCCGCCGGTGCCGCCGGTGCCGCCGGTGCCGCCAGAGCCACCGGTGGCCGGTGCGGTGGGGGAGCCCGACGGCCCGGCGGTGGCGTCGGAGGCCCCGGCGGCGGTGCCGGACGAACCGGTGCCGGACGAGCCCGCGGCACCGGACGAGCCCGTGCCGCCGGAGCTGATCACCGGCGCGGGCCCGGTGGCCCCGTGCGGTTTGAGGGAGAGCAGCAGGACGACTCCGGCCGCGGTGGCGGCACCGGTGACGACGGCTCGGCGCATGGGCGGGGCTCCTCGGGGTGTGGTGGAGGTGGCGTGGTGGGACGGGCTCGGCAGGTCCGGCGGGCTCGGCGATCGGGCTCAGAAGTCGAAGGACTCCCGGTGGATGCGCCCCGCCCGCACCCCGGCGGCCCGCAGCGAACGGACGGCCTCCTCGGCCAGCGCGTCCGGCCCGCACAGGTAGACCTCGTGCTCGGCGAGGTCGGGGACGAGCCGGGCGAGCGCGCGGCCGAGGTCGCCGATCCGCGCCCGCGGGCCGACCAGTTCGTGCACCGCGGCGCCCCGCCGCCGGGCCACCTCCGCCAGCTCCGCCCGGAACAGCACGTCCTCCGGGCGTCCGGCCCGCTGGACCAGGGTCAGCTCGCCCGGCAGCGTCTCGAACAGCGCCCGCAGCGGGGTGATCCCCACCCCAGCCCCGAGCAGCAGCACCCGGCGCCGCCGTTGCAGCCGCCCCGTGAACGCCCCGTACGGGCCCTCGGCGCGCACCGGGGTGCCCGGGCGCAGCGCGGCCACCGCGGCGCTGTGCCCGCCGAGGTCCTTGACGGTGAAGCGCAGGAAGTCCGGGCGCGGCGGCGCGGACAGCGAGTACGGGTTGGCGGCCCACCGCAGGCCGGGAGTCTGGAACTGGAGGCGGAAGAACTGGCCCGGCTCGGCCCGGAGTTCGTCCAGCCGCCGACCGGTCAGGAACAGCGACACCACGCCCGGCCCCTCCCGGCGGACCTCCGCCACCCGCAGCCGGTGCCGGCGGTCGAGCCGCCAGGGCCGGGCCAGCCGGTACCAGCCCAGCAGGGCGGCGGTGCCGAGGTAGAGCGCGTACCAGGCGGCGCGGGCCGGGCCGTCGCCGAGGTCGGCGCCGGTGGCCAGTTGGTGGCCGAAGGCGAGCGCCACCGCGAGGTAGGTGGCCAGGTGCAGGTAGTACCAGGCCTCGTACGGGAGGCGGCGCCGGGCGGCCCGGGCGGAGACGGCGCCGGTGCCCAGCATCAGCAGGGTGCCCAGCGCGGCCTTGAGCATCTCGGGGTAGTGGAGGACGATCTCCACCCCCTCGCCGAGCGGGCCGCGCCCGTCCGTCAGCGCGTACCCCCAGACGACCGACAGCACGTGCACCGTCACCACGGCGACCAGCCAGCGCCCGCCGAACGCGTGCCAGCGGGCCAGCCGGTCGGCGCCGACCCCGCGCTCCACCGGCGGCAGCCGGGCCATCAGCAGGAGCAGCACCGGCGCCGCGTACCCGGCGAGCAGGCCGGTGATCCGGCCCGCCCCGGTCAGCCAGCCGGCCGCGCCGGCGACCGCCGGGGTGTCGGACCACCACAGCGCGAGGACGCCGAGCGCCCCGGCGGCGATCAGGCCCAGCACCGCGTCCGGCCGGGCGGCGGCCGGGCGGCGCGGGGCCGCCCGGCGGGTGCGGGCGGCGGGTCTCGGCGGGGCGGCGGTGGCCATCGGGGATCCTCCTTCGGGCCCGGCGGGCGAGCACCGCCGGGGCGCACCACGATCGCACCGCAACCTCTGAGCCGGCTCTGAACCGGGGCCGCCACCCCCGTCGCCTCCGGCGATGTCGCCGCAGGTCAGGGTGGGTGGATCGGGTTTCCCGGGCGACTGCCGGTCTCACGGCTTTCTCATCGCGGTGGGCCAGGATGAAGGCGGCCGACCGCCTGCACCCAGGGAGCACCATGGACGACACCGCCGAGCGGGGCGCCGACCGGCAGGACTGGCGGGTCCTCGTCGTCGACGACGAACCGGACCTGGTGGAGGTGGTCTGCGGCGCGGTCCGCTACGAGGGCTGGCAGGCACGGGGCGAGACCACCGGTCTGGCCGCCGTCCGGGCGGCGGCGCACTGGCGCCCGGACGCCGTGGTGCTCGACATGATGCTCCCCGACCTCGACGGCATGGAGGTGCTGCGCCGCATCCACGCCGAGCGGCCCGAGGTGCGGGTGCTCTTCCTCACCGCCCGGGACGCCGTCGAGGACCGGATCGCGGGCATCGCGGCGGGTGGCGACGACTACGTGACCAAGCCGTTCAGCCTGGCCGAGGTGGTGGTCCGGCTGCGTGGGCTGCTGCGCCGCGCCACCCCGCCGGGGGCCGTGGGGCAACCGCCCGCGCACGCCCTGGTGCTCGGCGACCTCGTCCTCGACGAGCGGGCCCGCGAGGTCACCCGCGCCGGTGAGGTGGTCGACCTCAGCCCGACCGAGTACGCGCTGCTCGCCCACCTGATGCACCACCCGCGCCAGGTGCTCAGCAAGGCGCAGATCCTGGACGCCGTCTGGTCGTACGACTTCGGCGGGCAGGCGCACGTCGTCGAGCTGTACATCAGCTATCTGCGCAAGAAGTTGGACGCGGGCCGGACGCCGATGATCCACACGGTGCGCGGCGCCGGCTACCTGATCAAGGCGGCCCCGTGACCGGCCGGCCCACGACCGGCGGCCCCGTGACCGGCCGGCCCACGACGGGCGGCCCCGTGACGGGCGCCGCCAGGGCGCGCCGCCGGGCCGCCCGGCTGGTGCCGCGGACGCTGCGGGCCCGGCTGATCGCCGGCCTGCTGGTGCTCCTGGTGGTGACCTGCGCCGCGGTCGGCCTCGCCACCACGGCGGCGCTGCGCCACTTTCTGGTGGACCGCCTGGACCAGCAGCTCGCCGACGCCGGCGGGCGCTACGCCGCCAGCCTGGAGCACGCCGGCCAGGGCGGCGGCACCGACACCCGGGCGCAGACCCCCGGCACCCTGGGCGCCCGGCTGCTGGACGGCCGGGTCACCGCGGCGGGCGTGGTCGACGGGGACGCCGACGACGCCAACGGCCCCAGCGCCGACGACCGGCTGGTGTTCTCGCCGGCCGAGCAGCGGGCCCTGGCCGCCCTGCCGGTCGGCGGGCCGGCCCGCACCGTCGACCTGGGCCGCGCGCAGGGCCACTACCGGGTGCGCGCGGTGGCCGGCCGGGACGGCGACGTGCTGGTCAGCGGACTGCCGCTGCGCCCGGCCGAGGACACCGTGGACCGGCTGGCGACCCTGGAGCTGACCGTCTTCGCGATCGCCGTCGCCGGGGCGGGGGCGGCCGGGGCGGTCTGGGTCGGCTGGTCGCTGCGTCCGCTGCGGCGGGTGGTGGGCACGGCCGAGCGGGTCGCCGCGCTGCCGCTCGCCAGCGGCGCCGTCACGCTGGCCGAACGCGTCCCGGACGACGATCCGCGGACGGAGGTCGGCCGGGTCGGCGCGGCGCTCAACCGGATGCTCGGGCACGTGGGCGACGCGCTGGCCCGCCGGCACGCGGTGGAGGAACGGCTGCGGGCGTTCGCGGCCGACGCCAGCCACGAGCTGCGCACCCCCGTGGCGGCGGTCCGCGGCCACGCCGAACTCGCGCTGCGCCACCCGGGCGCGGTGCCCGGGCCGGTCCGGCACTCGCTGGAGCGGATCGACGCCGAAGCGGTGCGGATGGGCGCGATCGTCGAGGACCTGCTGCTGCTCGCCCGGCTGGACGCCGGCCGGCCGCTGGCCGACGCCGAGGTCGACCTGACCCGGATCGCGCTGAACGCGGTGGCCGACGCCCGGGCGGCCGGGCCCGGGCACCGCTGGCGCCTGGCGCTGCCCGAGGAACCGGTGCTGGTGCGCGGGGACGCGGACCGGCTCAGCCAGGTGGTGGTCAACCTGCTGGCGAACGCCCGGACCCACACCCCGCCCGGCACCGAGGTCGAGCTGAGCCTGGAGCCGGCCGGGGCGGGGGTGCGGCTGGCCGTCGCCGACGACGGCCCGGGGATCGCGCCGGAGCTGGCGGGCCGGATGTTCGAGCGGTTCGTCCGGGGGGACCGCGCCCGCTCGCGCTCGACCGGGTCGACGGGGCTCGGCCTGTCGATCGTGCGGGCGGTGGTCCGGGCGCACGGCGGCACGGTGGACGCGGCGAGCCGGCCGGGGCGCACCGTGTTCACGGTCCGGCTGCCGCTCTGACCGGGGGCGGCCCCCAGGGCGTGGGCGTGGCGGTGCGGAAGCGGTGGCGGTACTCGGTCGGGGTGGTGTCGAGCCGGCGGCGGAAGGCCCGGACCAGGGTGTCGGTGGTGCCGAACCCGCAGTCGGCGGCGACGCGGTCGAGCGTGGCATCGGTGGATTCGAGCTGGTGGCGGGCGAGTTCGACCCGGGCCGACTCGATGTAGGCGCTGGGCGTGGTGCCCAGTTCGGTCTTGAAGATCCGGGTCAACTGCCTTTCGCTGACGTGGGCGTGGGCGGCGAGATCGGGGACGGTGAGCCGGCCGGTGAGGTTGCGCAGGACGTGGTGGCGCAGCTCCTCGACCCGCCGGGTGGTGGAGACGGGTTCCAGCGGGACACTGAACTGGCTCTGGCCGCCGGGGCGTTTGAGGTACATCACGAGCTGGCGGGCGACCCTCAGCGCGAGCTCCTCGCCGAAGTCCTCGGCGACCAGGGCGAGGGAGAGGTCGAGGCAGGCGCTGATGCCCGCGCCGGTCCAGACGTCGCCCTCGCGGATGAAGATCGGGTCGGCGTCCACCTCGATCTCCGGGTACTCGGCGGCCAGTTGCGCGGCGGTCGACCAGTGGGTGGTGGCGCGCTTGCCGTCGAGGAGCCCGGCGGCGGCGAGCAGGTGCGCGCCGACGCAGACCGAGGCGATGCGGCGTGAGCGCCCGGCGAGGGTGCGCACCCAGTCGACCACGGCCGGGTCGGTGCGCGGGCGGACCCGGCGCGGGCCGTCCACCTCGACGGCGCCGGGCACCAGCAGGGTGTCGATGGCGCTCGCGGCGGCCTCGTCGAAGGTGAGGTCGGGCAGGATCCGCACGCCGGCGGCGGTGGTGACCGGGTCCGCGGTCGCGGCGGCGAGGACGACGCGGTAGCCGGTCGCGTCGCCGGTCTCCCGCCGGACGAGGGAGAACACCTCGGGCGGTCCGGTGACGTCGAGCAGGTCGACGCCCTCGAACAGGACGATGACGATCAGTCGTTGTACGGCGCCCACGGCCCCCACCTTGCTCTCTCGATGCTCTCTCGATGTCGGAATCTGCAGGTTAGACGGCATTGCCGACATCCGGTGGCCGGTCGTAGCGTTCCGGAGGCGGGCCGCCGCGGCCGTCGCAGCCGCGCCCGCCCTTACCCGTGTACCGAACCGAAGGTGGTCCCCCCATGCCCACGACGACCCTGCGCGCCCTGAACGGCCTCGACGAGACGCCCGCCACGCTCGCCGCGTCCACGCTGATCCTGATCGACTACCAGAACACCTACGTGCGCGGCGTGATGGAGCTGGAGGGCTGGCGGGAGGCGCTCGACGCGGCCGCGGCCCTGCTCGCCCGGGCGCGTGCGGCGGGCGCCACGGTCATCCACGTGATCAACGACGGCGGCGCGGGCACCCCGTACGACGTCCGTGCCGAGATCGGGCAGATCCACCCCGCCGTGGCGCCGGCCGAGGGCGAGGCCGTGGTCGTCAAGCAGGCCCCGGACGCCTTCGTCGGCACCGGCCTGGGCGCCCTGCTCGACGAGGCCGGCCACCAGGACGTGGTGGTCGCCGGCTTCATGACCCACATGTGCGTGGCCTTCACCACCGCGGGCGCCTTCCTGCGCGGCAACCGGCCGACCGTCGTCGCCGACGCCTGCGCGACCCGCCCGCTCGCCTCGGCGGGTACCCGGGTGAGCGCCGCCCAGCTGCACCGCAGCGCCCTGGCGACCATCGGCGACCTGTACGGCGTGGTCGTGGAGTCCCAGGCCGCGCTGAGCTGAACCGTTCCCGCCGGGGCCCGGCCCGTCGGCCGGGCCCCGGCAGCGGCGGTGTCAGGCCAGCGGACGGCAGAGCAGCGCGTCCGGGACGCCGGCGTGCAGCCAGCGCCAGGTGAAGGCGACTCCCGCGACGTACTCGTTAGAGGCGCACTGCCCCTTGTAGGCCCCGGGCGCCCAGTCGCTGGCCGCCGAGTCGGCGCCGGTGGTGACCGGGGGCCGGTTGTCGCCGTGGTCGAACCAGAGCACCCGGTCGGTCGCGGCGGGCGGCGCGGCCGCGGCCGGGGCGCAGAGCAGGGCGGCCATCGCGTCGGCGCGGACGCTGTAGCCGACCGCGAACCGGCCGTCCGGGCACTGGAGTTTGTCGTAGCCGGGCGCCCAGTCGCCGCCGGTGACGTAGCGCTCGTCCGTGACGGTCGTCCAGGCGTCGGGCCCGGTGGCGGGCTGCCCGGCGTCGGTGCACAGGCCACGGCCGTCACCGCGGCCGAGGCCGATCAGGCGCTGGCCGTCCGGGCAGTTCCCCTTGCGGTTGCCGCTGCTCCAGTCGGGCAGGGCCAGCATCCGCCGGGAGGCGTTCTGGTCGGCGTGGTCGAGGTCGAGCAGGTTCCAGCGGGCGGGGACCGGGACCGGACCGGTGTACCCGGGGGCGGCGACCAGCCGGTTCCAGTACGCGGCGCGCCAGTCGCCCGGGTCCTCGACGCTCAGCCGCCGGCCCGCCCGGTCGTAGTGGAGAAGTGCCCAACTGTCCTGTGGTACACCGTCGTTGTGCCACCCGACCAGCGGCCAGACGGCGAAGTCGGTGTCGTGCTCGGCCAGGATCGCGGTGAAGCGGTCGAACCAGGCCTGCTCCTTGGCGTCGGTCGAGCCCCGCCCGCCCGCACCGAACTCGCTGATCCAGACCGGGGCGGTGAAGTGCTGCCCGGCGCGGGTGACGAAGAGCGCCTCCTCGTCGACCACCGCAGCGAGTTGACCGGGCGTCAGGTCCTGGTAGCGCGGATCGCCGGTGGCGCCCGGCCCGCTGCCCGCGCCGGTGTTGGCCGAGCCGGTGTACCCGTAGAAGTGCGCCGAGTAGACCAGCTTGCCCGAGTCGATCAGGGTGTGGGAGAGCGTGGCCACCGGCTTGAGCATCGGACGGCCGTGCGGCAGGCCCGCCAGCGGGACGCCCTGCCAGTTGATGCCCTCCATGATGATCAGCAGGTCGGGGGCGGCCCGGAGGATCCGGTTGCCCGCCTCCTCGAAGGCGGCGTACGCGTCGTGGCCGTCGCCCAGGCCCCAGTTGGGGTCGTCCCAGGTGTCGCGGCGGACCTCGTTGCGCAGGTCGGCGCCGACCACGCGCTTGTTGGCCCGGTACCGGTTCACCATGAACAGCCAGTCCTGCTCCCAGGTCTCGGTGGACTGGCCGCTGTTCCACCGCTCGTTGCCGTCCAGGCCGCAGCAGAACCGGTACCCGGTGGTGTGGTTGTTGAGGATCACCGCGAACCCGTCGGCGGTGAGCGCCGCCACCACCGCGTCGTACACCTGGAGCGGGGTGCTGCCGCGCAGCCCGGGGTTGGCGGCGACGGCGGCGTCCGGGACGGCGGCGGTGTCCCGGATCATCGCGTCCGCGAACGGCAGCCGGACGCTGTTCAGCCCGAGGCTGTGGAAGCCCGCCATGATCTCGGACAGCGGCGCCCGGTCGAGGCCGAGCGGCAGGTTGTACGAGACCTGGCCGGCCTGGTTGTTCGCCGGATCGGTGGTCGAGCCGCTGCCCTGCCACGTGCCCTGCGCGCCGGACCAGTTGCCGGACTTCAGCTTGAACCGGTCGCCCGACGCGTCGACGACGTACCGCCCCCGGGTGCTGAGCGGCCCCGCCCAGGAGGCCGCCAACTGCGCGCCGCTGAGCGGCACCGGGGCGGCGGCGGCGTCGGTGGCGGCGGCCGGGGCGGCGGCCCTGGCGGGGATGGTCGCCGCAGCGCCGGTCGCCGCAGTGGCCGCCGGCGCAACGAGCAACGCGGACAGCGCCGTTGCCGCGGACAGCACGCGGAGCGCGAGTCTTCTCATGATGGTCCCCAGCGGTGAGGGTGGGTGGGTGTCCGTACACGGTCACCCGGGATCCTGGCACAGCCGCGCCCCGCCCGGCAGCCCTCCGGTCCACCCCGTCCGTCCTCTGGACGAATACCTCTCACTGAGAGCTAAAATCGGGGGTATGAGTGCGACACCGGAAACGCTCGCCCCCGCACCGGCCGCCGGCCTCCCGGCGACCCCCGATCCCGACGTGGCCGACGAACTCTCCGCCCTGCTGGTCGGCATCCAGCGCCTGGTCCGCCGCCGGCTGCGGCAGGGACTCACCGAGCCGAGGCTCCGCGGAGCGCAGATCGAACTGCTCCGCCTGGTGATGGACGCCCCCGGGCTGCGGGTGTCCGACGCGGCCGAGGAGCTGTGCCTCGCCGGCAACTCGGTCTCCACCCTGGTCAACCAGCTGGTCGCGCTGCGGCTGCTGCGCCGGGAGGTGGACCCGGCCGACCGCCGGGCCGCCCTGCTGTACGCCACCGACGAGGCCGTCGAACGCCTCGCGGTCTGGCGGGCCCGGCGCGCCGCGCTGGTGGGGGAGGTGGTGGCCGGGCTGCCCGCCGACTCCCGGGCGGCCCTGGCCGCCGCGGTGCCCGCGCTGCGCGAGGTGGCGACGGGCCTGCGCACCCGGCCCGGTGAGCCGGGGGAGGAGGAGCGATGACGTTCCCGGAGGACGACGGTGACGCGGCGGTGGCCTGCCGCGGTCTGGAGTACACCTTCCACCACGGGCGCGGGAAGGGTGCCGGCACCAAGGCCGTCGACGGTGTCGACCTGACGGTGCGCACCGGCGAGGTGTTCGGCCTGCTCGGTCCCAACGGCGCGGGCAAGACCACCACGATCCGGGCGATCACCACCCTGCTGCCGGTCCGCGCCGGCATGGTGCGGGTCTTCGGCCACGACCCCGCCCGGCAGCGGATGGAGGTCCGCCGGCTGCTCGGCTACGTGCCGCAGCAGCTCTCCGCGGACGGCGGGCTGACCGGTCGGGAGAACGTCGCGCTGTTCGCCCGCGTCTTCGACGTGTCGCACGGCGAGCGCCGCGAGCGGGTCGCCCAGGCGCTGGCCGCCGTCGGCCTCGCCGAGGCGGCCGACCGGATGGCCGGCACCTACTCCGGCGGCATGGTCCGCCGGCTGGAGCTCGCCCAGGCCCTGGTCAGCGCCCCGCGCCTGCTGGTGATGGACGAGCCCACCATCGGCCTGGACCCGATCGCCCGCACCGGCGTCTGGGAGTGCGTCGAGGCGGTCCGGCAGGCCACCGGGATGACCGTGCTGGTCACCACCCACTACATGGACGAGGCCGACCGCTACTGCGACCGGATCGCCCTGATGGACCGTGGCCGGATCCGCGCGCTCGGCACCACCGAGGAACTGAAGACCGTGGTCCGCGCGCAGGATCCGCAGCTCGCCGACCCCAGTCTGGACGACGTGTTCCGCCACTTCGCGGGCCGCGAGCTGGCCCCCGGCGAGGCTCCGGAAGGAGAGTTCAGCGATGTCCGCCGTACCCGCCGCACCGCCTCCCGCGTCGGCTGAGCCCCCGGGCCCCGCCACTGCCGCTGCCACTGCCGCCGCGACCGCCGCCCGTCCCGACCTCGGCCTGCTGCTGGTCCCCCCGCGCGCCCGCACCGGCTGGCGGCTGGTGCCCGCCCGGACGCTGGCGATGTGCACCGTCGAACTGCAGAAGCTGCGCCACGACCGCACCGAGCTCTACACCCGGGCCGTGCAACCCGCGCTGTGGCTGCTGATCTTCGGGGAGACCTTCACCCGGCTCAAGGCCATCCCCACCGGCGGCATCCCCTACCTGGACTTCCTGGCCCCCGGGATCATCGCCCAGTCCGCCATGTTCATCGCGATCTTCTACGGCATCATGATCATCTGGGAGCGGGACTCCGGGGTGCTCACCAAACTGCTGGTCACCCCCACCCCGCGCGCCGCGCTGGTGACCGGCAAGGCCTTCGCCGCCGGGGTGAAGGCGGTGATCCAGGCCGTCGTCGTGGTGGTGATCGCCGCTCTGCTCGGAGTCGCGATGACCTGGAACCCGCTGCGGCTGCTCGGGGTCGTGGTCGCCGTGCTGCTCGGCTCGGCGTTCTTCTCCTGCCTCTCGATGACCATCGCCGGCATCGTGCTCACCCGTGACCGCCTGATGGGCATCGGCCAGGCGATCACGATGCCGCTCTTCTTCGGCTCCAACGCCCTCTACCCGGTGGACCTGATGCCGGGCTGGCTCCAGGTGGTCAGCCGGGCCAACCCGCTCAGCTACCAGGTCGACGCCCTGCGCGGCCTGCTGATCGGCACCCGCGCCCACCTCCCGCTCGACTTCGCCGTCCTGACCCTGGCCACCGTGCTCGGCATCACCGCGGCCTCCGCGCTCCTCGGCCGCCTGGCCCGCTGACCCCGCGCGCCCGCCGGTCCGCGCCGGGTCAGTCGCGCGGCTGGCGGGGCAGGGCGAGGGTGAGGGCCTCGGGGGAGGCGGGTGGGAGGGCGAGGGCGGAGGCGGTCTCGGCGGGGAGCGGGCGCAGGCCGAGCAGGGCGGTGGCCAGGCGGGTGGTGGCCCGGTGCCAGTCGGGGATGCGCTGGAGCATGGCGTGGCCGCTGCCGGTGACGGTGTAGCCGCAGACACGGGCGCCGGCGGCCCGGCTGCGGGCGGCGAAGGCCCGGGTCTCGGCGGGCGGGGTGACCTTGTCGCGGTCGCCGTGCAGCAGGAGCACGTCCCGTCCGGCCAGTTGCTCGCACGGGTCCTCGGCCGGGCACCAGGGGGCGAGGGCGACCAGGCCGGTGACGGCCGGGTGGCCGCCGGCCCGCAGGGCCGCGCGCCCGCCCATCGAGTGCCCGATCAGGACGGTCGGCACCTCGCCCAGCTCCCGGGCCAGCTCGTCGAGGGCGGCGAGGGCGTCCAGCGCGGCGTCGGCGCGCTGCCCGTTCCAGCCCCGGTGGCGGTAGCGGACGGTGCCGACGGCCACGTCGGCGCCGGCGGTGTCCTTGGCGAGGGAGCGCAGGAAGCCGTGCATCCGCAGCAGCGGCAGGTTGACCGGACCGGGCCGGGAGAGGTTGTGCTCCTCGCCGCCGTGCAGCACCAGGACGGCGGCGCGCGCCGCCTCGGGCCGCACCCGCCAGCGCAGTGCCGGGTGCCCGGCCGTGCTGCCGGTCGTCGTGCCGCCGTCCACCGTGTCGCTGCTCACACCCGCACCGTCCCGTCCCGTCCCGCCCCCGTCCCGTGCCCTTGAACATCACTTTACGCGGGGCGTCTACGGGCCCGTTTCACCCGGGGGGAGCAGCCCGGGGACCAGGCGCGCGCGGGCCGGGCGGGGTGCTGCTATCCACGAAGGGTGGGGGGCCGCACGCGCCGCTCGTGGCGCCGTGTCACCGAGTGGAGGACTCCGTGGCTCAGCAGCTCGCACTCTCCGTGGACTTCGGATCGGGTTTCACCGACGCCTGGTCCAAGATCGCGAAATTCATCCCGCAGTTCATCGCCTTCCTGGCGATCCTGGTCATCGGCTGGATCGTGGCGAAGGCGATCGCCAAGGTCCTGGACCGTGTGCTGCGCAAGGTCGGCTCGGAGCGGGTCGCCGAGCGGGCCGGGATGGCCCGCCACCTGAGCGGGTCGAACTACGACATGACCGGCATCATCTGCAAGATCGTCTACTACGCGATCCTGCTGATGGTGCTGCAACTGGCGTTCGGTGTCTTCGGCCCGAACCCGATCAGCGTGATGATCCACAGCATCGTCGCCTGGCTGCCCAGGGGCATCGTGGCGGTCGCGATCGTGGTGGTCGCGATGGCCATCGCCAACGGCGTCCGCGACATCGTGCGCAACGCGCTCGCCGGCGCCTCGTACGGCCGGACGGTCGCCACGATCGCCTGGGCGTTCATCGTCGCGCTGGGCGTGATCGCGGCGCTCGGCCAGGCCGGGATCGCCACCGCGATCACCGGACCGGTGCTGATCGCGGCGCTCGCCACGATCGCCGGTGTGCTGGTGGTGGGTGTCGGCGGCGGCCTGATCCTGCCGATGCGCCAGCGCTGGGAGCGCTGGCTGGACCACGCCGAGCAGGAGAGCGCCAAACTGCGCGGCAGCGCCTACCAGGCGGGCCGGGCGGACGTGCTGGCCAACCAGCCGGCCCGGCCGACCACCCAGGCCGCTCCGGGCACCACCCCGCCGCCGCCCGGCATCGACCCGGGCCGCCCGGGCGACCAGCCGAGGTAGGCGGCGACCCGCAGCGGGTTCAGGCCCGCAGCAGGCCCTGCTCGCGCACCAGCCAGCAGATCGCGGTCAGCCGGTGCACCGCGTAGTCGTACCCCACCGGTTCCCGCCAGCCGATCTCGGTGAGCGCGTCCAGGAAGCCGAGCGCGTAGTCCGACAGTTCCTCACGGTCCAGGGGCCGGGGCGCCAGCTCCGGTCCCTGTGCGTACAGCAGTTCGCGCAGCATCGCGACGTGCTGGTCGACCATCGCGACGAAGCCGGGCTCGAAGGCGAACTCGGCCAGCCGAGGCGTGAACGCGGCGACGATGCCGGGCAGCGGGCAGCCGGCCGGTTCGTCGGGGGAGCGCCGGAAGGACTCGTCGGGGGTGGCGAACATCCGTCCACGGTAGGCGAGCGGGTCGGCCGGACCGGCGGCTCGTGACGGTTCCGTGCTGAGACCTTGGCCACCTTCGGGAGCTTCGGCGGCTTGGCCGGTTCTCTGCGCCGATCCGCGGGTGGTCTGTACCAGAATGGTCCGCATGGATCTCCGCATCTTCACCGAACCGCAGCAGGGCGCGAGCTACGACACCCTCCTGGCGGTCGCCCGGGCCGCCGAGGACCTGGGCGTCTTCAGTGCCTTCTTCCGCTCCGACCACTACCTGAAGATGGGCGACGTCGACGGCCTGCCCGGGCCGACCGACGCCTGGATCACCCTGGCCGGCCTCGCCCGCGACACCCGCACCATCCGCCTCGGCACCCTGATGACCGCCGCGACCTTCCGCCTGCCCGGCGTCACCGCGATCCAGGTCGCCCAGGTGGACGCGATGAGCGGCGGCCGGGTCGAGTTCGGCCTCGGCGCCGGCTGGTACGAGGCCGAGCACGCCGCCTACGGCATCCCCTTCCCGAAGGAGAAGTTCGGGCGGCTGGAGGAGCAGCTGGCGATCATCACCGGCCTGTGGAACACCAAGCTCGGCGACACCTTCGACTTCGCCGGCGAGTACTACACGCTGACCGGCTCGCCGGCGCTGCCCAAGCCGGCCCAGGACCGGATCCCGGTGCTGGTCGGCGGGCTCGGCCCGAAGCGGACCCCGGCGCTGGCCGCCCGCTTCGCCGACGAGTTCAACCTGCCGTTCGCCTCGGTGGAGGACAGCGCCGCCCAGTTCGGCCGGGTCAAGGCCGCCGTCGAGCAGGCCGGGCGCTCGGTCGGCGACCTGGTGTACTCCAACGCCCTGGTGGCCTGCGTCGGCCGCGACGACGCCGAGGTGGCCCGCCGGGCAGCCGTGATCGGCCGGGACGTGGACGAGCTGAAGGCCAACGGCCTGGCCGGCACCCCGGACGAGGTCGCCGAGAAGATCGGCCGGTACGCGGCCGTCGGCAGCGAGCGGGTCTACCTGCAGATCCTGGACCTGGACGACCTCGACCACCTGGAGCTCATCGCCTCCCGGGTCGCCCCCCAGCTCGGCTGACCCGCCCGCACGGCACGCCCTGATCCGGCACCGGCCGACCGGGCCCGGCGACCACCGCTCTTTACTCGCTCTTGGGAATGCGTAATGCTCCGAGGGAGGGAACGGCGCGGGGAGGACCGGTGACCAGGACGAGAACGGCGGAGGCGGCGGCACCCCGGGTGCCGCCGCCCCCTGGACGGGGCCTCGCCGCCGCCCGGCAGGCCTTACGGGTGCAGCCCGGCCTGCACGACCTGCGGGCCGGCCCCGCCCCGGTGGCGCTGCACTACCCCGCCGGCGACCTGCTGGTCGTCTCCGGCCTGCCCGGCAGCGGCAAGAGCACCCTGATGCGCCGCTGCGTGCGCGCCCCGCTGGTCGACTCCCAGCTGGTCCGCGAGGAGTACGCGGCCAGGCTGCCCGGCCGCCTCCCGTACGCCCTCTACCGCCCGCTGGCGCGGATCGCGCACTACCGGCGGCTGCGGCGCGCGGTGCTGGCCGGCGGGCCGCTCGCCGTCCACGACTGCGGCTCGCTGTCCTGGGTGCGGTTCTGGCTGACCCGCGCCGCCGCCCGGCAGGGCCGCCGGGTGCACCTGCTGCTGCTGGACGCCGAACCGGCCGAGGCGCGGGAGGGCCAGCAGAGCCGGGGGCAGGGCGTCTCCCGCTACGCCTTCCTCCGGCACCGGGCCGCCGTCGACAGGCTGCGGCGCCGGCTCACCGGGGCCGGGCGGCCGCCGGAAGGCTGTGCGTCGGCCGTGGTACTCGACCGGGCCGCCGCGCGCGCCCTGCGGGAGATCGTCTTCGCCGCGTCGTAGTCTCGGCGGGTCCGCGCCGAGCCGGGCGGGCCCGGGGCGCGGCCGACACTCCGTCAACTCCCTTGTCAGGAGCGCAGATGCGCCGTACTGCCCGGGTGCGCTCGCGTGCCCCCCGTCTGTTCCCCTGGGCCGCCGCGCTGGTCGCGGCCACCGGTCTCAGCCAGCTCGCCGCCCCGGCCCCGCACTCCGCCGCCGTGACCGCCGCGGCCGCCGTGACCGCGGCCTGTGCGGGCTCCGACTCCGACGCCGCCGCCCGCAAGCCGGCCGGCAGCCAGGCGGGGCGGGACCCGAACGCCGTCACCGCCGCCGAGGCCCGGGCGATGCAGGCGGACCTCGACGACCGGCTCGCCCAGCTCTCCTCCGCCCACGCCCGGATCGGCGCCCCGACGGCGGTGCCGGTCTTCGTCCACGTGATCCACGCCGGTGACGCCGGCCGGCTCGACGGGGGCGTCGTCGCCGCCCAGATCGACCACCTCAACGCGACCTACGGCGGCCAGGGCGACGGCAACACCCCCAGCCAGTTCCACTTCGAGCTGGCCGGCACCGACTACACGGACAACGCCTCCTGGTACGACGGCATCACTCCCGGCTCCGGGGCCGAGGCGGCGATGAAGAGCGCGCTGCGCAAGGGCGACGCGGGAACCCTCAACCTCTACACCGCCAAGCTCGGCCAGTCCCTGCTCGGCTGGTCGACCTTCCCGGGCGCCTACCGCTCGAACCCCGCCGACGACGGCGTGGTCGTCCTCGACGCCTCCCTGCCCGGCGGCACCGCCGCCCACTACAACGAGGGCAGCAGCGCCACCCACGAGATCGGCCACTGGCTCGGCCTCTTCCACACCTTCCAGGGCGGCTGCCTGCCCCCGGGCGACTACGTGGACGACACCCCGCCCGAGCGCACCCCCGCCTACGGCTGCCCCGAGGGCCGCCACACCTGCACCGGGCCCGGCCTGGACCCGATCCACAACTTCATGGACTACAGCTACGACTCCTGCATGAGCCAGTTCACCCCTGGCCAGGTCCAGCGGATGGCCGACTCCTGGGCCGCTTACCGGAGTTGAGCCGTCAGGGATGGTCCGGTAAGCGGGCATCCTCGCAGAACCGCAGAACCGCAGAACCGCAGAACCGCAGAACCGCAGATCGGTCAGGCCTATTGCCATCGATCTGAATGCAAAACGCCGATCACGGCGTGGCAAATATCGACCACACGCCCGATTTGATCTATGTTCGGGGTGTCGGGACCGAGCAGGAACTGAGCGCCAAGGAGTAACGCCATGAGTGCCAACCCCCGGATCGTCGTCGGCGTGGACGGCTCGCCCGCCTCGGAGCAGGCGCTGCGCTGGGCGGTCGACTACGCGCGGGCCGTCGGCGGGACCATCACCGCGATCGCCGCCTGGGAGTACCCGGCGTTCTACGGCTGGGCCGCGCCGAGCGTGCCGTCCGCCGAGGTCTTCAACCCCGAGGAACTGGCCGGCAAGACCCTCTCCGACACCGTCGTCAGGGTCGTCGGCGACGACCCGGGCGTGCGGATCAGCGAGAGCGTGATGCCCGGCAACGCCGCCCAGGCCCTGCTGGAGGCCGCCAAGGGCGCCGCGCTGCTCGTCGTCGGCAGCCGCGGCCTCGGCGGCTTCTCCGGCGTGCTGCTCGGCTCGGTCAGCCGCCACCTCACCGAGCACGCGCCCTGCCCGGTCGTCGTCGTCCGGGAGGGCCAGGTGGCCGAGGCCGAGTAGCGCGCCGCCCCGCCGGGCCGCCGCGCGGTGGAGGATGGAGGCATGCCAGAAGGTGACTCCGTCTACCGCGCGGCGGCCCGGCTGCACGAGGCCCTCGCCGGGCAGGTGCTGACCAGCGCCGACCTGCGGGTGCCCGCGCACGCCACCGCCGTCCTCGCCGGCCGCCGGGTGCTGGAGGTCGCCCCGCGCGGCAAGCACCTGCTCACCCGCCTCGAAGGCGGCCTCACCCTGCACACCCACCTGCGGATGGACGGCCGCTGGGAGGTCTACCGGCCTGGCGAGCGCTGGTCCGGCGGCCCCGCCTGGCAGATCCGCGCCGTCCTCGGCACCGAGCGGGGCACCGCCGTCGGCTACCGGCTGCCCGTCGTCGACCTGCTGCGCACCGCCGACGAGCAACGCGCCGTCGGCCACCTCGGCCCCGACCTGCTCGGCCCCGACTGGGACCCGGTGGAGGCCGTCCGCCGGCTGCTCGCCCACCCCGGCCGCCCGCTCGCCGAGGCGCTGCTCGACCAGCGCAACCTCGCCGGCATCGGCAACGTCTACGCCGCCGAACTCTGCTACCTGGCCGGCGTCACCCCGTGGACCGAGGTCGGCCAACTCCCGCGCCCCGACCGGCTGGTGGAGCGGGCCCGGGAGATCCTCGACGCCAACCGGCTGCGCCCCGGCCACGTCACCACCGGCGACACCCGGCGCGGCCACCAGCACTGGGTCTACGGCCGGGCCGGCCTCCCTTGCCCGCGCTGCGGCACCCTCGTGCGGACCGCCCGCCAGGGCGCGCCCCCGCAGGACCGGGTGGCGTACTGGTGCCCCTACTGCCAGCGCGGCCCGGCCCCGGCCGGTACGGGTGTCAGGTCCGCTCGACCAGGGCCGGATGACGCGGGTCGTCCACCCGGACGGTGACGTCGGCGGCCTCGGCCGGGCCGGTCTCCGCTTCGTAGCGGGCGAAGGCGGGCAGCGTCCACTGCTGGTCGGCGGGCGTGCGGCGGGCCAGGGCGCTCGGGGTGAGCGCGAGGTGGACGGCCAGCTCCAGCGGCAGCCAGCGGCCGAGCAGCAGCGCGCCGTCCAGCAACAGCACGCCGCCGGGCGGCAGTTCGGTGTACGCGGCGCGGGTCGAGCGGTCCGTCACCGGGTCGCGCAGCGAGGGCAGGACGCGGCCGCTGGCACCGGGCTCCAGCGGGTCCAGTACCTCGCGCAGCAGGGCGCGGTCGTCCAGCCAGAGGTCGTGGAAGGCGTCCGCGTCCTGGTGGCCGTACTCCAGCCGGATCGAGGCCGGGCGCAGGAAGCCCGCCGCCGACACCCGCAGCGCGGGGCGGCCGCGCAGCCGCAGCGGCTCCACCAGGGCGTCGGCGAGCACGTCGGGGCGGGCGGCGGGCGCGCCGTCCACCGCGACCCGCAGCCACCGGCCGCCGGGGTCGGACAGCGCGGCGATGCGGTCGGCGAGCACCTCGGCCAGCCGGTCGGGGGAGATCGGGTGCACCTGCATCAGGCCATCCTGTCGTGCTGTCGTGCTGTCGTGCCGTCGTGGCTGTGGTGCCGGGCGGTCAGGTGAGCGGGAGGGCGTGCAGGACGTCGTCGTGGCCGGCGTAGAGGTGGTTCGCGTCGACGGCGAGCGACCAGACGTCCTTGCCGGGGCCCGAGTCGAGGAACGTCCAGCGCGGCGTGCCGCTCGCGGTGTCGATCGCGCACACCCCGGCGGCCGCCGGGCCGGGGACGAACAGCGTGCCGCCGACCACCAGCGGATGGCTGCGGCGGTCCAGCAGGAACGGCAGCCGGTAGGCCCACTGCCGTGCGCCGGTGACCGCGTCGTGCCCGGTGACCAGGCCGTTGTCGCGGGTCAGGTAGACCCGCGGGCCGTCGGAGACCAGGGCCATCGCCCGCCACGACTCGCCCCGGGCGGGAGAGACCGTCCAGGCCGGCTCGCCGCCGGGGCGCAGCGCACGGACGCCGTCGGCGCCGTCGGGGACGTAGACGTGCACCGGGCCGCCGACGCACCAGCTCAGGCCGCCGGTGCTGGGGGCCGTCCACAGCTCCCGGCCGTCGGCGGCGTCCCGGACCACCAGCTCGCTGCCGCCGCCCAGGTTGCGCAGGCACGGGAGGCGGCTGCCGGGCGCGGTGACCGGGGTGAACGGCCGCTCGTTGCGGTCGATGGAGAGGTGCCACAGCACCGAGCGGTCCGCGACCCGGACGGCGAAGAGCCGGCCGTTCGGCGTCGAGCTCTGCTGCGACCAGTCCCAGACGTAGCCGTACAGGGTGCCGTCGTCGAAGCCGGACAACTGGACGGAGCCCTGTAGGTCGTCGGGCAGCGGCAGGCTCCAGTCGGCGGCGGGGTCGCCGAGGTGGCGGGCGTCCAGGTGGCCCGGGGAGGTGGTGAAGGCCCGGTCCGGCCCGAGCACCACCTTGCCCAGCACCTCCAGATCGCTCGGCCAGTTCCCGCGCGGTGGGTCGACGGTGAGCAGCCGCGCGGGCTCGCCGGTGGCCGGGTCCAGGACCTGGAGCCCGGCCCGGGACAGGAACACCGGCCGGGTCGGCGGGCCGGTCAGCCGCTCCGGGGTCATCGCCTCCGGCCCCCGGTACGTCCACAGCGGGGTCGGCCCGGACAGCGCGGTCGGCCGCGGCTTCGGCGGCGGAGCCGGCTGGTCCGCACCCGAACGGCCGAACGCCCACACCGCCGCGCCCGCCGCCAGCACCCCGGCCCCCGCCAGCAGCCCGCGCCGGCTCAGCCGCGGCCCGTCCCCGCCCCCGCCGACCACGTCCACGGGCTCCCGCGCGGCGCCGTCCGCCTCCCCGTCCCACTGCCACGAGGCCTCGCGCACGGGCCCCTCGGACGACGGCGACTGCATACCGGCTCCCACCTCCCCCATGGCGCCCCACGCGCCACCACTCGCCCGGAGGATATCGAACAGCCCCCGAACCACCCGAAACCCCGACCGGGGCGTAATGGTCCGCAGGAGCAGAGGCGCCCGCGCGTCAGTGGTGCGGGGGGTGGTCGGCGAGGTCGGCGAGGACGTCGGCGTGGCAGGGGAGCGGGGCGCACCAGCAGCCGAGGCGGTGGCCGCGCAGGGGCGGGACGAGGGCGAGCAGGTCGGGGCGGGCGAGGAGGTAGGCGCGGTAGTCGGCGACCATCTGCTCGCGGGTGAGGTCGGGGCCGGGGCGGAAGGGGCAGTGCAGCGGGGATTCGGACAGGTGCCAGCCGCTGCGGTGCATGGCGCGGCCGACGTAGACGACGTCGGCGCAGGAGGGGTCGTCGCGGTGGCCCTTGAGGTTGACCACGGTGGTGCGGCCGGAGGCGGTCGGCATGCCGTCCATGCTGGCGCAACCGGGGCCGACGGGCATCCGGGGCCCCGGAGGGCTCGCCTTGACACGCCCCGGGGCCCGGCGTAGCAAAAGAGCATGCGCCATCCGCACGCGGGCGGCCGTGACCGGGCGGCGCCGCCCGGCCCGCACCGGCCGCTGGAGCCCCACGCCGCCCCGGCGGCGGCCGAGCGGGACGACCTGCTGGCGGGCGCCGTCCGCCGGGCGCTCGGCGGCACCGGGGCGTACGGGGCGATGGTGTACCTGCGCTCGCGGGACGGCCGCTCGCTGGTGCTCTGCACGATCGCGGGCGTACCGCTGTCGATCATGAGCCCGTTCCGGCGGATCGCCGCCGCCGGCCCGCTGCCCGTCGCCGTCAGCTTCCGCACCGGGCGGACCGTCACCCTCGCCGACACCGAGGACACCATGCGGCGCTTCCCGCAGCTCGCGGTCGGCATGCCGTACGACTTCGCCTCCGCCTGCGTGCCGGTGGCGGGCGGCGAGGAGCGGTTCGGGGTGCTCAGCGTGTTCTGGCCGGCCTCCGACGACGGCGTCCCGGAGGACGCCCCGTCGCGGCTGGCGGAGGTGGCCGAGCGGCTGGCCGCCGGGCTGGCGGGCCTGGCGGCGGCCGGGCACCCCGTGGAGCCGGGCGGCGACGCGGCCGTGGTCGAGCTGCCGCCGCCGTCCGCGCCGACCTGCCGGGTCGGGATGTTCGACTGGAACGTCGCCACCGGGGCGCTGGCCGCCGACCAGCAGTTCCTCGCGATCTTCGGCCTCGAACCCGACGAGTTCGACGGCACGGTGGCGGCCCTCGGCAGCCGGATCGCCCCCGGTGACCTGCCCGAGTTCCGGGCCGCCGCCCGGACCGCCCTGGCCCGGGGCGAGGTGCTGGCGGCCAGGGTCCGGGTGCTCGGGCCGGACGGCCACCCGTACCCGGTGGAGCTCTGGGCGCGGGTGCCCGCGGCGATCTCGGACGGCCGCACCCATCTGGTCGGCGCCGTGCTGGACGCCCGCACCCTCACCGCGGCCGCGGCCGCCGTCGAGCGACTGCGCGAGGGCGTCTTCTCACTCGACCCGGACGGCCGGGTCAGCTACGCCAACCGCGCCACCGAGCCACTGCTCCAGGCGCGCCGCGAGGACCTGGTCGGCCACCACCTGTGGGACGTGCTGCCCTGGCTCGCCGACCCCTTCTTCGAGAACCGCTACCGGGCCGCCCTGCTCTCCCAGCAGCCCACCGCCTTCCTGGCCGCCCGCCCGCCGGACGGCTGGCTCGCCTTCTCGCTCTACCCCGACACGCACGGCGTCACCGGCCGGGTGGTGGCCGCCGAAGCCCCGCCGGGCGCGGCCGAACCGAGGGCCGCGCCCCCGCCGTCCGCGGCCCGCGGCGCCACCCCGACCGGTGCCCCAGCCGGCATCGGCGGCACCTACCACCTGCTCCAGCTCGCCAGCGCGCTCACCGAGGCGGTCAGCGTGCGCGAGGTCTGCCGGGCCGTGGCCGAGGAGATCCTGCCGGCCTTCGGCGGCCAGGAGCTCGCCATCTACGGGGTGCGCGACAAACACCTGCACCTGATCTCGCAGACCGGCTACCCGGACGGCTTCCTGGACGGCTTCGAGGGCACCCCGGTCGCCGCCCGCATCCCCGGCGCGGAGACGCTCAGCACCGGCACCCCGATCTTCTTCGAATCGGTCCGCGAACTCGCCGCCGCCTACCCCGGCATCGCGCTCGACGACATGGGCGCCTGGGCCTTCCTGCCGCTGATCGCCTCCGGCCACCCCGTCGGCAGCTGCATCCTCGGCTTCGACCGGCCGCGCCCCTTCACCGCGGAGGACCGCGGCCTGCTCACCGCCCTCGGCGGCTTCATCGCCCAGGCCCTGGAACGGGCCCGGCTGTACGACGCCGAGTTCGCCCTGGCCCGCGGCCTCCAGCAGGCGCTGCTGCCGCACCGCCTCCCGGACGTGCCCGGCATCCGGATCGCCGCCCGCTACCTGCCCGGTACCCAGGGCATGGAGATCGGCGGCGACTGGTACGACGCGATCGTCACCGGTGGGGACGTCACCCTGGTGATCGGCGACGTCGAGGGCCACAGCGTCGGTGCGGCCGCCACCATGGGCCAGCTGCGCAGCGCCGTCCGCGCCTTCGCCACCGGCGGCGACCCGCCCGACCAGGTGCTCGCCCGCACCAACCGGCTCCTCCTCGACCTCGACCCCGGACTGCTCGCCAGCTGCTGCCTCGTCCGCCTCACCCCCGCCGACGGCCGCGCCCGGATCGCCCGGGCCGGGCACCTGCCACCGGTGCTGCGCTTCCCGGACGGGTGGGCCGAGGCGCTGTACGTGCCGGGCGGGCCGCTGCTGGGCGTGGAGGAACAGGCCGAGTACCCGGTCAGCGAGCTGCGCCTGGCGCCCGGCACGGTGGTCGCGCTGTACACGGACGGGCTGGTGGAGGATCCGGCGATGGCGATCGACCAGGGGGTGGACCTGCTGCGGGCCGCGCTCGGGCGCGGCGGGGCGCAGGGGCCGGACGGCCTGGAGCTGCTGGCGGAACGGATCCTGCGCGAGGTCGGCTCCTCGCACCGGGTGGACGACGTGGCGCTGCTGCTCATGGCCTTCGGTGAGGACGACTCCACAGACGACTCCACAGACGTGTCCACAGTCGTGTCCACGGGGGTGCCCACGGAGGTGCCCCGAACGCCGTGAGCGGCGACTTTCGTCGGGGGCGGGGGCGACGAACGGTGGCGGCGGCCGGGTGGCGCGGCCCGATAGCCTCGACGGGTGGATGCGATGGCGCGGGCCTGGAAGAAGGCGGTACGGACGGCGTTTCCCGGGCCCTGGCCGCCCCGGCGGGTGGCGGGCCAGGGCGCGCTGGCCCTGCTGATGGGCGGGGTCGCGGCCCTGCTGGAGGTGGCCGCCGGTGCCGGCCACCCCGTCCTGGTGGGGCTGGGGGTCGCGCTGCTGTGGGTGCTGCGGCCGGCCTTCCCGGCGACCGTGCTGCTGCTCACCTCGGCCGCGGCCGGCTGGGCCGTCGGCCCGATGCTGCTGCTGGTCTGCGCCGGCTGGTCGGCCGGGGCGAGGCTGCGCCGGGTCACCGCGCTGGTCGGCACCTTCGTGCTGAGCTGGGTGCTGTTCATGGTGACCGGGGTGCTGAAGGACGCCGGCTCGGCCTCGCCCAAGCTGATCGTCGGGCTCTCGCTCGGCGGCTTCCTGCTGGTCGCCGTGCTGCCCGCGCTGTGGGGCCGCTACCGGGCCCAGCGCCGCGCCCTGCTGGACGCGCTGCGCGAGCGCAACGACCAGCTGGTGCGCGAGCGGGTCATGGTGGTGCACCAGGCCCGGCTGCGCGAGCGGCACCGGATCGCCCAGGACATGCACGACAGCCTGGGCCACCAGCTGGCGCTGATCTCCGTGCACTCCGGCGCGCTGGAGGTGGACCGTACGCTCAACGACCGGCAGCGCGAGGCGGTCGGGGTGCTGCGGCAGGCGGCGGTCGCGGCGATGCGGGAGCTGCGCGAGGTGGTCGGCGTCCTGCACGACGAGTCGACGGCGGTGCGGCCGGCGACGGACGCGTCCCCGGCCCGGGGCGGGGTGGACGGGATCGAGGGGCTGGTCGACTCCTCGCGGGCGGCCGGGGCGCGGGTCTCCTTCTCCCGGGAGGGCGAGCCGCGTCCGCTGGCCGCCGCGGTGGACCACGCGGCGTACCGGATGGTGCAGGAGGCGCTCACCAACGCGCACAAGCACGCCCCCGGCGCGCCGATCACCGTCGCGCTCCGGTACGAGCCGGACGCGCTGGTGGTGGAGGTGGTCAACCCGTGCGCCCCGGAGCCCGTGGGCGTGCGCGCCGGAGCGGGCCCGGCGGTCAGCGGCGGCCAGGGGCTGACCGGCCTGCGGGAGCGGGCCCGGCTGGTCGGTGGCATGGTGCACGCCGGGCCGACGCCGGACCAGGGGTTCCGGCTGGCCGGCGTGCTGCCGTACGAGGGGGCGGAGGGCGCGGGCGACGGGGCCGCGGCGATCGCCGGGGTCGACGACTGGGTGCTGGACGGCCTGCCGCCGGTCGTCGGGGCGGAGGACGGGCGGCGCAGTCCGGCGATCGGCTGCGCGGTCGGGGTGGGGGTGGTCGGCCTGACCGTGCTGGGGCTGCTGATCTGGGGCGTGGTGGCCTTCGTCCAGGGCACCGGTGACGCGACGGTGCCGAAGTCGGTGTACGACGGGCTGGAGACCGGCACGCCCGAGGCCGACGTGCTGCACCGGCTGCCGCCGGGGAACACCTTCTTCACCGACGACTACCGGGGCAGCGGGCCGAAGCCCCCGGAGGGCGCGCACTGCCGCTGGTACCTGTCCGGTGACCTCAGCGACACCTGGGGCCAGGACAACGTGATGCGGTTCTGCTTCAAGGACGGGGTGCTGGTGGAGAAGGAGCATTACCTCACGAAGTCCTGACCGCCCTGACCGCCCTGACGCCCTGATCGCTCCGACCGTCCTGACCGCTCTGACCGGGTGGGGCGCGGGGTTCGGCCGGATGTGAGGATGGTGTTCCTGCCGCAGCACCGTTCGAGGGGAATGACCAGCCGTGATCCGAGTCCTCGTCGCCGACGACGAGCCGCTCATCCGCGCCGGGATCAGGATGATCCTGGGCTCTGCCGCCGACATCGAGGTGGTCGCCGAGGCCGCCGACGGGCGGGAGGCGCTGGAGCTGGCCCGGGCGCACCGGGTGGACGTGGTGCTGCTGGACATCCAGATGCCGGTGATGGACGGGCTGACGGCGCTCGCGGAGCTGCCGAGGGTCGCACCCGGCGCGCGGGCGCTGATCCTCACCACCTTCGGGGAGCGCGAGAACGTCCTGCGCGCCGTGACCGAGGGCGGCGCCGGATTCCTGCTCAAGGACACGGCGCCGCACGAGCTGATCCAGGCGGTGCGCGCGGCGGCCGGCGGGTACGCGTTCCTGTCCCCGGCCGCCACCCGGCACATCGTCGACTCGCTGGCCTCCGGGCGCAGCGGTTCCGCGGCCTCCCGGGGTACGGAGGCCCGGCGCCGGCTGGAGGTGCTGACGCCGCGCGAGCTGGAGGTGCTGGCGCTGCTAGGCGAGGGGCTGTCCAACGCGGACGCGGGGGCGCGGATCCACATGAGCGAGGCGACGGTGAAGACGTACGTCAGCCGGATCCTGGCCAAGTTGGGCTGTGAGAACCGGGTGCAGGCGGCGCTGTTGGCGCGGGACGCGGAGCTCGGCGCCCGGGACTGAACGCGTCCGACCGGTCGCGGAGCGTGTCGGGTGTGGCGGATGCCACCAGATGGCCCGACGGAACGGGGAACTCCGGCTTCCGTGGTGACGGTGCGTCAGCTCATCGTCGCGGTGGGTGGATGGTGTGCTCGGGCTCACAGGTGGACAGAGGTGAAGGGGGGCGTGAAAGTTGATCAGTTGATCTTGGAAATGTGGTCAAACCCGGTCGAACTGGGCACGGTGCCTTGATCAATACCGCCGGTAACAGTCAACTGACCTGCGGAGACCAAGAATTGCTTGCTGCACCCCGAGGTGGCCCGTAGCTTCATTGGCGGTGCAACGAGCACCACCCGGGTTCACCCCGACGCATGGCCCGCCGACCTGACCCCCGGCGCGAGGGCCGTGCCCGCCGACGCGACCAGCTCGAACAGGTCGTCGGCGAGTGGAGGTGGCCGGGGCGGCACGGCGCGTCCCAGACGTGTCCGGCCGCCCGTCGAGCGAGGTGAGCGTGACTATCGGCCCGTCATGGGTCTGGTTCCGCCTGCCCGCCCGGGGCTTGCCGAGAGGACTTATATGACTTCCCGTCACGAGACCGCCGCTGCCACCGACACCACCGCCACCAAGCGCAACCGCGTGCGGATGGCGGTCGTCGCGGGCGCCGCCGTCGCGGCCCTGCCGGTGGCCGGCCTCGTCACGGCCACCTCGGCCTCCGCCGCGCCCACCTCCAGCTGGGACTCCGTCGCCCAGTGCGAGAGCGGCGGCAACTGGAGCATCAGCACCGGCAACGGCTTCTCCGGCGGACTGCAGTTCACCCCCAGCACCTGGAGGGCGTACGGCGGCACCGCCTACGCCCCCCAGGCCCACCAGGCCAGCAAGGCGGAGCAGATCACGGTCGCCGAGAAGGTCCTCGCCTCGCAGGGGCCCGGGGCGTGGCCGGTCTGCTCGGCCAAGGCGGGCCTGAGCAAGGGCGGCGCCCCGGCCGCCGTCGACACCACCGACACCGCACCCTCGAAGCCGGCTGCCAAGCCGGCGCCCAAGGCCAAGACGCCCAAGACCCAGGCGCCGCAGGCCCCGCAGGCGCCGAAGAGCAAGCCGGCGCCGAAGCAGCAGGAGGCGTCGAAGCCGCAGCAGTCGGCCAAGCCGGCGCAGTCGGCGCCGTCCTCGGAGAAGAACACCTCCGGTGGCGGCTACACCGTCAGGAGCGGCGACACGCTGAGCGGCATCGCGGCCAAGTTCGGCACCGACACCGGCAACCTGTACGGCAAGAACGCCCGCACCATCGGCGGCGACCCGGATCTCATCTTCCCGGGCCAGACCCTGACCGTCTGACACCTCCGCACACCCGCGCCGAGCGGCCGCCCCTCCCCGGGGCCGGCCGCTCGGCCCGGTGCGTTTCCGGGGTCGGGCGCGAGAGATGGCCAGGCACGAGGGGAGGGGGCGTGCGAGCGGGCGTGAGGCCGTGCGCACGGGCGCTTCGGGAGATAGTTGAAGGTTGAACGCGATGTCTGAATACCGCCGGAGCTTTCCGGCGCCGAGGCCCAGGATCGAGTCATGTCCGAGATCGGAACCGGGGGTTCTGATCGGAACGAGTCGGATCACATCCGAATGAGGAGTTCTGGAGATATGACGATGAACGGTGCGGCGAAGCTCGACGGCAAGGTGGCCCTGGTGACCGGTGGCAGCCGGGGGATCGGGGCGGCGGTCGCGCTACGGCTGGCCGAGGAGGGTGCCGACGTCGCCCTGACCTATCAGGGCGGGGCCGAGCGGGCCGAGGCGGTTGCGGCGAAGATCACCGCGATGGGGCGCCGCGGTTGGGCGGTCCGCGCGGACTGTGCCGACCCGCAGGCGGTGCAGTCCGTGGTCGCGAAGGTCGCGGAGCGGTTCGGGCGGCTGGACGTCCTGGTGAACAACGCGGGCGTCGGTGTCCTCGGCCCGATCGGTGACCTGGCGCTCGACGACGTCGACCGGGTCCTGGAGGTGAACGTCCGGGCGCCGTTCCTGTTCGCCCAGGCCGCCTCCGCGCACCTGGCCGACGGCGGGCGGATCGTCACCATCGGCAGCTGCATCGCCAAGCGGGTCGCCTTCCCCGGCGCCACCATCTACTCGCTCAGCAAGGCGGCGATGATCGGCCTGACCAAGGCGCTGGCCAGGGAGCTCGGCCCGCGCGGGATCACCGCGAACGTGGTCCACCCCGGCCCGATCGACACCGACATGAACCCGGCGGACGGTGAGGCCGCCGAGCTCCAGAACAGCCTGACCGCACTCGGCCGCTTCGGCGCGGGTGCGGACGTCGCCGCCGCCGTCGCCTACCTGGCGGGCGAGGACGGCCGGTACGTCACGGGCGCGGAGCTCGCGGTGGACGGCGGGTTCGCGGCCTGACAGTTCGGGCCTGACAGTTCAGGCCTGACAGCTCGCGGCACGTCGCAGTACGGAGACCGGCCCGGTGGTGCGACCACCGGGCCGGTGTCGTGGCGGGCGGTCGTCGACGGACGCGTTTACGATCGCCCGGTCCGAGCGGTGCTCCCGACCGCACCCGGCCACGCCGGCGACGCGCTCCCGACCGAGAGGTGTGCCATGACCGCAGCGGAAGACCCGATCGACCTGCTCGCCCGGGCCCTCGCGCAGACCGCCGGGCTGATCGACGGTGTCGGCGTCGAGCTGGCCGGGCACCCGACGGCCTGCCGCTCCTGGGACGTCGGCGACCTGGTCAGCCATCTGCTGTTCGACCTGCGGCAGTTCACCGTCCGGGCCGGGGGCGGGCAGCCGGACTGGTCGCAGCCCTTCGAGCGGGTGGAGGAGGACTGGCTGCACGCCTTCGAGGCCGGCGCCGAGGAGCTGGTCGACGCCTGGCGGGCGGCGGGCGACCTCACCGGCACGCTGGAGGTCCCCGGCGTCGGCGCCCTGCCGGCCCGCTTCCCGGTGGACCAGCAGATCGCCGAATTCGCCGTCCACGACTGGGACTTGGCCCATGCCACCGACCAGTCCACCGAGGGGCTGGACCATGAGGTGGCTCTCGCCGCCCTGGCCTGGGCCCGCGGCGCCCTCACGCCCGGGTACCGCGGCGCCGAGGAGGAGCGGCACGCCTTCGGACCCGAGGTCGCCGTTCCGGAGGACGCCCCGCCGTACGACCGGCTCGCCGGCTTCTTCGGCCGCGACCCGGAGGCCGTGCGGTCCTGAGTCCCACTGAGCCGGCGGGCTCCGCAGGCTCCACATCACCCGCCTAGCGGACCGCATCCGGGCAGGTCAGAGGCCCGGTCGGCGCGGCCGGACCGGGATTGACGACGGTGTGCTCTTCCACCACCCTTCCACTAATCGAATAGTGAAAGGGTACTTTGCCGATGCGTCTGTTCCGTCCGCCGCGTCGACCTGCCGTCCTGGCCTGGGGCCTGGCCGCGGGGTTCGCCGCGCTCTACACCTGCGTCGCCGTCAACCGCTACCGGCGCGGCCTGAGCAAGGCCTACGACCTGGGCATCTTCGAGCAGGCCATCCGCGCGTACGCGCACGGGCAGGCGCCGATCGTGCCGCTCAAGGGGCCCGGTTACCACCTGCTCGGGGACCACTTCCATCCGCTGATCGCCGTGCTCGCTCCGGTCTACCGGTTGTTCCCGGGGGCCGTCACCCTGCTGGTCGCCCAGGCGCTGCTGATGGCGCTGGCGGTCGTGCCGCTCACCCGGTGGGCGTACGAGGCGGGCGGGCCGCGGGTCGCCCTGGTGATCGGATGCGTGACCGGGGCGTCCTGGGGGATCGTCCGGGCCGTCAGTGACGACTTCCACGAAATCGCCTTCGCCGTACCGCTGTTGGCCTTCGCAGCCGCCGCGCTCGGCCGGCGCCGTCACCTGGCCGCGGCGCTGTGGTCGCTGCCGCTGCTGCTGGTCAAGGAGGACCTGGGCCTGACCGTGGCCGCCTTCGGCCTGCTGATCGCCTGGCAGGCCCGCCGGGGCCGGCGCGGCCCGCTGCCGGGGCTCGTGCTCGCGGGCGTCGGGCTCGCGGCCACCGTGCTCACCGTGACGGTGGTGCTGCCCTCGTTCAACCCGCACGGCGGGTTCGACTACTGGCAGCAGCTGGACGGCGGCGGGCGGCCCTCGCCCTGGTCGCTGGCGGCCCGGATCGGCTGGCCCCCGATCAAGTGGCTGCTGCTCTTCCTGCTCGCCGCCACCGCGGGCTTCCTCGGGCTGCGCTCGCCGCTGGTCCTGCTCTGCGTGCCCACCCTGGGCTGGCGGCTGCTCTCGGCCAACCCGCATTACTGGGGCGTCAGTTACCACTACAGCGCGGTGCTGATGCCGCTGGTGCTCGCCGCGCTGGTGGACGCCCTGACCCGCACCGACCCGCGCCGGGCGCGGCGCGCGCTCGCCGTCAGCGCCCTGGTGGCGGCCGTGACGGTGCCGGTCTATCCGCTGCACGAGGTGGTGATGCCCGAGGCGTGGCGCACCTCGCCCCGGCTCGCGTACACCCGGGCGCTGCTCGGCTCGATACCCGACGGCGCGACCGTCGCCGCCTCCAACCGCCTCGCCGCGCAGCTGACCGGCCGGGCCACCGTCACCCTGGTCTGCCAGGCGCCGACCGGGCCGGGGCCCGAGTGGGTGGTCGTGGACCGGACGGACCCGAGCGTGCAGGCCCCGTGTGCGACCGCCGACACCGCCCGGATGCTGGTCGAGTACGAGCAGCGCGGCTACCGGCGGGTCGTCGACCAGGACTCCCTCCTGTTGCTGCGGCGGCCCTGATCGTCCGCATCGCCGGGCCCCCGGTCCGGCTTGACCCGGGTGCCGCAGTGGGTCACTATTCCACTATTGGACTAGTGAAAGGTCGAATCGCGTGTGATCGAGTACCGCATCGAGCGGCGCAGCGGCGTCTCCACCTACCAGCAGATCGTTCAGCAGACCAAGCAGGCCTTGCGGCTCGGGCTGCTCCAGCCAGGGGACAAGCTGCCGACCGCGCGGGAGGTCGTCGAGCTGACCGCGATCAACCCCAACACCGTGCTGAAGGCCTACCGCGAACTGGAACGCGAAGGCCTGGTCGAGCCCCGGCCGGGGCTCGGCACCTTCGTCCGGCGCTCGCTCGCCCGGCCGGAGGCGGCCGCCGACGGGCCGTTGCGCGCGGACCTGGTCGGCTGGGTGGACCGGGCCCGCGAGGTCGGACTGGAGCGTGAGGACATCGCCGCGCTGATGGCCTCCGTTCTGGAGCAGCGATTCGACACCGGGGTCTCCCCGGAAACACCGAGTTAGAGGACAGTGGGGGGACCGGGTGGACGACCCGATGAACACACCACCGGCAGCGGCGGCGCCGGAGGCCCCGGCGGCGCTCGCGGCCGACGGCCTGGGCAAGCGCTACCGGGGCGAGTGGGCGCTGCGCGACTGCACGTTCGCCGTCCCGGCCGGGCGGATCTGCGGGGTGGCCGGCCCCAACGGTGCGGGCAAGAGCACCCTGCTCGGCATCGCCGCCCGTCTGCTCACCCCCACTGAGGGCGAGCTGCGGGTGTTCGGTGAGCCCGCCACCACCGAGGACCTGCGCGCCCGGGTCGCGTACGTGGCCCAGGACAAGCCGCTCTACCCCGGCTTCACGGTGGCCGAGACCCTGCGGCTCGGCCGGGAGCTGAACCCGTCCTGGGACCAGGACCTCGCTCAACAGGTCATAGATCAGGGCGAGTTGAGGATGATGGTGAAGATCGGTTCGCTCTCCGGCGGCCAGCGCACCCGGGTCGCCCTGGCGCTCGCCCTCGGCAAGCGCCCCGACCTGCTGCTGCTCGACGAGCCGATGTCCGACCTCGACCCGCTCGCCCGGCACCAGCTGATGGGCACCCTGATGGCCGAGGCCGCCGAGCGCGGCACCACCATCGTGGTCTCCTCGCACATCATCCCCGAGCTGGACGGCGTCATCGACTACCTGCTGCTGGTGCAGTCCGGGCGGATCCGGCTCTGCGGCGACGTGGAGGACCTGCTGGACGGACACCAGCTGCTCACCGGTCCGGCCGGCAGCGCGCTCCCCGAGGACGTCCTGGTCGAACAGCGCTCCACCGGCCGCCGGATCGACGCGCTGGTCCGCACCGGCGATCCGGTGGACGGCCCGTGGGAGAGCGGCCGGCCGAGCCTGGAGGAGCTGCTGCTCGGCTACCTCCGGACCCCGGCCGGCACCGCCCGGGCCGCCACCGGACCGGCCACGCAGGCCCAGACGACCGAGAACGGGATCGCCGCATGAGCACCAACGTCCTGGCCGGCCGCGCCACCGCGGCGCCACCGCGCGAGCCGCGGACCGCGCCCCGCCCGGGCGGCCTGATCTGGCTGAGCTGGCGCCAGAGCCGCACCGCGCTCTGGGCGATCGCCGCCCTGGTCGTCACCGCGTCGGCCACCCTGTTGTGGCTGCACTTCTCCCTCCAGCCGCTGATGGCGGATCTGCGCCGGGCCGAGTGCTCCGAGATCGTCAGCTGGTCCAACGCCGGCTGCCAGGGCATGGTCGCGCCCATCACCCGCCGCACCTACCTGTACACGATGTGGCTCCAGCCGGCCCTGGCCGCCGTCCCCCTGCTGATCGGCATGTTCCTCGGCGCCCCGATGCTCGCCCAGGAGTACGAGCGCGGAACCGTCCGCCTCGCCTGGACCCAGTCCGTCAGCCCGCTGCGCTGGCTCACCGCGCGGATCGCCCTGCCCGCACTGGCGGTGCTGACCGCCGGTGCGGTGCTCGCCGTCCTGGCGACCTGGGTGTGGCGCGCGGACATCGGCGGCCGCCCGTTCGCCTTCGATCCGCCGTTCCAGGGCCTCACCTACCCCGTCCTCGGGGTGGTGCCGGTCGCCTGGTCGCTGTTCGCGCTGGTGCTGGGCCTGCTGGTCGGGCAGCTGCTGCGCCGCACGGTGGCCTCGGTCCTGACCACCGGTGTGCTGCTGGCGGTCGTCCACGGCCTGCTCCGGTGCAACCGCGCCTCCTTCTACCCGTCGGTCAGGGAGCTGGCCCCGCGCGGCGTTTATTTCGGGCAGCCCAGCAACGCGTGGCTGATCGACCGCGGGGTCGTGCTCCAGGACGGCCGGTGGGCCTCGAACGAGTTCTGCTGGGACGGCGATCGGACGAAGGGCTGCGAGGATGCCACGAGCAACTGGATCGAGTACCACCCCGTCGGGCACTTCGTGCCGATCCAGCTCGTCGAGACCGGGATCCTGGTGACGCTCACCGTCGTGGCGCTGACGGTGCTCTTCCTCCGGGTTCGGCGGGACGGCAACTCGCTGCGGGCGACCCGGCGGGCCTGACGTCCGAGGTCGCGGCCCCGGCCGGGCGTCAGTCGCGGCTCCAGCGGAGTTCGACCTCCGGGAAGCGCGGTGACGGGCCGTCGAGGAGGGGCGCGGGGCGGCCGCGGAGGAAGTGGTCGGCGAACGCCCGGGTGTAGGCGCGGGTGAGCGCGGTCGCCCGGGCGGGGGCGATGGTGCCGAGCAGGGCGGCGTAGGTGTCGGCGGGGAGGTGGCCCGGCAGGTTGCCGGGGAGGGTGGCGTGCGGCAGGTCGGTGAAGCTGAGGTGGCCGGCGCCGAAGGTGTGCAACTGCCTCCCCCAGGCGTGCTGGTGGCTGCGCCAGCGCTGCCAGGTCTCGTGGTCGGCGAGGGAGGTGAGCAGGAGGAAGGGCCGGTCCAGGCCGAGGTCGGGAACGGGCGAGCCGAACAGGCCGCCGTCGAGGTTGAGGCCGATCCGGAACCGCTCGTCCTGGCGCATCGCCTCGGCGGCCGCCGAGCCGCCCATCGAGTGGCCGAGCGCGCCGATCCGGCCCCCGTCGACGCGGAAACGGTCCTGGCGCTCGGTCAGTTCGGTGGTGACGAAGCGGAGGTCGGCGACCCGGGCGGCGATCTCGCGGCGCTCGGAGGCCTCCCAGTCGGCCGGCTCGTCCTCCAGCACGGTGCGCACCAGCCGGCCGTCCGGGAACTCGACGGCGAGGGCGTCGTAGGTGTGGTCGACCGACGCGACGAGGTAGCCGTGGGCGGCCAACTCCTCGGCCAGCGCGGTGCAGTTGCTGCGCAAGCCGGTGCGGCCGTGGCCGAGCAGCAGCAGGGGGAGCGGGCCGGGGAGCGCGGGCGCGTCGGTACGGGCGGTGGGGCGGACGGCCGCGATGGTGCCCGGATCCAGCGGCAGGCGCTGATCGATGGCGGCGGCGACCCGGGGCGTGGTGTACGGCGCGCGGGGGCGGCCGGCGGTGGCGCGTGCCGGGTACCAGAGCTGCACCATCAGCTCACGCGGGCCGGCGGCGGGCACGAACGGGTCCGGGCGATCGCGGTCGACCAGGTGCAGGGTGGTCGTGCCGACCGGGCGACCGGTGGTGGGGGCGGGCAGGTCGATGGCGCGCGGCCGGGCGGTCTGAGCGGTATTGGTCTGAGAGGCCTGGGCGGGCCCGGTGGGCAGCAGGGCTGCGGCGCCGCCCAGGCCCGCGAGTGCCAGCAGTGAACGGCGCCTGATCATCCAGCATCCCTCGGTGGTGGGGTGGTTGAGGTGCGGTCAGCCTAAGTGGTCCGGACCGGCCGGGCCAGGGGTGGCGGAGCGGTGGGGGCGGTCAGCGCAGGACGGCGAGGACGGCGCCCCACTGCGAGGTGGTCTGCCCGGTGGCGGCGCAGTGGTCCGGATCCGTCGCGATCCGGTGGGCGGTGGTGAGGCGGTAGGAGGAGAGCCGCAGGGCGGGCAGGCTGGTCCAACTGGTGCCGAACTCGGGGGCGCTGCCGCTGTTGCTGCCGACCGTGCCCACCAGGAGGTCGCCCGGCGCGCAGGCGGCGGCGTTGGCCGCGGTGGAGAAGGTGGTCCCGCCGGCGTCACCGGAGGCGCGGCCGACCGACCGGACGGCGGAGACGCCGCGGAACTCGTCGACGGCGACGTGGTACTTGCTCGCCCGCGGGTGGGCGACGCGGATCGAGTCCTCCGCGGTCAGTGCGGACGCCCCGAAGGCCGCGAGGAGGAGCACCCGGTGCCGGAGCGAGTCGGTGACGTCCCCGACGATCCGGAAGCGGTCGCCCTGGCTGTCGGTGACCGTGACCGCGCCGGGACAGGTGCTGGTCAGCATCATCGTGACCACCAGGGCGTCACCCGGGGTGACGGGGGAGAGCACCGGAAGGACGATCTCGGTACTGGAGACGGCCTGCTGGTCGAAGGCGATCCGAGAGGCCCAGGACGGTGCGCCGTCGTCGGCGGCCGTTCGTGCCGCCGCCGGCCGCGGGCCCGGCGCGGGGCGGGCGGCCGCTTCGGCGGGCGCGGACTCGGTGTCCCCGGACGGGCAGCCGTGCGCGGACGGCGGCGGGGCGTCCGGTGCGCGGAAGCCGACCACGCCGAGCGTGCTGCCGACGCCGAGCGCCACGCCGAGGAGCAGGCAGAACGCGTGGGTCCAGATCCGGCGGCGGCCCCGGCCCGGTGCGGCCGGGGGCTCGGCGGCGGAGGCGGCCGTGCGGTCGGCCCTGGCGTCGGCCGGGGTGTCGGCCGTGGTGTTCGCGGCGACCGGTGGTCCCGAGGGCTCGACCGGTGGGGTCGGTGGGGCAGGTTGGGCCGCCCCCTCGTCGGCGGCGGCGGTCCACCGGCGGTGCCACTCGGCCTCGTCGCCGCCGCAGGCCCGGACGTAGGCCCTGGTCGTGGTCCAGGACGGGAGGCGCGAGCCGGAGGCCGCCTCGTGGAGCGTGGTGTGGGAGATGGAGCCGGCCGTCTTCGCCATCGTGCGGAACGAGGGCTGGCCCGCCCCCAGACGCAACCGGCGCAGGTCGGCGGCGAGGGCCTCCGCCGCGCTCGGGGCCTGCTCGCTCTCCGCGGGTTGCGACTCCTGTTCCGCCATGGCGTCCCCCTGTTGTCAGATGTCAGATCCAACGGCGACCGGTGTCTGCTTGTCGCGTACGGATCATAGTGACGCGTGGCTGCGGCGTTACGTGATCGACGGACTCCGGTTGGCAGGACGGGGTGTTCGGGGCGGGCGTCGGCCGGTGTCAGGTGTTGTCAGTTTCCGTCAGGCGGTACCGAACACCGTGGGAAGTCGGGTCAGCTGTCCCAGTCGCCGCGGCCAACGGGGCGGCGCAACGGTCCGACCGAACAGGGGAATCGACATGGCCAAGGGCATCCTCAAGAAGATCGGCCGCCGTGGCGCGACCGCGGCGGCCGTGGTGGCGCTGGCCGCCGGCGCGGTGGGCGTCTCGGAGGGCAGCGCGTTCGCCGACGGCTGGTACGCGCTCCGCTACCACGCGAGCGGCCACGGTGTGGGCGTCTACGCGCAGCAGTACTCCTGGACGGCCAAGGTCGCCGGCGACCTGGGATCGTACACGTGGTCGTCCGACGAGATCTACATCGAGTGCTGGATCAGGGGCGAGGACATCAACAGCCAGGGCAACGTCTGGTACCAGGTGGGCGGGACGAACGGCAACTTCTTCGGACCGGCCTACGTCTACGGCGCGTACGCCGACGGCAACTGGTACTTCCACAACGGCCTGCGGGCGTGCTGACGACCGGCTGAACCCGTCCGCCCCGCCCGTGCCCCGGGCGGGGCGGCGTGCCGTCAGCCGGACACCTGCCGGGCCGCCGCCTGCTTGATGGCCTCGCGGATGCGCGGGTAGCTGCCGCAGCGGCAGATGTTCTGGATCTGGTCGATGTCCGCGTCGGTCGGGTTCGGGGTGCGGCGCAGCAGGGCGACGGCGGTCATGATCTGGCCCGGCTGGCAGAAGCCGCACTGGGCGACGTCGCAGCCGAGCCAGGCCTCCTGGACGGGGTGCAGGGTGTCGCCGTCGGCCAGGCCCTCGATGGTGGTGACGCGGTGGCCCTCGCAGTCCTTGACGGAGCGGGTGCAGGGCTGGAACTCCTCACCGTCCAGGTGGCTTGTGCAGGCGCGACAGACGCCCACCCCGCAGCCGTACTTGGGGCCGGTGACGCCGAGCTTGTCGCGCAGCACCCAGAGCAGCGGCATGTCGTCCGGGGCCTCGACGGTGACGGGGTGCCCGTTGAGGACGAAGGTGTGGGTGGGCATGGGGTGGTGGGGTTCCTTGGCTGGGGGAGTCAGAAGTTGATCGGGAAGGAGCGCGGGCTGGTGCCGGTCGCGCGCGCGTAGGCGTTGGCGACCGCGGCGGAGGCCGCCGGGACGCCCAGCTCGCCGGCGCCGCCGGGCGCTCCGCTCGGCGGCATGAGGTGGATCTCGACGGCCGGCGGGGTGTGCCGCTGTCGGGCGTACCGGAAGTCGGCGTAACTGCCCTCGCGCACGGCCCCGTTGTCGATGTGGTTGCCGGCTTGCAGGATGACCGAGATGCCGTCGATCAGGGCCCCGGTCAGCTGGGCTTCCAGGCCCCGGGGGTTGATGACCCGGCCGACGTCGGCGGCGATCACGGCCTTGGTGACCCGGGGGTCGGCCGGGTCGGTGGCGTCGAGCTCGACGAGGTAGGCGGCGCACCCGCTGTTCTCGTCGTGGTAGCCGATGCCCTGGGCGTGGCCGGGGGGCATCGGGCGGCCCCAGCCGCCGGCCTTGGCGACGGTGTCGAGGACGGCCCGGCCGGCGGCGCTGCGCAGCCGGGCGCGGCGGAACGCGACGGCGTCCTGGCCCATCCGGCGGGCGAGTTCGTCCATCATGATCTCGTCGGCGACCCGGACGGTGCCGGAGTAGACCGACCGCCAGCTGCCGGTGGGAACGTCCAGCGGCACTTCGGCGAGCAGCTGGGTGGGGATGCCGACGTTGTACGGGTTCTTCTCGCTGAGCAGGAAGAAGGCCTGGGCGAGGCTGAGCCCGGCGAGCGAGAGGTTGAAGCCGGCGGCGGTGAGCATCTCGCCGAGGCCGTGCCGGAAGTCGGTCTTGACGGTGGCGGCGCGGTGCTCGTAGCTGAGCACCTGGCCGAGCGCGTAGGTGGCCCGGATCCGGTGGTGGCTGGCCGGGCGCATCCGGCCGTGGCGCATGTCGTCGTTGCGGGTCCACATGAGTTTGACCGGTCGGCCCGCGGCCTTGGAGATCTGGGCGGCCTCCAGGGCGGCGTCGAAGAACAGCCGCCGGCCGAACGAGCCGCCACCGCGCACCACGTGGACGGTCACGGCGTTCTGCGGGAGGCCGAGTTCGGCGGCGATGGCCTGCTGGGCGACGATCGGCGCCTGCGCGGCGAACCACAGCTCGGCCCGGTTCGGCCGCACGTCGGCGACGGCGGTCAGCACCTCCATCGGCGCGTGGTTGACGAAGGCGAAGTCGAATTCGCCGTCCAGGTACTGGGTGAGCAGCGGGGGGATGAGGAACGGCGCGTGGGCGGCGCGCAGTTGGGCGCGGATGTCGGGGGTGGAGAGGTTGGCGACCGGGCCCGGGTTCCAGGAGGTGCGCAGCGCGTCGCGGGCCTTGAGCGCCTGGTCGAAGGTCTCGGCGAGGACGGCGACGCCGCTGGGGATCCGGACCACGCCGAGCACGCCGGGCATGGCGCGGGCGGCCGAGGCGTCCAGGGTCCTGAGCGTGCCGTTGATGGTGGTCGGGCGGGCGACGACGGTGGGGACGGCGCCCGGGATCGCGAGGTCCCCGGCGTACTTGGCGCGGCCGGTGACGATGTCGCGGGCGTCGATCCGGCCGGTGGGCCGGCCGACCAGGCGCAACTGGTCGGCGGTCTTGGGGGAGCTGGACACGGCGGGGAGGGCGACGGCGGTGGCCTCGGCGGCGAGGTCGCCGTAGCCGGCGCGGCGGCCGTCGGGGGCCAGGACGGCGGAGTCGGCGGTGCGCAGGGTGTCTGCCGGAACGTTCCAGCGCCGTGCTGCGGCGGTCACCAGCCGGGCGCGGGCGGCGGCGGCCGCGGCGCGCACCGGGTCGTACAGCGAGCGCACCGAGTTGGAGGCGCCGGTCAGCTGGTTGAAGAGCAGTTCGGGGCGGCCGTCGGAGAGCGGCACGTCCACGTCGCCGATCCGGGCGTCGAGTTCCTCGGCGACGAGCATCGCGATGGCCGTGGTGAGGCCCTGGCCGACCTCCAGCCGGGGCAGGTGCAGCACGGCGCGCCCGGCGGCGGTGAGTTCCAGCACGAGCAGGTGCGAGGTCGGCAGGCCGGCGACGATCAGTGCGTCGCCGAGGTCGAGGATGTCCGGGATGCCGGGCAGGCCGATCAACTGCGAGGGGGCGGCGGCGTCCTGGGCGGCCGCGGCGGCGCGGACGGCGGCCCGCGCGGTGGCGGGCGCGGCGGCGTCGAGGCCGAGCCGGGCGCCGACGGTGAGGGTCGGGGCGGCCAGCAGGTAGGTGAGGAAACGGCGGCGGCGGGTGCCGGCGCCGTCCCGTGCGTTGCCCGAGTGGCCGGTGTCGTCCGAGCGGGCGATGGAGGTGCTGATGGGAAGAGCCCTTCGAGCCGATGACGGCGGCGGATCGGGCGGGCACGGCGGCGCCGGGCCCGGTGCCGGATCGCGAACGCCGTTGAGCATAGGAGGGCGTTACTGACCGGTCAATACGGCAAAACTTGGCCCTTCGGCGGGGTCGGTGACGCCCGAAGGCCGCTGGGCGAGGCGGATTCGGAGCGGGTACGGAGGGCGCGGCGGCGGTACGGCCGGGGCCGGTTCCGGGCCCGCGGGAGGAGCGATCCGCCGCCGTCGTACGGGGGTTCAGCGCTCGCCCGCCGGTGCGGTGGGGCCCGGAAGTGGACCAAGGAGTTCCGTGATCACTGGACCTTACCGCCGGTCCGCCTCCTGCCTAGGCTGGGCCGTGAACCCGTTGCGAACACCCGGCCCGCGCGCCGCCCCCAGCCAGGAGACCCGTGTCGACCAGCAGCGCCCCGGCGCCCGCCCTCATCCCGCCCCCGGGGCCCCAACGGACCCTCGCCGCAGCCCAGTTGGCCAGCTCCGTCGGCGACGGCGCCTACTACACCTGCTCCGCGCTCTACTTCACCCACGTCGTCGGCATGTCGGCGACCGCTCTCGGCGCCGGCCTCGCCGTGGCCTGGGCGCTCGGCGCGCTGGCGGGCGTCCCGCTCGGCGCCCTCGCCGACCGCCGCGGCCCGCGCCGGACGGCCGTGGCGCTCGCCCTGGCCACGGCGGTGGTGGTCGCCGCCTTCCTGGTGGTCCGCTCCTACGGGCCGTTCCTGGTCGCGGTCTGCCTCTACGCCACGACGCAGTCCGGGCTCACCGCCGCCCGGCAGGCGCTGGTCGCCACCCTGGTGCCGCCCGCCCAGCGCACCGGGCTGCTCGCCCACCTCCAGTCGACCCTCAACGGGGGGCTGGCCGTCGGCGCCGCCATCGGCGGCATCGCGCTCACCGTCGGCACCCGGGCCGCGTTCCTCGGCGCCTTCGTGGTGACGGCGCTCGGCTTCCTGGCCGGTGCGCTGATCCTGCTGCGGCTGCCCGAAGCCCCGCCCGCCCCGGCCCGGTCGGGCGCCGGGCCCCGGCTGGCCGTCCTGCGCGACCGCCGGTACGCCGCCGTCGCGCTGGTCAACACCGTGCTGCTGCTGCGGATGCCGCTGCTCAGCCTGGTCATCCCGCTCTGGATCGCCGACCGGGCGCCCGGGATCGGCTGGCTCGGCTCGGCCCTGTTCGTCCTCAACACCCTGGCCGTGCTGGCCTTCCAGGTCCGGGCGGCGCGCGGCGTCACCGGCCTGGGCCCGGCCGCACGGGCCGTCCGCTCGGCCGGGCTGGTGCTGCTCGCCTCCTGCGCGGTGTTCGGCCTGTCGGCCCTGGACGTCCCGGTGTGGGCGGTCGCCGCGCTGCTGGTGGTGGCCTCCGTCCTCCAGGTGATCGGCGAGATGCGGCAGTCGGCGGGCTCCTGGCAGATCAGCTTCGACCTCGCCCCGCCCGAGCGGATCGGCCAGTACCAGGGCTTCTTCGGCACCGGCGTGGCCGTCGCCCGCACCCTCGGGCCGCTGCTGCTGACCACCCTGCTGCTGGACGGCGGGCTCGCGGGCTGGCTCGTCCTGGGCGGCCTCTTCCTGGCGGCCGGGTACGCGATGGGGCCGGTCGTCCGCTGGGCCGAGCGGGACCGCGACCGGGGCCGCCCGGCGCCGGTCACCTCCGCTGTCGCAGTCCCGTAGCGGCCCCCGCACCGGCTTTCCCCGCCGACCCGGCGCCCCGCACCGGCTTTCCCCGCCGACCCGGCGCCCCGCACCGGCTTTCCCCGCCGACCCGGCGCCCTCCTCGACGCCCCTTCTCGACGCCCCTGCGCGCCGCCCCGAACCGGCTGCTCAGCCCCGGTCGGGGCCCGCGCCGGCCGCCGCCGCCGCGAGCCCGCCCGAGAATGCTCCGACGGCTGACCGGAAACCGGTGGCCCGGGCCGCCGCCCGCTGGCATGCTGGCCGCGTGGACCGACCCCAGATCTGGCTCGACTTCGCCCCCGAGCTGCACCTCTTCGTCTCCGGGCCCCGGCGGGCCGGCCGCTCGGCGCTGCGCACCGACGGCACCTCGACGCTCGGCCATGTCGTCGAGTCCCTGGGCGTCCCGCTCACCGAGGTCGGCACCCTGCTGGTGGACGGCCGGCCGGTGCCCGGGTCGCACGTGCCGGTCGACGAGGAACACGTCACCGTCCGGGCCGTGGACCGGCCGCAGCCCTCGCCCGCCCCGCCGCGCTTCCTGCTGGACGTCCACCTCGGCACCCTCACCCGCCGACTGCGCCTGCTCGGCGTCGACGCCGCCTACGAGAACCCGGACATCGGCGACGCCGCGCTCGCCGCCCGCTCCGCCGCCGAGCAGCGCGTCCTGCTCTCGCGCGACCGGGGCCTGCTGCGCCGCCGCGAACTGTGGGCCGGCGCCTACGTCTACAGCCACCGCCCCAACGAGCAGCTGCGCGACGTGCTCTCCCGCTTCGCGCCCCCGCTCGATCCGTGGAGCCGCTGCACCACCTGCAACGGCACGCTGCGCGAGGCCGACAAGACCTCGGTGCGCGAGCAGCTGCGGGACGGCACCGAGCGCTCCTACGACGTCTTCGCCCAGTGCGTCGACTGCGGCCAGGCCTACTGGCGCGGCGCCCACCACGCCCGGCTGGACGCGATCGTCACCGACGCCCTCCGCGAGTTCGGCACGCCCGCCGGCGGCTGAGACCGGCGCGTGGCCGGCGCGGGGCCACCGTCGGACCGGCGCGGGGCCGACGCGTCGAACTACGGGACATCTCAGGGTGGCGGCCGGGCGCCGGGGCGTGTTCTCATCGGCGGTGGGGGGCGAGACCAAGGTACTCCGTGACGCGAGAGAGGCCGGGTCGGATGACCAGTCAGCCAGCGCAGCAACCGTTCCAGACAGCGGACGTCGGTGACGTCCAGGTGGTGACCGCACCGGACGGGGCCGCGGTGTTCCCGCTGCTGGTCCTGGACGGACAGGGGAGCCTCGCGGTGTTCGAGCTCGCCCCCGGGCAGGTGTCGCACGCGGTGTCGCACGCCACCGTGCAGGAGCTGTGGCAGGTCGTCGAGGGCGCCGGGGAACTGTGGCGCCGCCAGGGCGGGCGGGAGGAGACCGTCCGGCTCGTGCCCGGGACGGCGGCCTCGATCCCGCTCGGTACGGCGTTCCAGTTCCGGGCCGACGAGGACGCCGACCGGCCGCTGCGGATCGCCGCCGTCACCATGCCGCCCTGGCCCGGCACCGACACCGAGGCCAGGCCCGAGGAAGGCCCCTGGAAGGCGACCTCCCGGTGAGCCGGGTAGGGGGGATCCAGCGCCGCCCGCTGGCGGCGCTGGTCGCGGCCGCGGCCGTGCTCGGACTCGCGGTGGCGCCCGCCGCGGCCGCCCCGGCCGCCGAGCCGCACCTCCAGTCGCGCTACGTGACGATGCCCGACGGCGTCCGCCTCGCCGTCGACGTCTGGCTGCCCGAGGGCACCAGGGACGGTGCGAACCTGCCCACCGTCCTGGTCACCCAGCGCTACTGGCGGGCCCGGGTCTACCCCGGCGCACCCGGCGACGGCGGCCGCAGCAGCGACGCCGACGGCTGGAACGCCCACGGCTACGCCTACGTGGTCGCCGACCTGCGCGGCACCGGCGCCTCCTTCGGCACCCTGAGCTCCGAACTCGGCGCCGACACCGTCGCCGACAGCGGCCCGCTCAGCGACTGGATCGCCGCCCAGCCCTGGTCCAACGGCCGGGTCGGCACCACCGGCGTCTCCTACGGCGGCGACACCGCGATGCTCGCCACCGCCCTCGGCAACCACCACATCACCGCCGCCGCCCCGATCTCCTACGACTTCGATCCGTACGAGGACCTGGTGCGCCCCGGCGGCCTGCTCATCGAACCCCGGATCGCCCCGTACGCGCTGCTGCTGCGCATCCTCGACCAGGCCGGCGGCACCACCTGCGACACCGACGAGCAGACCCGGCAGGCCTGCGCGGCCACCGGCCTGACCGGCGCCGTGCCCCGGCCGGTCGACGGCCCGGACGGACCGGCCCTGCTCGCCGCCGCGCGCGCCGAGCACGCGGGCAACGCCAACCTGGTCGACATGGCCGAGGCCGGCGTGTACCGCGACTACCGGGACGGCCCGAAGAGCTGGACGGTCGGCAGCGTCGGCGAGAAGGCCGACGCCGTCGAGGCCGGCGGCGTCCCCGTGCTCACCGACGCCGGCTGGCTCGACGCGGGCACCGCCAACGGCGTGCTCTCCCAGTTCACCGGCCTCTCCAACACCCAGGACGCCTGGATCGGCCCGTGGAGCCACGGCCAGGGCTACCTCGCCGACCCCTTCCAGCCCGCCCGCCACCTCACCGACCAGGAACGCGCCCAGATCGCCCAGCGGACGTTCGACTTCTTCGACCGTTACGTGCGGGCCGACGGCCGCCCCGACGGCACCCGGCACCTGCACTACTACACCTTCAACGAGGGTGTCTGGCGCACCACCACCCGCTGGCCGCTGCCCGGCACCCGCCCGCAGCGGCTCTACCTCGGCGAGGGCACCACGCTCAGCCGCCGGCGGCCCGATCCGGACGACCGCCCCGGCACCGACCTGCTGCGCCTCGACCCCACCGCCGGCACCGGCCCGCTGGACCGCTGGAACGCCAACCTCACCGGCAACCAGGTCAGTTACCCCGACCGGGCCGCCGTGGACGCCGAACTCCTCAGCTACACCACCCCGCCGCTGACCGGCGACACCCGGGTGACCGGCAACGGCCGCGTCACGCTCGACGTCACCGGCCTCGACGGCACCGCCCAGGGCGCCCTGCACGTCTACCTGGAGGACGTCACCCCCGACGGCCGGGTCACCTACCTGACCGAGGGCCAACTCGCCCTCGCCGACCGGGCCGTGGCCGACCGGGACGACAACCCCGACTGGCGCCGGCTGCGCACGCCCCGCAGCTACGCGGCCGCCGACGCGGCGCCCTTCCCGCAGGGCCGGGCCCGTCAGGTCACCATCGACCTGCAACCCGTCGCGGTGCTCTTCCGGGCCGGCGAGCGGATCCGGCTCACCGTCGCCGCCGCCAACCCGGACTCCTTCCAACTGCTCCCGGCCGACGGCCGGGCGAGCTACCGGATCGGGCACGGTGGAGCCGACCCGTCCTTCCTGGAGCTGCCGGTGGTGCGCGGCACCCCGTAGCGCCGCCGAACGTGCCCGGGCCCGGGAGGCGGCATCGGCCTCCCGGGCCCGGGCTGCTCAGTCCCTGACGCCGGACAGCGCGAGCGGCAGGTGCCGGGGCCCGCGCAGGACGGGGCTGCGCCGGTACTCGGGCGGGTCCTGGAGCAGCCGGGGGCCGTCCAGACGGTGGATGAGCGCGGTGAGCGCGAGCTGCGCCTCGACCCTGGCGAGCGGTGCGCCGAAGCAACTGTGCACGCCGCTGCCGAAGCCGAGGTGCTGGTTGTCCGGGCGGTTCGGGTCGAAGCGGTCGGGCTCCCGGAACCGCAGAGGGTCCCGGTTGGCGGCGGCGAGCACCAGGATCAGCGGCGCGCCCTTGGGGACGGTGACCCCGGCGACCTCGATGTCGGTGAGCGCGGTGCGCTGCGGCAACAGCTGGACCGGGGGTTCGTAGCGCAGCAGTTCCTCCACCGCGCGCGGCATCAACTCCGGCTTGTCGCGCAGCAGTTCCAGGCTTTCCGGCTGGCGCAGCAGGGTGAGCACGCCGTTGGTGATCAGGTTGACGGTCGTCTCGTGCCCGGCGATGAGCAGTAGGACCGCGGTGGCCATCAGCTCCGTCTGGGTGAAGCCGCCCGACGGGCCGGGGTCGTTGACGAAGGCGGAGAGCATGTCGTCGGACGGCTTGCCCCGGCGGCTCTCGGCGAGTTCGCCGAGGTACAGCCCCATCTCCATCCGGGCCTGCGTGGCCGCGCGCTGGCGCTCGGTCGGATCGCTGTCGGGAGTGGGGTCGAAGCCCGCGATCAGTGTCTCGGACCAGGCGTGGAACCGCGGCTCGTCCTCGCGCGGCACGCCGAGCAGCCGGCAGATGACGGTGACCGGCAGCGGGTAGGCGAAGTCCTCGACCAGGTCGATCCGGTCGCGGCCCCGGAGCCCGTCGACCAGTTCCCCGGTGATCCGCGCGATCTCGTCGTGCATGGCGTCGACCCGGTCGGGCGCGTGGGGCGGGCCGAAGGGCCGCATGGCGATGCTGCGCAGCCGTTCGTGCTCGGGGTCGTCCCGGCCGATGAAGGCGACCGGGACGCTGCCCTGCATCTCGTCCGGGACGGTGCGGTTGCGGCGGTCCGAGCTGATCCTCGGGTCGTGCAGCAGCGCGGCGACCTCGTGGTAGGTGCCGACCAGGTAGCTGCCGTCGTCCTGGCGGGCCACGCCGTGGTCGCGGAGCTCGGCGTACAGGGGGTAGGGGTCGGCGCGGTTGGCGTAGTCGGTGATCCGGCGGAACAGGGTGTCGGCGGCGGCCATGCGCGGTGGCTCCTCGGGGGTGGCGGCGGTAGTGGTCCTCGACGGGCGGCGGGGCCCGGTGGGCGTGCGCCCGTCGAGCGGTGGCGGGTGGGCTCAGCCGCCCCAGCGCCGCAGGGTCAGCCGCCGGTCGGGCAGGTGGCCGGTGAGGGCGACGGTCGGGCCGTGCGAGAGCACCTTCGGGTCGGGTACGTCGGAGGGGACCGGGATGCGGGAGGCGGGCGGCTCCACGCCGTCCCAGTCGGGCGGGAACGGCGCGGCGGCCTCGATCAGCCGCTGGTAGTGCTCCAGCCACTTGGCCCGGTTCACGCTGACGGCGGCCGTGATCCGGCCCCGGTACCCGTAGACCGCGACGAGCCGGCGCTCCTCGACCGAGCCCTGGGCGAGGACCACGTGGTCGGAGAAGGTGGGCACGCCGACGGACTTGATGTTGAGCCCGAACTGGCTGGACCAGAAGGAGGGGACGCTCAGGTGCGGCCGCCGTTGCGGCCCCGGGCTGACCATGTTGTGCGCCGCCACCTCGGCCTGCGCGACCGCGTTGCCCCAGTGTTCGAGGGAGAGCAGCTGGTACTCGAAGAGGGGGTGCGGGAAGCGGGCGACGTCGCCCGCGACGAAGACGTCGTCGGTGACGATCCCGTACATGTTGAAGGCGCGGCAGCCCGCGTCGCAGGCCACCCCGCGCGGACCGGCGGCGAGCCCCGACTCGGCCAGCCATTCGGTGTTGCGGACGGCGCCCAGGGCGACCACGGCGACGTCCGCCTCGATCCGGGTGCCGTCGGAGAGCTCGGCGCCGGTGAGCCGGCCCGCTCGGCCGGTCAGCGCGGAGACGGTCACCCCGCAGCGCAGGTCGACGCCGTGGGCGAGCTGGACCTTGGCCGCGAGGGCGCCGAAGGCCCCGCCGAGGGCCCCGACCAGCGGGGCGGGGCCGCGCTCGGCGACGGTCACCGCCAGACCGCGCTCCCGGCAGGCGGAGGCGATCTCGGAGCCGGTGAACCCGGCGCCGATCACCAGCACCCGCTTCGGGCCGGCGTCCAGCCGCTCGGCCAGGCCGGCCGCGTCCTCGGCGGTGCGCAGGGTGAACACCCCGTCGAGTGCGGCCTGCTCGGCCTTCGGCCAGGGCCTGGCCCGGGTGCCGGTGGCGATCAGCAGCCGGTCGTAGGGCAGCTGCTCGCCGTTCGCGAGCAGGACCTGCCTGCCGGCCCCGTCCACACCGGTGGCGCGGACGCCGAGCTTCCACTGCGCGTCCACCTCGCGGCGCCGGGGCAGCGCGGTCTCCTCGGCGCGCACCCGCCCGAGCAGCACCTGTTTGGACAGGGGCGGCCGGTCGTACGGGGGAAGGCGTTCCTCGCCGACCACGGTCAGCTGCCCGGCGAAGCCCTCGTCCCGTAGCGTCTCGGCGGCGCGCAGGCCGGCCAGCGAGGCGCCGACGATGACGATCCGGCCGTTCTTGAGGTCATCGGACATCGGACCGGCCCTCCTCCTCGACCACGATGGCCTGCACCGGGCAGGCCGCGACGGCCCGCCGGACGCGGTCACGCTGGTCCTCGGCGGCCTGCGGGGTGTAGAGCAGGGCCTCCTCCCCGTGCAGCTCGAACACTCGGGGAGCGAGGAACGCGCATTGCGCGTAGCCCTGGCAGCGGTTGAGGTCGACGACGATCTTCACGGTCTCTCCTCCCGGGCACGTCTGTGTCCGTCCTACCGCCGCCGGAGCGGCCCCGCGCCCGGTACTGCTCCGTGGGAGCGGTCGCGGAGAGTGGCCGCCGGGGAACGCCGGGGGCCGGGAGAGCAGTTCGCCCGGCCGGACACGCCCTAGTTCGGCGACTCCAGCCCGAGGGTCCAGCGGTGGGTCGTGTAGCCGCCCATCCGGGTCGGGTGGCGCTCCACGAGCGTCACGGTCAGGCCGTCGGCCGTGCGGCGCAGCGTGCCGGTGAACCGGTGCAGGTCGTCGCCGGACAGCGGGAGCAACTCGGCGAGCACGGTGGTGTCGAGGTCGCGCCCGACGGCGCGCAGCACCCCCGCGTCCAGCACCAGGACGGTGCCGTCGGCCAGCACCACCGGCGCGGGGGCCTGCGGGTCGGCGAGCAGCGGGCCGCTCTCGATCCCCCCGCCGGGCAGCAGCCGCACCACCCGGCTCCCGGTCGGCCGGCGGCGGTCGGTCTCGACGACGCGCAGGCCGCCGCCGACCACGTAGTGGCCGTAGCTGCGCCAGGAGTCGACCAGGGTGGCGTCCCGGTCGTAGGCCCAGGTGTCGAAGGCGCCGTAGCCCTCCAGGCCGAGCACGAAGCGGCCGCCGCCCAGGGCCGTGCCGCGCTCGCCGCGCAGTTCGGCGACCAGGGCGCCGTCGTCGAGGTCCAGCAGCAGGGCCGGGCCGAGGTGGCCCCAGGCGGTGTACTCGAAGGAGTCGGTGGTGACCAGCGCCCGGCCGCCGGAGAGGTGGGCCGCGTTCGGGCGCCCCGCGCAGGGGCGGCGCCAGCGGACCAGGCCCTCGGCGTCGACGCAGCTGATCTCGCCGTCCCGCCCGTACAGCGCCAGGCCGCCGTGGCGGGCCAGCGGCCCCTCCGGGCGCCCCTGCGGCCGCCCGCCGCTGCGCCGGTGATGGTCCTGGACGGTGACACGCCAACTCCCCATGATCCGGATGCTAACGGACCCCAGCGGGCCGCGGAGGGCGTTTGCGGAGGGTGCCCGGACGGCCGGGACGGCGGACAATCTCCCCAGGCGCAGAGGAGGAGGCGGCGGTGGAGTTCGAGGTGTTGATCGAGACCCCGCAGGGGTCGCGGAACAAGTACGTGATGGACTTCGCGGCGGGCCGGATCCGCCTCGACCGCACCCTGTTCACCGCCACCCGCTACCCCGTGGACTACGGCTACGTCGAGGGCACCCTCGGCGGCGACGCGGAGCCGCTGGACGCGCTGGTGCTCGGCGGCGAACCGGCCGTGCCGGGGTGCGTGATCACCTGCCGGGCGGTCGGCATGTGGGTGATGCGGGACGAACGCGGGCCGGACCAGAAGGTGCTGTGCGTCCCCGCCCACGACCCGCGCTACGGCGACCTGCGCGACATCGGCGACCTGCGCGAGTTCGACCTGCTGGAGATCACCCACTTCTTCCAGGTCTACAAGGACCTGGAGCGCGGCAAGTCGGTCGAGGGCTCGCACTGGGCGGACCGGGAGGCCGCGTACGCGCAGATCGCCGAGTCCCGGGCGCGCGCGGCGGGGACGCGCTTCGCCCGGCCGGTGTAGTAGCCGTCCCCGCCGCGCCCGGGGCTCAAGAACCGGGCGCGGCACCGGGGCTCAGAACCGGGCGTGGCGCAGGATCTCGCGGACCTGGTCGGCGATGGCGGCCTCGTTCTGCTCGAACTCCGGGGCGGTGAGGCGGTCCTGCTGGGCGGGCAGGCCGGTGAGCACGGGGGTGTGCAGGTGGCCGCCGGGGAGGTCGGGGGCGAGGTCGAGGCGCAGGCGGTTGGAGCGGTAGGCGACCTCGTTGGAGAGGTACCCGCCGCCGCCACCGGCGACGGCGCGGGAGCCGGGGGTGGGGCCGTCCGCGCGGTCGACGGGGTCGACGCCGCCCTCGGGGATCTCGGTGACGGTGGTGTTGAGGCGGACGGGGTAGGGCTGCTGGACGGCCGTCATGGCGTCGGTGGGCAGGGTGGTGCGGATGAACTCCGGGCCGTCGTCCAGGCCCGGGGCGGTGACCGGGTGCTGCCGGGTGCCGCCGGAGAGGGTGCCGGTGTTGTCGGTGGCGGGATCGGCGGAGCGGGCCCGCCCGGCCCAGGCCTCCAGGGTGAACAGGCCCGGGTAGCCCTGGCTGATGCTGGTGATCAGGTCGGCGGCCTGCGGGCCGGGGGTGAGGTGCGGGCCGAAGGCGCGCTCGACGACGCCGTCGTCGAAGTCGCCGTAGCGGACCGGCAGCAGGACGGCCCGGACTTCGGCCGGGCTGCCGTCGGCGAGGGTGATCCGCCGTCCGTGCAGTTGCAGCACGGCCGCGCCGGAGGGGTTGGCGCGGCGCGGCTCGGTGTCGAGGCCGTACGGGTCGAAGCCGCTGACGAAGATCCGCCGGACGCCGGGCGCGGCGGTGAAGCCGTCGTCGAGGCCCCGGGAGGCGTCCTCGAAGCGGGCCCGGAGGTCGGCCGGGTCGACGTCGAACCCGGGCTGCCAGCGGGCCAGTTGGACGGTCATGGCGAGCCTGGTCCAGTACAGCGGGCGGTCGTCGCGGGCGGGGAGTTCGCCGCTGGGCCGCCGGCCCTGGGCCCGGTCCACCCCGGCCTGCCAGAGCGCCCGGCCCCAGGCGCCCGCCACCCGTTCCGCCTGCCGGGTGTTCCGGGCGGCGCACAGGGCGGCGGGGAAGCCCCGGAGCAGGTCGCGCAGGCCGGAGCGCTCGGTGAAGGCGGTCGTCCGCTGGTCCTGGAGCCGGGCCTGTTCGGTGTCCACCGGGGCGGTGCCGACGATCTGGCAGGCTGCCGGGCCGGCCTGGGCGGCGGCCGGGGCGAGCAGGGCGGCGAGGGTGCCGGTGAGGGCGGCGGCCAGGGTGGCGGCGCGACGAAGGCGTGTCATGTCACCTGACAATAGGTCGGGGGTCGATGCCCCGCCAGGGCGCACCGCCCGAGCGCCCCGGCCGGCAAGGCCGCGCCGCGGGCCCGTGGCCTGCTGGAACGTCCCGTCCAGTACTGACGGGAAGTCGGGAACCGGCGCGAGCTCTACAGCGTTGTCGTGGTCGAACAGCGGAAACAGCGGTAATTCGAACGGTTGCGGAGGAGTCCCATGAGTGTGGCCCTGACGAAGGGCGGCAACGTCTCCCTGGGCAAGCAGGCCCCCGGGCTGCGGGTCGTACGGGTCGGCCTCGGCTGGACGGCCGGCGCCGGGTACGACCTGGACGCCAGCGCCCTGCTCTGCGACGCCTCCGGGAAGGTCGTCTCGGACCAGCACTTCGTCTTCTTCAACAACCTGCAGAGCCCGGACGGTTCGGTCCGCCACCAGGGCGGCGCCGCTGGCGGCGACGACCAGGAGCGGATCGACGTCCGGCTCGCGGACGTCCCGGCCGGGGTGGAGAAGATCGTCTTCGCGGTCGCGGTCTACGACGCGGTGCAGCGGCGCCAGAGCTTCGGCCAGGTCCGCGGCGCGTACATCCGGCTCACCGACCCGGAGGGCGGCGCCGAGACGGCCCGCTACGACGTGGCGGCCGAGGCGGGCAGCGAGACGGCGATGGTGTTCGGCGAGCTGTACCGGCACGGTGCGGACTGGAAGTTCCGGGCCGTCGGGCAGGGGTACGCGTCGGGGCTCGCGGGTATCGCCGCCGACTTCGGGGTGGACGTCCTGCAACCGGCACCCGCCGCCCCCGCGCCCGCCGCGCCCCCGCCGGCTCCGGTCGTGCCCGCCGCGCCGGCCATGGCGCCCGCCGTGCCCGCCGTGGCGCCCGCTGTCCCGATGACCCAGCCAGGACCAGGGAGTTCCCCCGTGACGTGTTTCTTCGACCCCTCGCACGGCCTCGGCTCGACGGCGGTGCTGTGGTCGCCGCAGTGGGGCGTGCCGCGCCAGATCGAGACCTGCGCCGCCTGCGCCCAGCGGGTGCAGACCACCGTGCCGCCGTTCTACACCCCGCAGCAGGGCTACCCGCAGCCGGTCCAGCAGGGCTATCCGCAGCCGGTCCAGGGCCAGCCCGCTCAGGGCCAGCCGGGCCAGGGCGGGCGCCGCTTCGGCACCGGCGCGCTGATCGGCGCGGGCGCGGCCGGCCTGGTCGGCGGCGCGCTGCTCAACGAGGCGTTCAGCGACGACACGCCCGAGGTGGTTGTGAACAACTACTACGAGGGCGACGACGACAGCTTCTTCTAGGCCGCTCCCCGGGTCGCCCCCGGACCGCCAGCCCTCCCGCCGGCCGCGCAGTTCGCCGAACTGCGCGGCCGGCGGCGTTCCCGGGCGCCGTCAGGCGCTCTCCCGCCGGTGCGCCCCCGCCCGGGCGGCCGCCTCGGCGGCGGTCGCGGCGCGGTCGGCGGCGGCCTCGTCGAGCGGCTCGGCGGTGGTGAGCATCCGGTAGTAGAGCGGCGCGGAGACGGCCCGGACCACCTCGAACGCGTCGGTGTCCGGCGGGAGTTCGCCGCGTTCGACGGCCTCGGCGACGCACGGCGCCCACTCCTCGACCCGGCGCAGGTAGAAGTGCCGCAGCGCCTCGGCGGCGTCAGGGTCGCAGGTGGCGGCGACGATCACCGCACGGAACAGCGCTCCCTGTCGGGGGTCGGCCAGGGTGCGCTGGACCAGCCGGGCGTTGGCCCGCAGGTCCTCGGCGAGGGAGCCGCTGCGGGTGCGCGGCAGTGACTGCTCGGCCATGTCCGCGAGCAGGTCGGCGACCAGCGCGCTGGTGGTGCCCCAGCGCCGGTAGACGGTGGTCCGGCCGACCTCGGCCCGCTGGGCGACGTCGCCGAGGTCGAGCCCGCTGAAGCCGCGCTCGACCAGGGCGTCCTCGGCGGCCCGCAGGACGGCGGTGCGAACCCGGGCGGTGCGGCCACCGGGGCGCCGCGTCCCGGGTGTGGGGGTCTCCGGCGCGTCCGGAGTGTCCGGTGCGTCCGGCGCGGAGGGCTCGGCAGTCATTAACGGGATTCCTGTTCCATTAGGTCGATGGGCCCTGCTAAGGTCGAACCATCCTAACGGAATGGGAGTCCCGTTAAGGGCTCCGAGGGGAGAACTGCCATGGAAAGCAACACGACAACCAACACGACAACCAGCACGGCAACCGCCATGGAATACCGCCGACTCGGCTCGTCCGGCCTCAAGGTCCCCGCGCTCAGCCTCGGCACCGGCACCTTCGGCGGCCGCGGACCGCTGTTCGGCGCCTGGGGCACCACCGACGTCCAGGAGGCCCGCCGCCTGCTCGACATCGCCATCGACGCCGGAGTCACCCTCTTCGACACCGCAGACGTCTACTCCGACGGCGCCTCCGAAGAGGTCCTCGGCCAGGCTATCCGCGGCCGCCGCGACCAGGTGCTCGTCTCCACCAAGGCCGGCCTGCCGACCGGCGACGGCCCGCAGGACGCCGGCACCTCCCGGGCCCGCCTCACCCGGGCCGTGGACGACGCGCTGCGCCGCCTCGGCACCGACTACCTCGACCTCTTCCAACTGCACGCCTACGACGCCGGCACCCCGATCGAGGAGGTACTGGCTACCCTCGACGACCTCGTCCGGGCCGGCAAGCTCCGCTACACCGGCGTCTCCAACTTCTCCGGCTGGCAGCTGATGAAGTCCCTCGCCGTCGCCGAGCGCTACGGCCGCCCCCGCTACGCCGCCCACCAGGTCTACTACTCGCTGGTCGGCCGCGACTACGAGTGGGAGCTGATGCCGCTCGCCCAGGAGGAGGGCGTCGGCGCCCTGGTGTGGAGCCCGCTCGGCTGGGGCCGCCTCACCGGCCGGATCCGGCGCGGCCGGCCGCTCCCGGCCGACAGCCGGCTGCACGACACCGCCGACTACGGCCCGCCGGTCGAGGACGAACTGCTGTACCGGGTGGTCGACGCGCTCGACGGGATCGCCGCCGAGACCGGCCGCACCGTCCCGCAGATCGCCATCAACTGGCTGCTGCGCCGCCCGACCGTCTCCTCGGTCATCATCGGCGCCCGCAACGAGGAGCAGCTGCGGCAGAACCTCGGCGCGGTCGGCTGGTCGCTGACCGACGAGCAGGTCGCCCGGCTCGACGCGGCCAGCGCCCGCACCGCGCCGTACCCGTACTTCCCCTACCGCCGGCAGGAGGCCTTCGCCCGCCTCAACCCGCCGCTCGTGGGCTGAACCGGGTAATCCGCTTGCCGTGCCGCCCGGCCTGCGGCAAGGTCCGCACCATGTCCGAACTGCACGAACCCGAACTGCCCGAACCCGAACTGCGCCGGCTCGGCTCCGACGACTGGGCGCTCTGGCGCGAGCTGCGCCTGGCCGCGCTGACCGAGGCGCCGTACGCCTTCGGCTCCACCCTGGCGGACTGGCAGGGCGCCGGCGACCACGAGGCCCGCTGGCGCTCCCGCCTGGAGATCCCCGGCGCCCTCGACCTGGTCGCGGTGCTGGACGGCCGCCCGGTCGCGATGGCCAGCGGAGTCCCGGCCGACGAGGGCGGGGCGGCCGCCGAGCTGATCTCCCTGTGGGTCGGCCCGGCGGCGCGCGGCCGGGGCGTGGGGGACCGGCTGATCGGCGCGATCGCCCGCTGGGCCGCCGAGCAGGGGTTCACCACCCTCAAGCTGGCGGTGAACCCCGACAACGACGCGGCCATCGCCCTCTACCACCGCAACGGGTTCGCCGAGACCGACGAGCCCGGCGACCTGATGGCCGACGGCGTGCGGCGCGAACTGATCCTGGCGAGGAAGCCCTAGGTCCTGGCGGCCTAGGTTCGCACCGCGTCCTTCGAACGCGCGTGGGCCGGAAGGCCGTTGGCGAGGTCCTCGACCATCAGGCGCCAGGCGATGGCGGTCGCCGCGGTGCGCAGCTGGGGGCTGCGCGGGCGGCCGGCGTCGGCGTCCAGCCGGGCGTTGAGCCAGTCCGACCAGGCCTGGGCGAGGACGCGAACCTCCTGGGAGCCGGTCTCGGTGGGGGAGAGCCGGTCGCCGTCGCGGGTGAGGTAGCCCTCGGCGGCCATCCGGTCGAAGACCGGCTCCAGGACCTCGGGCGGCACCCGCTTGCGGGCGGCGATGAGGTCCAGGGAGGCCTGGCCGACGGCCTTGGTGTGGCCGGCGACCTCCATCAGCGCCCAGGCCCCGGCCAGGTCGACCCGGGTGTCGGCGTCGTCGACGATCGAGCGGACGGTGTCGAGGTCCACGCCGTGCACGAGCTTGCCGACGGCGTACTCCAGGTGCGGGTCGGAGTCGCTGGTGGTCGGCTGGGCGAAGCCCTCGCCCATGTCGGTGGAGCCGGCCCGGGCGGTGTCCCGCAGCTGCACCTGCTTGAGGAAGAGCGCGACCACGAACCCGACCAGGGCGACCGGCACCGTCCACAGGAACACGGTGTGCAGGGCGTCGGAGTAGGCCTGGACGATCGGGGCCGCCTGCGCGGCGGGCAGCCGGTGCAGGCCCTGCGGGCTCTCGGCGGCCCGGGTGAGCAGCGCCGGGTCCGCGCCGGTGAGGCGGGCCGAGGAGGCCACGCCCCGGGCGAGTTCGGTCTTGAGGCTGTTGGCGTAGATGGTGCCGAACACGGCGGTGCCGAAGGAGCTGCCGATGGTGCGGAAGAAGGTCACGCCGGAGGTGGCGGTGCCGAGGTCCGCGTAGTCGACGGTGTTCTGCACGGCGATGGTGAGCACCTGCATGCTCAGCCCGATGCCGACGCCGAGCACGAACATGTAGAGGGAGGCGAGCGCGGTGCCCGTGCCGGGTTCGAGCCGGGAGAGCAGGTAGAGGCCGACGGCCATCACCAGGGTGCCGACGATCGGGAACACCCGGTACCTGCCGGTCTTGCTGACGGCGTTGCCGCTGGCGATCGAGGCGAGCAGCAGCCCGATCACCATCGGCAGCGTCCGCACGCCGGAGACGGTCGCCGAGTCGCCGTCGACGTACTGCAGGTAGGTCGGCAGGAAGGTCAGCGCGCCGAGCATCGCGAAGCCGACGATGAAGCTGAGCACCGAGCAGACCGCGAACACCGGGTTCCGGAACAGCCGCATCGGCAGCATCGGTTCGACGGCCCTGCTCTCCACCCAGCAGAACAGCCCGAGGGCGACGGCGCCGCCGGCGAACAGGGCGATGATCACCCCGGAGCCCCAGGCGTACTCGTTGCCGCCCCAACTGGTCGCCAGGATCAGTGCGCTGGCGCCGATCGCGACCAGTGCGATCCCCAGGTAGTCGATCACCGGGCGCACCGCCGAGCGCACCGAGGGGATGGTCCGGGCGGCCGCGATCACCACCAGGATCGCGATCGGCACGTTGACGTAGAACGCCCAGCGCCAGGACAGGTGGTCGGTGAACAGCCCGCCCAGCAGCGGCCCGATCACCGTCGCCACGCCGAACACCGCGCCGATCGCGCCCTGGTACTTGCCGCGCTCGCGCAGCGGGATGACGTCCGCGATCAGTGCCATGGCCGTCACCATCAGGCCGCCCGCGCCGATGCCCTGGAGCGCCCGCCAGGCGATCAGCAGCGTCATGTTGGTCGCCAGGCCGCAGAAGAACGAGCCGGTGATGAAGACGACCGCCGAGATCTGGAAGAGCAGCTTGCGCCCGTACAGGTCGCCGAACTTGCCGGCCAGCACGGTGGCCACCGTCTCGGCCAGCAGGTAGGCCGTCACCACCCACGACATGTGCGCGGCCCCGCCGAGGTCCGCGACGATGGTGGGCAGCGCGGTGCCGACGATGGTCTGGTCGAGCGCGGCCAGCAGCATGCCGAGCACGATGGTGCCGAAGACGACGTTGCGCTGCCGGGCGTCCAGCACCGGCGGGGCGGTCGGCGGGGTTTCGGTGGCGGCGTTCATGTCCTCAGCCTCCGGGGCGCCGGGGGAGGCCGCGATCGGGTTCGGCCGTCCGGGTGAGCGGCGGCGCGGGCGGCGCAGCCCGGCTGGCGGCTCCGGGGCCGCGCCGTCCACGATGGCCGTTCGGAGGGGGGCCGCGCGCGGCGGGCGGGCAGCCGGACCGGGAAGCCGGACGACGGCCGGCCGCCGGACGCGAAGCCAGACGACCGCCGGACGCCCGGAAGGTGCTCCCATGACGGCCCAACCCCCGTGCAGCACCCCGGAACAGCGGCCCGGCGCCTCCGCCGCGGGCCGGCGGGCCGAGGCGCGGCGCTGGCGGGCGCTGACGGTCTGCCTGGTCGCCGGGTTCATGACGCTGCTGGACGTCAGCATCGTCAACGTCGCCCTGCCGACCGTGCGGGCCGGGCTGCACATGTCCGACAGCGGCCTGCAGTGGGTGCTCAGCGGCTACGCGCTCGCCTTCGGCCTGGTGCTGGTCCCGTCCGGGAGGCTCGGCGACGCCCGCAGCCGCCGGGCCGTCTTCCTCACCGGGCTCGCCCTGTTCACCGCGGCCAGCGCGCTGGCCGGGGCGGCGCAGAACCAGGAGTGGCTGGTGCTGGCCCGGTTGTTCCAGGGCGCGGCCGGCGGGGTGCTGGTGCCGCAGGTCTCCGGCTTCATCCAGGTCCTGTTCCAGGGGGCCGAACGCGGCCGGGCCTTCGGCGCGCTCGGCGCCACCATCGGTCTGTCCACCGCCGTCGGCCCGCTGCTGGGCGGTCTGCTGATCCACCTGTTCGGCCCGCAGAACGGCTGGCGCTGGGTGTTCCTGGTCAACCTGCCGATCGGCGTCGCCGCCCTGCCCATCGCCTACCGGCTGCTCCCGCCGCCCCCGCCGGCGGCCTCGCGGGCCGGGCACCGGGACTTCGACCCGGTCGGGGTGCTGCTGCTCGGTGCCGGGACGGTCGCGCTGCTGCTGCCGTTCGTCCAGGCGCAGCAGTGGCACGGCTCGACGCGCTGGCTGCTGCTGCCGCTGGCGGCGGTGCTGCTGGGGGCCTTCGTGGGCTGGGAGCGGTACTACGCGCGGGGCCGGGAGCCGCTGGTGAGCATGGCGCTGTTCGCGGTGCGCCCGTACGCGGCGGGAGTGGCGCTGTCGCTGGTGTACTTCGCCGGGTTCACCGCGATCTTCTTCATCTTCACGCTCTACCTCCAAGCGGGCCTGCACTACTCGGCGCTGACGGCGGGCCTGGCGGTCACACCGTTCGCGGTGGGCTCGGGCGTGTCCGCGGCGATCGGCGGACGGCTGGTGCACCGGCTCGGCCGCCGGCTGGTGCTGCTCGGCCTGGTGCTGGTGCTGGTCGGCCTGCTGGCCTCGGCCCTGGCGGTGCAGCTGTGGTCGGGGTCGGCGATCGGCTGGGCGACGGTGGTGCCGCTGCTGGTCGCCGGGGTGGGCAGCGGGCTGGTGATCGCCCCGAACCAGACCCTGACCCTCCAGCGGGTGCCGATCGCCCGGGCGGGCAGCGCCGGCGGCGTCCTGCAGACCGCCCAGCGGGTCGGCTCGGCGGTCGGCATCGCCATCGTCGGCTCGGTCTTCTTCGCCCACGCCCAGGGCCCGCACCCGGACTGGGCGCTGGCCTTCCAGCTGGGCGTGACGGTCGCGGCGGGCCTGGTCCTGGCGGCGCTGCTGGTGGCGCTGGCGGATGTGGCGGCGGGCCGCCGCGACGGGTGAGCACCGCTCCCGGCGCCGCCGCCGGACGGCGGGTCAGTGGTCGCGGCGCTGGACGACGGCCACGGCGACCACCACCGAGGCGAGCGCCCAGAGCGCGAACGTGGCCCAGGATCCGGCGACGGTGGCCGGGTGCGCCGAGGGCAGCGAGTGGGTCAGGTCGACCTGGGCCAGCCGGCGCCAGGCCTGGAGCGGCATGGCGTGCAGGAGGTCGGCCGACCAGCGGTAGCGCTCGTTGAAGAACGCCGGCAGGAAGAACAGCACCAGGACGGTGCCCACCACGGCTCCGGCGGTGTGCCGGATCAGCGCGCCGAGGGCGAATCCGGCGAGGGCGCAGACCGGGGCGAACAGGGCGGCGGCCGCGACGAAGCGCAGCGCGGCGGGGTCGGTGACGGAGACGCCGATGTGCGTGTCGGCGAGGACCGCCTGGCAGGCACCGAAGGAGACGCCCGCGGTGACGGCGCCGTAGCCGAGCATGACCGCGGTCAGTACGCAGGCCTTGGCGGCGATCACGGCCCGGCGGTCCGGGACGGCCACCAGCGTGGTGCGGATCAGCCCGCTCGCGTACTCGCCGACCAGGGCGAGAGCGCCGACGCTGCCCGCGACGATCATCACGACGTCGGCGGCGATCATGGTGAAGGAGTCGCCGAGCGCGACCTGCAGCATGGTCGCCGGATCGCCGTCGCCGACGGTGTAGTGGTCGTAGGTGTACCGGGCCGCCTTGAGGTTGGCGGCGATGACGAACAGGGCGCTCAGGCCCAGCACCCAGACGGTCGAACGCAGGGACCAGAACTTGATCCACTCGGCGGCGAGCAGGTCGCCGAAGCGGGCGCGCGGCCGGGGGAGGGGCCGGGGACGGGACTGGGGGTGGGGGTGGGGCTGGGGCTGGGGGGTGGTGGTCGCGGTGATCATCGGGGCTCTCCGGCCAGGTAGTCGACGCTGTCGGCGGTCAGTTCCATGAACGCCTCCTCCAGGGAGGCGGCGCGGGAGGTCAGGGCGTGCAGCAACAGGCGCTGCTCCAGGGCGAGTTCGCCGATCCGGGTGGCGTCCAGGCCGGTCACGGCGAGCGCGCCGTCCGGGCCGGGGCGGACGGTGGCGCCCGCGGCGGTCAACACGGCCGCCAGCCGGTCGGGTTCGGCCGCCCGGACGGTGACGCCGGTGCGGTCGGCCCGGGCGGAGAACTCCGCCAGGCTCTCGTCGGCGATCAGCCGGCCCCGGCCGATCACCACCAGCCGGTCGGCGGTGTGCTCCATCTCGGCCATCATGTGGCTGGAGACGAAGACCGTCCGTCCCTCCTCGGCGAGGCGGCGGAACAGGCCGCGGACCCACAGCACGCCCTCCGGGTCGAGGCCGTTGAGCGGCTCGTCGAACAGCAGCACCGGCGGGTCGCCGAGCAGCGCGCCGGCGATGCCGAGCCGCTGCTTCATGCCCAGCGAGTAGCCGCCGATCCGGCGACCGGCGGCCTTGGTGAGCCCGACTTCGTGCAGCACCTCCTCGACCCGCGCGGCCGGGATCGCGTTGGCGCGGGCCAGTGCCCGCAGGTGCGCCGCGCCGGTGCGCCCGCCGTGGACGTCGCCCGCGTCGAGCAGGGCGCCGACGTCGCGCAGGCCGCGCGTCCGCGCCCGGAACGGGCGGCCGTCAACGGTGGCGGTGCCGCCGGTCGGGTCGTTGAGGCCGAGGATCAGCCGCAGGGTGGTGGACTTGCCCGCGCCGTTGGGGCCCAGGAAGCCGGTCACATGGCCGGGCCGGACGGTGAACGTGAGGCGTTCGACGGCGGCGGTGCGGCCGTAGCGCTTGGTCAGCTCGGTGACTTCGATCATGGGCTCCACGGTGCCGGGCGGGGCCGGGCCGCCGCATCGGACCGGCGCTGACACCGCGGGCCCCGGCTGTCACCCCCGGTCGTACAACCACGGTCCGATGACGGTGATTCAGGCCGCCGATACGATCTTCGTATGCTTGCGACGCCCTCTCCGCCCCTGTTCCGGCGCGTTCCGCCCGAGGTCTGGGTCGGGCTCGCCTGGTGCGTGGCCGCCGCCTACCCCGCCGTCCTGCTCGGCGGCAACGCCCGGTACCACGGCGGGGCCGCCGCCCACGGCGGACTGGCCTTCACCCTGGCCACCACGGTGGTGGCCTTCGCCGGCGCCGCGCTGGTGCGCCGCCTTCCGGTGCTCGCGGTCGCCCTGCTGTTCGTCGCCGCCTTCACGGAGACCGACGGCTGGGCCGCCGACACCCAGGTGCCGCCGGCCTCCCTGCTGGCCGTGGACGTCGCGCTCTGCCTGATCACCGCCACCCGGCCGCGCCGCAGCTCGCGGACCGCGTTCGCGCTGGTGATGAGCCTGCTCGTGCTGCACATCGGCCTGGTGCACGGCAACACCGTCGGCATCTTCACCGGCACCCACGTCGGCTCCGCCGACGGCGCCGCGCTGCTCGCCCTGGTCGCCTGGCTGGTCGGCCGCTCGATGCGGCAGAACCGCGAGCACGCCCGGGCGTTGAGCACCCGGGCGGCCGCCGAGGCCGTCACCGCCGAACGGCTGCGGATCGCCCGCGAGATGCACGACACCGTCGCCCACACCATCGGCATCGTCGCGCTCCAGGCCGGCGCCGCCCGCCGGGTCATCGACACCCGCCCGGAACGGGCCAAGCAGGCGCTCGGCGAGATCGAGAACGCCGGCCGGGACACCCTGGCCGGGCTGCGCCGGATGCTCGTCGCGCTGCGCCAGGCCGACGGCTCGACGTCGGCGACCACCCCTCAAGGTCTGGCCGACCTCGACCGGTTGGCCGCCGCGACCACCGCCGCCGGCGTCCGGGTCGAGGTCCGGCGGCGGGGCGAACAGGGCCCGCTGCCACCGGAGATCGACCTCTCGGCGTTCCGCGTCATCCAGGAGTCCGTCACCAACGTGGTGCGGCACGCGGACACCCGCTCCTGCAAGGTCCTGGTCGACCGCCGCACGGCGGGCGAGGTGGCGGTGGAGATCACCGACCGGGGCCGCGGCACCGGCACCGGTCGGGGCGGGGGCTTCGGCCTGGCCGGGCTGCGCGAACGGGTCGGCCTGCTGGACGGCGAGTTCGAGGCCGGGCCGCGCCCCGAGGGCGGCTTCCGGGTCGCCGTCCGACTGCCGATCCCCGGGGAGGTGACCGCATGACCCGCGTCCTGCTGGTCGACGACCAGCCGCTGGTCCGGGCCGCGCTGGAGATGGTCATCACCGAGACCGCCGACGTCGAGGTGGTCGGCGAGGCCGGCACCGGTGCCGAGGCCGTCCGGCTGGCCGGCGAACTGCGGCCCGACGTCGTCGTGATGGACCTGCGGATGCCCGGTATGGACGGCATCGAGGCCACGCGCCTGATCACCGGCGGCGGTGGGCCGACCAGGGTCGTCGTGCTCACCACCTTCGACGACGACGACCACGTGTACGCGGCGCTGCGCGCCGGGGCGTCCGGCTTCCTGGTCAAGGACATGGCGCTGGACGACATCCTCGCCGCCGTCCGGGTGGTGGCCGCCGGGGACGCCCTGATCGCACCGAGCGTCACCCGCCGGCTGATCTCCTCCTTCGCGGACCAGCGGCCGGCTCCGGGCCCGGCGGCGGCTTCGGGCCCGGCCGCCGCGTCACCGATCGCCGCGTCACCGACCGGTGCGCCGGTGCAGGCCCCCGCGCCGACACCGGCCGCCCGGCGGCTGGGCGCGATCACCGGCCGGGAGCGGGAGATCCTCACCCTGGTCGGCCGGGGCCTGTCCAACACCGAGATCGCCGCCGAACTGGTCCTCAGCATCGCGACCGTGAAGACCTACATGACCCGGCTGCTCGCCAAGCTCGACGCCCGCGACCGGGTCCACCTCGTCATCCTGGCCTACGAGGCGGGCCTGGTCGCCGTCCCCGGCTGACGTCGGCAGGCTCAGCGCTTGATCGCCACGCCCGCGTACATCGCGATGTCCTGGTCGCGGATCGGCGCGGCCCCGGCGTCCGGGCGCCAGTGGTGGACCAGGGTGACGCCGGGGTCGAGGAGGTCGTAGCCGTCGAAGAAGGCCGCGGTCTCCTTCTGGTCGCGGATCTGCAGCGGGATGCCGCGCGCGTTGTACTCCCGGCCGACGCCGCCCACGCCCACCGGGTCGGTGTCCCCGGTGAACACGGTCAGGGCGAGGAAGCTGCCCGGTGCCAGGGCGTCCATGAAGCGGCGCACGATGCCCTGCGGGTCGTCCTCGTCGAGCACGAAGTGGACGATGGCGATCAGCGACAGCGCCACCGGCTGGGAGAAGTCGAGGACCTCGCGCAGCCGGGGGTTCTGGATGATCGACTCCGGGTCGCGGAAGTCGGCGTCCACGTAACAGGTGCGGCCCTGCGACGTGCTGGACATCAGGGCCCGCGCGTGGGTGAGCACGATCGGGTCGTTGTCGACGTAGGCGACCCGCGCGTCCGGGGCGATCGACTGGGCGATCTCGTGGACGTTGGGCGAGGTGGGGATGCCGGTGCCGATGTCCAGGAACTGCCGGACGCCGTACTCCTCGGTGAGGTGGCGGACGGCGCGCTGCATGAAGTCGCGGGTGGTGCGCATGGAGATCGGCAGCGACGGCCAGGCCTGCACCGAGGCGTGCGCGGCGACGCGGTCCGCCTCGAAGTTGGTCTTGCCGCCGATGAGGTAGTCGTAGACCCGCGCCGAGTGCGGTACGTCCATCCGCAGATCCACCGACGGGTACTCCTCCTGCGGGCCGCGCCCTGCCCGGACCTCGTTCGACATGCTCGTCCTCCCGTTGCTGGGGTTCCGTCACCGGCCGCCCTGGTGGCGGGCCTTGGTGCGCATGGTAACGGTGTTACGGGACGACAAGATGACCATCTCTTGGGGTTAAGGCCCCCTTAAGAGCGCATCCTAGGGCTGGGCCGCCGGGCTGCCGGCGGTCGGGGAGCCGCTCTGCCCCGGGAGGAGCGGATGGTGTCCGTACGATCGACCGGCGGCGGCGAGTTCGAGCGCGGCGCCGGTCCAGGCGGCACCGAAGGCCCAGGTCGAGAACCACTCGCACAGGTACAGCGGGCGGACGGCCCAGTCCGTGCCGACGCCGGCCACCCCGGCGACGACGGCGAGCAGCAGGAGCGCCAGGATCAGCACCCCGGCCGCCAGGTAGGCCCGGCTGACCCAGGACGGCTGGGTGGAGCGCGGGTTGCGGAAGGAGTAGACGCAGAACATCGCCAGCACGAAGAGCAGCAGTCCGGCGAAGGCGTAGTGCAGCAGGCCGACCGCGCTCTGGAACGCGGTGGCGCCCTGCGGCGCGGTCGGGCACAGGGCGACCCCGAGCGCGAACACGCCGGCGGCGGTGCTCCAGCGGTCGTCCCGGCGGTCGAAGCGGTAGCAGATCAGGAACACCCCGAGCGCGCACAGGCCGCCCACGAAGAGGTTCCGGGTGCTGGTGTAGTACGAGCCGCTCATCGAGGCCGGCCAGAATCCCGCCGTGCTCTGGCCCCTGAGCTCGGCGAACAGCCAGTTCCCCAGGGGTAGTGCGAGCGGCAGCAGGATGCCGATCAGTCCGACGCCGAGTCGTAGGAAGGTGATGGTCCGTTCGTCCTGGTTGGTGCCTCCCCGGGCGTCGACCGCGTCGCGCTCCGGGTCTTCCGCCGTCCGCCGTTCGTGGGTCACGGACGCCTCCTTGCCCTCTGCACTATGAGCAGCTGTCAGCTGGTGTACCCACGGTGCGACCCCTGTCCACACCACCGGAACGGGCGGTTTGAAGACGGGCCCCAGCGGCGTGACGGGGGTCAGCCGGTGGGGCTGGCGGACCTGGCGATGAGGGAGTTGAGCAGGGCCGCGCCGCGCTCGGCGTCGTCGACGCTCACGGCGAACTCGCGCCCGCGCCGGGTGCGGACCACCAGGCAGACGCCGCGGCGCAGCATCACGGTGGTGCCGAGGCCGTTGACGCGGTATCCCCAGCCGCCGGCCTGGGCGGGGGTGCGCAGCTCGGCGCGGGCCGAGTCGAGGTCGGCGGGGGACCAGCGCCGGCTGGGCCAGCCGAACGGGCCGAAGCCGACGGACAGGCCCTGCGCGGTCACCCGGGCCTTGACCGAGGCCGAGCACAGGACGATGGGGGAGGTGGTGACGAACGGCACGACCGTCGCCCAGCTGAACTCCATCAGCCCGCTGGCCGGGGCCAGCACGCCGACCAGCGCGCCCAGGGCGAGGACGGAGGCGCCCAGTTGCAGCCACGGGTTGGCGGCCTGGGAGAGCCAGACCAGCTGCTCGCCCGGCGCGGTCGCCGGCGCCGGGATCCGGGCCGCCGGGCTCGCCCCGGTCGGGGAGTCGATGCGCGGGCGGACGGCCAGCCAGGTCAGCAGGCCGGCCAGGCCCGCCGCCACGACCAGGACGACCACCTCGAAGCCCATCGGCGCGGCCTCCTGCCAGCGCGCGCGGTCCAGGTTGGCGTGCACGATGGAGGTCTGTGCCCCCGTCAGGAGCACCCCGACGGCCGCCAGTGCCGCCCCGGTGGCGCCGCCCGCCGTCCCGGCCCGGAACCGGCGGGCGGCCGCGGCGGCCAGCACCAGCACCAGCCAGACTCCCGCCGGGAACAGCGCGGCGGCCGTCAACGACATGGAGCCGTCCGGGTCCTGTCCGCTCCAGTGGGTGGCGAGCGGGTCCGGCAGCCGGTGGCGCGCGGCCCACGGCAGCGCGATCAGCAGGGCCAGGACGCCCGCCGACCAGGCCACCGCGCCCCAGAGCGCGCCGCGCCCCGCCCCGGGCTCCCGGCGCTCCTTCGCTATGAGCTTCCCGTCCGTCACGACATCCCCCTGATCATGTCCACGAGATCGTTCCTGCTGTAGCCGGCCCGGGCCGCATCGGCGACCAACTGCCTTACCCGATCGGCGAGTTCGGAGCGCGCTTCGGCGCCTTCGGCGACCGTGACGCCACGGCCCCGGCGGAACTCCAGCACGCCCTCGTCGCGCAGCGTGCGCAGCCCGCGCAGGACGGTGTTGGTGTTCACGCCCAGCGCCCGGGAGAGCTCCCGGGCCGGTGGCAGCCTGTCTCCGGGGGCGCACTCGCCCTCGGCGACGGCCCGCCTGATCGCGCCCGCCACCTGCTCGTGCAGGGGACGGGCGTCACCGGTGTCCAGCTTCAGCAACATGGTGCTAATGACGATAGCACCATCCGGATCTTGCGGCGGTCCCCTCGTGCCCCCCGGCACCCGCCGGAGCGCCCGTCCCCTCGCGCACCCCGGCGTCCCGGCGGAGCATGGACACCGAGGAGGTGGCGGCACGGCGGTGAGCGGACGACTGCGGGTGTTCCTGGGGGCTGCGCCGGGGGTCGGCAAGACGTGCGCCATGCTCGCCGAGGGCCGCCGGCTGCGCGACGACGAAGCCCTCGACGTCGTCGTCGGACTGGTCGAGACCTACGGCCGCCGGGGCACCGAGCACCAGCTCGGGGACCTGCCCGTGCTGCCCCGCCGCACCGTCGGCCACCGCGGCACCACCCTCACCGAACTCGACGTCGACGCCCTGCTCGCCCGCCGCCCGCAGCTCGCGCTCGTCGACGAACTCGCCCACACCAACGCCCCCGGCGGCCGCCACCCCAAACGCTGGCAGGACGTCCGGGAACTCCTCGACGCCGGCGTCGACGTGGCCACCACCGTCAACATCCAGCACCTGGAGAGCCTCAACGACGTCGTCGAGCAGATCACCGGCGTCGCCCAGCGCGAGCGGATCCCCGACGAGGTGGTCCGCGCCGCCGACCGGATCGAACTCGTCGACCTCAGCCCGCAGGCCCTGCGCACCCGGATGGCCCAGGGCGCGATCTACCCGCCCGACCGGATCGACGTCGCCCTCGACCACTACTTCCGGGCCGGCAACCTCGGCGCCCTGCGCGAACTCGCCCTGCTCTGGCTGGCCGACCGGGTCGAGGAGGAACTCGCCGACTACCGCGCCCGGCACGGCATCCGGGCGCCCTGGGAGACCAAGGAACGCATCGTCGTCGCCCTCAACGGGGCCCCGCAGGGAGAGCACCTGATCCGCCGCGGCGCCCGCACCGCCACCCGGGTCCACGGCGACCTGATCGGCGTGCACGTCCGGCCCGACGACGGCGCCACCGTCCACGAACCGCCCGCCCTCGCCGGCCAGCGCGCCCTGCTGCACGAACTCCACGGCGGCTACATCGAGGTCGACGGCAACGACGCCGCCCGCGCCCTGGTGGACTTCGCCCACGCCGAGAGCGCCACCCAGATCCTGCTCGGCCCGACCAGCCGCAGCCGCCTGCGCGAACTGGTCTCGGGCTCGGTGATCAACCGCGTCATCCGGCTGGCCGGCCCGATCGACGTCCGGGTCGTCCCCCCGCCCCAACCCGGCCTGCTCGCCGTCCCGCCCGCACCCCGGCGCCGCCGCCCGGCCGCCGTCCCGCCGCGCCGCCGGCGCCTGGCCTGGCTGGCCGGCCCGGCCGCAACGGCCGCCCTGGCCTGGGCGCTCTCCCCGCTGCGCGACTCGCTCGCCCTCCCCGGCGCCCTGCTCTGCCTGCTGCTGGCCGTCGCCGCCACCGCCCGGCTCGGCGGCCTGCCGCCCGCCGCCGCCAGCACCGCCGCCGGGGCGCTCGCCGCCGACTACTTCTTCACCGCGCCCTGGCACAGCCTCGCCGTCACCCGCGGCGCCGACCTCGCCGCGCTGCTGCTCTTCCTCGCCGTCGCCGGGATCATCGCCCACCTCATCGACGGCCTCACCCGCCGCTCCCAGCAGGCCGACCGGGCCCGCGCCGAAGCGGCGGTGCTGGCCCGGCTGGCCGGGGCGGCGGCCGAATCCGGCGCCCGCGCAGTGCCCGACCTGGTCGCCGACCTGCGCCAGGTGTTCGGCCTGGAGGGCGCCGTCGTCCTGGTCCGCACCGGCCGGCTCTGGCGCCCCGCCGCCGCGTCCGGCACCGCCCTCCCGCAGCACCCCGAAGAGGCCTCGCTCGCCGTCGACCTCGGTCCGGACGCCGTCCTGGCGCTGCGCGGACCGGCGCTCACCGAGCAGGACACCCGACTGCTCGGCCCCTACGTCACCCAGCTGCGACTGGCCCGGGAACGCGAACGGCTGGCCGCCCAGGCCGCCGCCGCCGAGACCCTCGCCCACACCGACGCCCTGCACACCGCGCTGCTGGAGGCCGTCGGACAGGACCTGCGCGCCCCGCTCGCCGCGCTGCGCCGCGAGGCCGCCGACCTGCCGGGGCCGCCGGGGCGGCGGATCGCCGCCGAGGTGCGGCGGATGGAAGGCCTGGTCGCCGACCTGCTGGACCTCGACCGGCTGCGGGCCGGCGAGCAACCGGTGCTGCTGCGTCCGACCGCGCTGGCCCCGGTGCTCGCCGCCGCGCTGGCCGCCCTGCCCGCCGAGCAGAGCGGTGAGCAGCGCGACGTGCGCCTCGCCCTCCCGGACGGCCTGCCGCCCGTGCTCGCCGACGCCGGCCTGCTGGAACGCGCCCTCGCGGACCTCCTGGCGGGGGCCGCCGGGCCCGCCCTGGTGGACGCGGGCGCGGTGGGCGGGCGGATCCACCTCCGGGTGAGGGCCCCGGGCCCGGCCGCCGACGGCACCGGCCTCACCGTGGCGCGGGGCTTCGTCGAGGCGATGAACGGCGAGCTCACCGTCGAACCGTCTCCCGCCGGCGGCACCGCCTACACCCTCGACCTCGCCCGCGCCCCGGCCTGACGTTACGGCTGATCGCCCGTGATCCGGTATCCGGGGCACCGCGTCGCCTCCCGGCTCCTGTCTCCTGCCTCCCGGCTCCCGTCCGCCGAACGGGTGAAACCAGGTGCCGGCGGGAGGCAGGCGTATGGAGCGCGTTGGGAAGGCGGCCCGGCGCGTCAGGAAGGCGTCAAGGACGGGCGGCGGCCGGCCGGCGCGGCGGTTGGGTGGAGGACGACACACCAGGTGACACACCGGGCGACACGCCGGGTACCGGAACGACGACGCGAGGACGGACCATGCACGGCAACGGGCGGCACCAGGGCAGCGGCACCGGCAGGGTGGTGGTCGGGGTCAGCGGATCGCTCGGCAGCCTCGCCGCCCTGCACCGCGGCGTGGCGGAAGCCCGCAGCCGTGGCGCCGAACTCGTGCCGGTGCTGGCCTGGGAGCCGCCCGGCGGCGAACTCGGCTATCGCCGGTCGCCGTGCCCGCCGCTGCTCGCGGCGGTGCGGGAGGCGGCCGAACAGCGGCTGCGGGACGCCCTCGACGCGGCGTTCGGCGGCGCCGACCCCGGCGTGCCGCTGCGCCCGCTGGTGATCAGGGGCGAGACCGGGCCCGCCCTCGTCCAGGCCGCCGACCGGACGGACGACCTGCTGGTCCTCGGCCGGAGCGGCGGCCTGCTGCGCCGCCGGCTGCGGCGCTCGGTCACGGCGCACTGCGCGCGCGAGGCGGGCTGCCCGGTGCTGACCGTCCCGGTGCCCGAGCTGCTGCACGAGCTGGAGGCGCTGCACCGGCGCACCCGGTGGCACCTGCCGGTCGGCCCGGCGCCCGAACTCGTCGCCGCGAAGGGGTAGGGCGTGCGGATGTACGCGGCCCGGCCGGGCGGGCGGCGCTACCACCCGGTCCTGGAGCGGCTCTCCGCCCCGGCCTCGGGCACGGTGGCGCTGCTCGCCGGCGGCGTCCTGGCGATGGGCCTCGGCGGGCTCGGCGAACTGCACTCCGGCGGGCTCGCCCACGTCGCCTACCTCGGCCTGTGCGCGATGCTCGGCGCCTTCTCCCGGCCCCGGGCGGCGCCGCTGATCGGACTGGCGGCCTGGCTGTGCTGCAACGCTTTCGCCGAGCACCGGCACGGCGAACTGGGCTGGGCCGGGACCTGGCCGGAGGGCTCGCACTTCGCGATGTTCACCGCCACCGCCCTGCTGGTGGCCCTGCCCACCACCCTGCCGCGCCGGACGGTCCGGGTGGCGCGGCTGCGCCTCGACCAGCTCGGGTGAAACCCCACAGACGGTCCCTCACCGGCCTTCGGGCCGGCGGGCGGACCACGCCGAGACCAGGGCTCCGGCCGGTACTCCGGAGCCCTCGGCAACCGGTGGAAAACAGGTAGGAGGCGCGCGGCGCCGTGGCGGCGGAGCGGTCGCCGTTCGGACAGCGGGCCCGCCGAGCCAGGCGGGCACCGCCGCGACCGCACCACGGCCCGCGCCGCGCGTCGTCCGTCCAGCCCCGCAGCCCGCAGCCCGCAGGCCCGGTAGCCCGGTAGCCCGGCAGTCCTGCCCCCGGGCCGCCCGCTCGCCGCCCCCGGGCCGCCCGCTCGCCGCCCCCGGGCCGCCCGCTCGCCGCCCCCGGGCCGCCCGCCGAGGGCGGCGGTACGCTGAGACGACCAGATCCGTCCTCGCGGCCCCCGCTGCGCACCCAAGGGGGTGGGGCCAGTGTCGGCGTCCCCGACCAGCCCCCCGACCGGCGGTCCCCGTGACCGTCCGACGGGTTCCGGGGCGGGCGAGAAGGGCCTGAAGAGCGGCGCCCTGGGCCTGCTGTCCTCGGTGTGCATCGGCCTCGCCTCCACCGCCCCCGCCTACAGCCTCGCCGCGACCCTCGGCATCGTCGTGGTCGGGGTCGGCCTCCAGGCGCCCGTCGTCACCGTCCTGGCGTTCATCCCGATGCTGCTGATCGCCTACGCCTACAAGGAGCTCAACGCCGCCGACCCGGACTGCGGCACCACCTTCACCTGGGCCGCCCGGGCGTTCGGCCCGCGCACCGGCTGGATGGGCGGCTGGGGCATCGTCGTCGCCGACGTCATCGTGATGGCCAACCTGGCACAGATCGCCGGGGTGTACGGCTTCCGGCTGGTCGGCCTGGACTCGCTCGCGGACAGCCGGGTGTGGACGACCAGCGCCGGGGTGCTGTGGATCCTCCTGATGACCGCGATCTGCTACGTCGGCATCGAGCTGTCCGCGACCCTGCAACGCCGGCTGCTGGCCGTCGAGGTGGTGATGCTGGTCGCCTTCTCGGTCACCGCGCTCGTCAAGGCGTACGGCTCCGCCGCGCCCCCGACCGCCATCCCCGTCGACGCGTCCTGGTTCAACCCGTTCAACGTGCCCTCGACCTCGGCGTTCACCGCCGGCATGCTGGCCGCGGTCTTCATCTACTGGGGCTGGGACACCGCCGTGTCCGTCAACGAGGAGACCGCCGACTCCGCGCGCACGCCCGGCCGCGCGGCCGTCATCTCCACCGTGCTGCTGCTCCTCATCTACGTCCTGGTCGCCACCTCGGCGCAGTCCTTCGCCGGGGTCGGCGCGGACGGCATCGGGCTCGGCAACCCGGCGCACTCGGGGGACGTGCTGTCCGGCCTCGGTGACGCGGTGTTCGGCACCACCGGGATCGGCGCGGTGCTCAGCCGGCTGCTGATCCTGATGGTGCTGACCTCGGCCGCCGCCTCCACCCAGACGACGATCCTGCCCACCGCCCGCACCACCTTCTCGATGGCCACCCACCGGGCCATCCCGACCGGCTTCGCCCGGGTGCACCCGCGCCACCGCACCCCGACCTGGTCGACGGTCGCCATGGGCCTGGCGTCGATCGCCTTCTACGTCCTGCTCACCGCGATCAGCGGCAACGTGCTGGCCGACTCGATCGCCTCGGTCGGCCTCGGCATCGCCTTCTACTACGGCCTGACCGGCTTCGCCTGCGTCTGGTACTACCGCCGGGTCCTCACCCGCAGCGTCCGGGACTTCGTCTTCAAGGGCGTGCTCCCGCTGGCCGGCGGCCTGATGCTGCTGTACTTCTTCGCCTACGGCGCCTTCGACGTCTACGCCGATCCGGACTACGGCGCCACCTCGATCGACCTGCCGGGCGTCGGCCGGGTCGGCGGGGTGACGGTGATCGGGCTGGGCGCGCTGCTGCTCGGCGCGGTGCTGATGCTGGTGCAGCGGGTGGTGCAGGGGTCCTGGTTCCGCCACCCGGACGTCCCGGTGAGTGCCGCCGACCCGGCCTCCGCGCCCTGAGTTGCCGGTGCCCCGAACCGGCTGGTTCTGACGTTTCCTTGACGCGCAGTCACGTGTAAAGGACTAGCAAAGCAGGCATATAGTTCGGGCAAAGCATCGTGGTGGGAGGGGCCGGATGGAGACGACGCTGGAACCGGACTGGCGCACGCTCGGCGTCCTGGGCGCGGCCCGGGGCGCGCGCGGCGGGGGTGACGGCCGCCTCGGGACGGAACACCTGCTGGCCGCCGTCGCCGGGGCGAAGGGCCCGGCCGGCGAGGCCCTGGCGGCCGCCGGGGCGACCGCGACCGCCCTGCTCGCCGTCCTGCGCGACCGCCAGGGCGGGGCCGACACGGCACGCTGGGGCTCGGACGACGGGGCCGGCGCGAGCGTGCCGGCCCGCGATGCGCTCGGCCCGACCGGGGAGCGCGGCGTGCTGCTCAGCGGCGCCGCCGCCCGCGCCCTGACCGGTGCCATGGAGCGGGCCCGGCAGGACGGCGAGCGGAAGTTCAGCGCCGAACACCTGTTGCGCGCCCTGCTCGCCGATCCGCATGCCCGGGCCGTCGAACTGCTGCGCGCGGCGGGCGTCGCGCGGGGAGCGGTGCTGGAGCGACTGGCGGCGCCCGCCGGCCCTGACGCGCCGGACGGTCCCGGTGCCCCGGGCGCCCCCGACCGCGACGACCTCGACCCGCTGCTGCGCCCCACCCGGGACGCGCTGCTCGGCCGCACGCCGTACCGGCTGCCGCGCTGGAAGCGGCTGCTGGTACCCGGCTTCGCCAAGGTGAACATCGCGGCCGCGCCGATGGCCTGGGTCCGGCTGGAGGCCGACGGGCAGGCGCAGCGCCTCGGCCGCCGTGCGCCCGGCACCGAGCACGTGCTGCTGGCCGTTCTCGCCGTGCACGAAGTCGCCTGCCGGCACCCGCAGTTGGCCGGCGAGGGCGGCGTCGACCCGGCCGAGCGGCACGCGGGCGGGGTGCGGCTGGCCCGGCTCGGCCTGGACTACGCCCGGGCCCACGCCGCGCTCACCGCCGGGCGGGTGCCGCTCGCGGCCGACCCGCGGGCGGTCGAGGCCTACCTGTCCGGCGCGGCGGACAGGCCGGGAACCGGGCCGTTGGTGGAGACGCTGCTCTCGGAGGAGACCCGGGCCCGGCGGCTGGTCGAGGCCCTGTGCGGCGACCGGCCCGATCGCCCCTGATTGCTGTAACTGAACGGCGTTGGGACTAGAAGGCTGATGAAGATCTTGAAAACGCGCCCGGCTTGCACCAGTTCGACCTGGTTGACATTTCCCGGCAAACCGGGGTGAATCGGGTGTCCGAAGCAAGATCTTCAGGAGACTTCTAGACCGCGGGGACCATCCCGAGCAGCTCGCTCAGGCGGCGGACCGTGGCGGGTGACTCGCGGTGCAGGCCGGCGACGTCGAGGCCCTCGTCTCCCAGGATCATCAGCAGCGCCTGCTCCCCGATCGCCAGCACCACGACGTAGCCGCTGTTGCAGCGGGTGACCACGTCACGCAGGCCGCCCACGCCGACCTCGGCCGCGGTGCGCCGGCCGAGGCCGAGCATGGCGGCCGACAGGGCGGCGGCCGACTCGGGGTGGACGGCAGCCGTGTCGGCGGCCACCAACAGGCCGTCGGTGGTGGAGATGACACTCTCCGAGATGCCCATGACCCGGTCGCGGAGGGACTTCAACTCGTCGACCAGTACGGCGGTCGGTGTCTGGCTGCTCATGGTGCGCTCTTCTCACTCTGCTCGGTCGTCTCGGTACGCGCGGTGTGCTCGGCGCGGTGTGCGTTCGGTGGGCCGTCGGAAGCCGCCGCCGCTCCCTCGGATCGGGCGGGCAGGCCGCCGGGGCCGCCCGGACCACCCGCGCCGCGTCCGCTGCGGACGCGGCGCGGCAGCGGCCCGGTGTCGGCCGGCGGCGGTTCGCTCGTCGCTATGCGCGGGGCCACGCTCGGTGCCAGGGGAGCCGGGTGCGCCGGTTCCCGGTGGAGCAGGTGCCGGGCGTCCATCCGTACGACGTCGAGGAGTACCGCGAACACGCCGCGTCCCAGGGCGAAGCCGAGGTCGCGCGCGGTGCGGCGGCCGGTGGCGGCGGCCAGGATCTCCCGGTAGCGGACCGGGATCCGCAGCGCACCGGATTCGGCCCGGGCGGCAGGACGGATCCGGATGCGGGCCAGTTCGCCGGGCGGTCCCCAGAGGCGGGTCAGCAGGGCCGTCCGCCGGGCGGTCTCCGCGAAGAGCCGCTCCGGCTCGATGCCCGGGCGCAGCGCGATCCTGGCAGGCGGCGCCGCCTCGGCCGTCTCCCAACCGCCGGGCGGGCTCAGCACCAGGGCGAAGGCCCCGTCGAAGGCGGCGGCGGCGCAGACGGCTTCGAGCTCGGCGGCGCCGATCGACCCCTGAGCCACCAGGGCCGCGCCGAGGTCGCCGCCCCAGGTCGGGGGAGCGTCGGTCGGCCGGCCGACCGACGCGGCCACCTCGGCGGACGCCCACTCCTCCTCGCCGACGCGCCGGGACTTCAGCAGCAGGGTCGCGGCGGTCGGGGCCCCGGGGGTCTCGATCGCGGTGACCAGACCCTGCTCCAGGTGGATCGTGCCGCCCGGTGCGCTGGAGACGGTGACCGAGCCGGTGAACTCCGTCCGGCGCAGCGCGAGCAGCAGCGCGGGCACGTTGCGCGCGGTGGGCGGAGCCGGCGTCGTGGGAGCTGCGGGGATGGCGGGCGGCGCCGTGTCGTGGGACGGGTCGGTCATGCCAGCAAGTCCTGCGCGCGGTCGGCGGTCTGGCGGACGGCCAGCGCCAGGTTGGTCCGTTCCCGGTCCAGCACGGTGGCCAGCAGCAGGGGGTCGCCCTTCCGGGACACCACCTGGACGACCTGGTGATGGCGGGTGCTGGTGACCACCAGGCTCTCCAACTCGCTCTCCGCCCCTGCCTCGTACAGCCGCTCGCCGATCAGGTTGGTCAGCTCGGCGAGTTCGGCCCCGGGCCCGAGCAGCCGGTGGTCCCCGGCGGACTGGTAGCTGAGACCTGTGACGGCGTCGACGAGCGCGGCACCGACCACTCCGGGGGAGCCGAGCACATCGGAGAGGGAAGCTTCGAGTGCGCGCACCAGTACCCCTTCACGTTCTGAACCCCGGTAGCGTACTTTATTCCATCATTTTCACGAGGCGACCACAACCGGTGACTTCTTGCTATTTTGTTCCTGCACACGGGAGTTCTGCCCGGAAGTCACGCAAAGGACGAACAGCGCATGAACATTGACGACGCACTCAAGGACGCGATGGCCATCGAGGGGGCCATCGGAGTGGCTGTGGCCGACTACGATAGCGGCATGTCGCTCGGGTTCCTCGGCGGGGGGCAGCAGCTCGACCTGGAGATTGCGGCCGCCGCCAACACCGAGGTCGTTCGTGCGAAGATACGCGCCTTGGCCGCGCTGTCGATCGACGATGTCATCGAGGACATCCTGATCACCCTCGGCACCCAGTACCACCTGATCCGCCCGCTGACCCGCAGTCACGGCTCGCTCTTCCTCTACCTGGCGCTGGACCGCTCGCGCGCCAACCTCGCGCTCGCCCGGCACGGTCTCAAGCGCATCGAGGCCGCTCTCGACGTCTAGCCGAGGTCGGGCCGACGGCCCGGGTGTCCGCGCCCCGTCCGGAAGGCCTGCGCGGAAGCCCTGCCTGAAGCCCTGCCTGAAGGACTGCCCGAAGGCCCACCCGGAAGGCCCGCGCGGGCCGCGTGTCGCGCGTGGAATTCCGGGCGGAGCGAATGCGGGACGTGACGAACCGGCTACGGAGATCCGTCCGTGGGAATCGGGCCGCGAATATCGTGGGTGTGCGCCGACCATGAAAATGCGTGACTTTCCGATGACTGGGCGTCATATTCGCCTCGGCTGTTCCGGCCGGCGCCGGAGCGCCGGAATGCCGTGGTCGAACCGCCGGAGCGCCGGTGTTTCGGCGGTGCCGCGGAATCGGCTCGACCACGCCGCGCGCGGCACGAAGGCGCGCCGCCGAGATCCGGCGGCGGGAGCGTCCCCGGACGCGGACGACGGGTGTGTGTCCGCGCTGGCCCCAGGTGCGGGCGCGCGGCGGCGTCATCGCGAACCCGGCCTCGTTCTCGAAGACGATTCAGGCGGGCAGCCTCACAGGACGGCGACCGCCAGTGTGATCGCGGCCAGCACCATCAGCAGCCCGAGCGCCACGAAGCCGTACTCCAGGGGTCTGCGCTCGCGGCCTTCCACCAGGACCTGCCGGGGGTCGGCCGGGTCGTAGCGGACCTGCACGTGGCCGCCGTCCGGCAGCGGGTGGCGCGGGGTGGACGGGACGGGGGAGAAGACCTCCACCACCCGGCCGTCCTCGGTCTCGAACTGCAGCAGCGGGCGCGGCGGCAGCGCGCGGTCCTCCGGGGCGGGGACGCGGGCGCGCACCAGGGCCAGGGCCGGGACGCCGACCCGGCGCAGCCGCCGGAGGTCGCGTAGGCCGACCACCCCGGCGAGGTAGGCGACCACGCCGCCCAGGCCTCCGAACACCACCACGGCGAATCCGGCCGTCCCGCCCACCGCGCCTCCCTGTCCGAATCGCCCCCGGACACCCCAGTATTGCCGACCGCAGGGACTCCTGACGCCTGGAACCCGCCCAGTTCATGGCGGAGCCCCGCCGCTCCGGAAAAAGGGGTGACGGGGCCCTCAGGGCACCGCGCGTACGTCAGACGTCGCCGAACTCGCCGGTACGGACGGCGGCAACGAAGGCCGCGAAGTCATCGGGGGAGAAGGCGAGGGCCGGGCCCTCGGGGTCCTTCGAGTCGCGGACGGGGACAACACCGGGGACGTTGGCGGCCACCTCTACGCAAGCGCCGCCGTTGTCGCTGTACGAAGACTTGAACCGCTGAGGCTCGGTGGTCGCGGTAGATCCTCTCTTGGTTTCCTGCCTGTGTTGAAACACCAGGATGAGACCAGGGTGGCCTACGACGGGATCGTCGAGCTCTGTGCGTTGATGTTCACTGGCCGACGGTCCAGAAGAAGTTGATCAGCGTGACGGCCGCTCCGCACAGGATCGCGGCACCGTACGGTCTTGCCCGGGACGCGCGGTTGGGGTCAGTATCGATCACGGCTTGGTCCTCCTGTCGGCGTGTGGACGTGGCTCGTCCGACAGACAGGTGCACCGACCGAGTCCCTCCGCGACCGCAGACGGCGACCCCATCGGGACGGGGCGATGCGCCGGAGGTCGGGAATGGCCGCGACATACCATCGCAGTGAATACGAAGCGCCAGGCCGAGATTCCGGCACCGGTGTGAGGGAGGGCCAGGATGTTCGGTTCGCAGAAGAAGCTCAACGATCTGATGGCGCAGCTCAGGCCCGACCTGAGTCGGGAATCGCTCGGTGTCGGGCCCGACTTCCCGGGCGTCGCCCCGAACCCGTTCCTGAGCAGTGACGCACGGAAGCGCAATGCGGAACTGCGTACGGGGGCGCTTGCGCTCGGCGTTCTCGTCGACTGGCGGGAGGTCAACAGCAGTCCGCGCGTGGTCCTGATGCTCGACGTGGAGACCGCCGACGGCATCTCGTTCCGCGGTATCGCGGACGAAGGCCTCACGATCACCGAGCTCACCCGACTCGCCCCAGGACAGACGTTTCCCGTGCGCTACCGGCCGGCCGTCATGGACCACTACGTCGCCCTTGCCCGGGACGCGGACCCCGCCCACGTGCAGCAGCTCGCTGACGAGATCGCGAGCCGCAAGCGGACCTGACCCGAAGCCATTGGCCGGATCCCTGGAAGCCTCTTGAAGATCCTGCTCTGACTGCCCGACTCACTCCGGATCGCCGGTAAGTGTCGATCAGGTCGAACTGGTACAGGCCGGGCGTGCTTTCAACAGCTTCATCAGGGAGCGGTCGGCCAGGAGACCCCGCCACTCCGGAAAGGGGTGGCGGGGTCCCAGGGCAGCGCGCGTACGTCAGACCTCGCCGAGCGGGGTGTCCGGGTCGGCCAGCGCCTTCGGGTCCACCACCCGCCTGGAGCGCACCAGTTCGCGGATCGGGTCGGTGACGTCCCAGACGTTGACGTTCATCCCCGCCAGCACCCGGCCGTCGGCCAGCCAGAAGGCGATGAACTCGCGGGTGGCCGGGTCGCCCCGGAACACCACCTGGTCGTAGCCGTCCGGTTCGACGTAGCCGACGTACTCCAGGCCGAGGTCGTACTGGTCGCTGAAGAAGTACGGGATCCGGTCGTACACCGCGTCCGGGTGCCCGAGCATCGCGCGGGCGGCGGTCTGCGGCTGGTTGACGGCGTTGGCCCAGTGTTCGACCCGCAGGTGCGTGTCGAACAGCGGGTGGTAGGCGTTGGCGACGTCGCCGGCCGCGTAGACGTCCGGGTCGGAAGTGCGCAACTGCTGGTCGGTCTTGACGCCGTTGTCGATCTCCAGCCCGGCGGCCTCGGCCAGGCCGGTCGCCGGGGTGATGCCGATGCCGACCACCACCGCGTCGGCCGGTACCGTCGTGCCGTCGCCCAGCCGCACGCCGCTCACCGCGCCGCCGGAGCCGGTCAGTTCGGTGACCTCGACGCCGAACCGCAGCTGGACGCCGTGGTCGCGGTGCAGATCGGCGAAGACCTGCGCCACCTCCCGGCCCAGCACCCGCAGCAGCGGCAGTTCGGCGGCCTCCAGCACCGTCACCTCGGCGCCGGCCTCCCGGGCGGCGGCCGCCACCTCCAGGCCGATCCAGCCCGCGCCGATCACCGCGACCCGCGCGCCCGGGCGCAGCACGGCCTTGATCCGGTCGCTGTCCTCGACCCGGCGCAGGTAGAGCACGCCGTCCTGGTCCGCGCCCGGCACCGGCAGCCGGCGCGGGGTCGAGCCGGTGGTGAGCAGCAGCTTGGCGTACTCGATCCGGCCGTCGTCGGTGAGCGTCACGGTGTGTCCGGCCGGGTCGATCGCGGCCACCGCCGTGCCCAGCCGCAGCGTGACGTCCTGCTCCCCGTACCACTGCGGCGGGTGGACGTAGATCTTCTCCCGGGGCGTCTTGCCGAGCAGGTACCCCTTCGACAGCGGCGGCCGCTCGTACGGGCGCTCGTGTTCGTCGCCGATCAGGACGATGCCGCCCCGGTACCCGGCCTCGCGCAGCGCCTGGGCGGCCTTCGCGCCGCCCAGGGACGCCCCGACGATCACGATCGGCCGCTCGCGCCCGCCGTCCTCCGCCGTTCCCGCCGTGCCCGTGCCCATGCTGAACTCCTCGCTCTCCGGCCGGAATCAGGGGCCAGCCTGCCGCCGTCCGGGTGGCGTGTCGAGGGCGTGCCGGGCGCGCCGCGCCATGCTCCCCCTTACGGGTGAACGCGAACCGCTACGGGCGCGGTCAGGGAATTCGCTACGGGGTCATGGCCTCCCGGACCAGCGCGGTGTCGGCGAACTGCTCGAATCGGACGATCCGGCCGCCGCGCACCGTGAAGTGGTGGGCGACCCGCACCGCGAGCGGCTTTCCGGTGATCTTGTGGACGGCCGTGTAGCGGGCCAGCACCACCACGTTCTCGCCGTCGACCACGTAGGTGTCGTCGTGCGCCGTCCAGTTCTCCCAGGCGGCGGCCAGGCGCTCCATCACGTTGGCGGTGACGCCCTTCGGGGTGCGGTAGGTGCCGGCCAGCGGGAAGCCGGCCATCTCGGTCCACTCCACGTCGTCGGCGAGCGTGGCGCGCAGCGCGGCCAGGTCGCCGTGGGCGGAGGCCAGGTACTGGCGGCGGACCACGTCGGCCGGGGCGGAGGACTCGGCGAACGAGGCGGTGTCCCTCGGGATCTCGATCATCGTCGCTCAGCCCCAGGCCATCTCGCCCATGGCGACCTTGGTGCCGAGGTCGACGGCGATCTTCAGCCCCAGGTCGGGGAAGCGCCGTTCCAGCGCCTCCTTCGCGGCGGTCGCGTCCGGGGCCCGGCCGATCTCGGTCTCGAAGGCGCGCAGGTAGTCCCGGGTGTGACGGACGGAGGTGAGGTCGGTGGCCGCGCCGGCGGTGCGGTGGCCGGCCGCGACGAACTGCGGTTCGAGCGCCTCGATCCCGTCCAACAGGTCGATCCAGGCGGCGCGTTGGGCCGGTTCGGGGGTGTCGGCCGTCCACACGTGCAGGCCCTCGAAGAGCAGCACGCCGCCGAGTACGGCGCGGTGGTGGTGCTGCCAGAGGTAGTGCCGGTCGGGCAGGTGGAAGTCGGCGCCGCGCAGCTCGAACCGGTGCCCCTCGAAGACGAGTTCGTCCCCGTGCAGCAGCTCGGGCCGGACCAGCCGGGTGGGCAGCTCCGGGCCGAGGTGGGCCCAGGCCCTGAGCTTGCCCTCGAACGTCTCCTGGATGTGCTCGACGGTGGAGGCGGTGGCCAGGAACCGTGCCTGGGGGAAGGCGTCCTGGACCTCCTGGGCGCCGAAGTAGAAGTCCGGGTCCCCGTGGCTGACGAAGACCGCGGCCAGCCGCTTGCCGGCGGCGCGGATCCGCTCCACCAGCCGGCGGCCGTCGGAGCGGGTGAACCCGGCGTCCACCAGCAGGGCGTCCTTCGGGCCGGTGACCAGGACGGAGGTCTTGTTGAGCGAGCTGTCGGGGCTGTCGATGATCTCGAAGTCGAGAGCACTCATGGGTCTGTTGTCCTTCCTGCTGCCGGGCACGCCTCGCGGCCAGCATCGGCCTTGCGGGTGCGCTCCGCATCCGGAGGAGGGGCGGGGCCGGGCCCGATCCGACCCGCGCCGTGGGCGTCACGTCCTCGGGGCCAGTCGCAGCACCGCCAGCGCCCCCAGCAGGGTCGCCCCGGCCAGCACCGGCCACAGCACCCCCGGACCGGCCGCGAGCAGCGCCGTCAGCGCCGCCGGCGCCGCCGCCCGGCCCACGCCCGAGGACAGCTCCCAGCGCGCCAGCGCCCGCCCCAGCAGGTGCGGCGGGGCGGCGGCCGTCACCAGGGCCGTCCCCGCACCGGTGTAGAGGATCTCGCCCAGCGTCAACACCACCGAGACCGCCGCGACGCCCGCCGCGCCCGCGGTGCCGCCCAGCGACCCGACCGCCCAGTACCCCAGGTAGGCCAGGGCCAGCGTCACCCCCGAGGCGGCCAGCACGGCCCGCCGCGAACGGTCCGCGAGCCGCAGCACCAGCACCAGCTGCAGCGCGATCACCAGCACCGTGTTGCCCACGAACACGCCCGACGACCACGCCGGGGAGGCGTGCAGGTGCAGCACCAGCAGCGCCGGCAGCGCCACCTCCAGCACGTCGAAGCAGAACGCGTACGGCAGGTTGGCGAGGCTCAGCAGGCTGATCCGCCGCAGCGACTCGCCCTGCTCCGGCACGTCCACCGCCCGGTCGGCGGCCCGCTGCGGCGCGCGCACCCGCAGCGACAGCACCAGCGCGGCGGCGGCCAGGCAGGCCGCGCCCGTCACCCCGGCCAGCACCCGGATCGCGCCCGTCCCGCCGGTCACCACCAGGGTGGCCAGCAGCGCCCCCGCGCCCAGTCCCGCGTTGCGCAGCGACCGCCCGGCCGCCAGCGCGGCGTCCCGCAGGCGGCCCTCGGTCAGCGTGCTGACCACCGCCGCGTGCGTGGTCGGCCAGGACTGGCTGCCCACCCCGATCAGCACCGACGCCGCCACGAACCCCGGCAGGCCGTCCGAGACCAGCAGCGCCAGCGCGCCCGCCGCCCGCACCGCCAACGTGGCCGCCGCCGGCACGGTCCGGGCGCCGCGGTCGATCCACCGGCCGGTCAGCGGCACCACCAGCAGGCCCGCCACCATCCCCGCCGACATCGTCAGCCCCGCCGCCGCCGCGCCCAGGTGCAGCACCCCGATCCCGTACAGCAGCAGGAACGGCCGCAGCAGGCCGGAGCCCACCGCGTCCACCACCAGCGCGGCCGCGTACCGGGGCCCGCCCGCGGCGGTCAGCAGCCGCAGCAGCGTGGACGGGCCCCCGCGGCTCGCACCGATCGGCGGGGCCGGCGGCACGCCGTCGCGGACGGCGGCGTGGTCATGGACGGACTTCTCCTGGATCAGGCTCATGGCCGGTACCGTCCGCCCTGCCCGGCCCGCCGGGCACGTCGATTGACGCTAACCGTCAATCGACGCGGGAGCGGATCCGGGCGGGTGGCAGGATCGCCGTCGTGAGCGAACCGATCATCGAGAGGCGCGGGTGGGCGAACGCCCCTGCCGGGAGGAGCACGGCGGGCGCATGAGCGTGACCATCGACATCACCGGCCTGCCGGACGAGCGCCTGCTCTTCACACCGTCCCCGCTGGGCGAGCTGACCGCGATGCTGGACGTCCTCGCCGAGCCCGCGCACCACCCCGCGCTGCACGGCTGGGCGTCCAGCACCGCCGCGACGATCCCGCCGGAGCTGTCCGAGCGGCTGCTGGAGGCCGACTTCCTCTGGCGCTCCTCCCGCGCCGACTTCCTCGTCCCCGGCCTGCCCGGCGCCACCCTGGCCGCCGAGCTCGACGCCGTCGACCGGATGGACGACGAGCTGTACGTCGCCGCCGCCCTCGTCACCACCTGCGGCTCCTCCCGGCCGGCCCGCCGGGCGCCCTCCCCGCTCACCGACCCGGTGGCCAACGAGCGGGCCCGCGAACTCGCGCTCGCCCGGGGCCCCCGGCAGGCCGCCTTCGCGGACCGGCTGCTCGCCGACCCGCCCGCCGTGCGGGCCCTCGTCCGGCGGATGCTGGAGGACTGCGAGTCCGCGTTCTTCGCCGACGCCTGGCAGCGCGTCCTGCCCGCCCTCGCCGCCGACGCCCGGCGCAAGGCCGATCTGCTGGCCCGGCGCGGCCCCGCCGAGGCGCTGGCCGCGGTCTCACCCTCCGTCACCCTCGACCAGAGCGCCGACGGGCGGCGGCGGATCGTCATCGACAAGCTCCAGGACAACGCCACCAGCGGCACCGAGGGCGGCGGCGTCACCCTCATCCCCACCGCCTTCGGCCGGCCCCACCTCGTGGTGGTGTACACCCCCGGCTGGCGTCCCGTCCTCCAGTACCCCGTCGCCGAGGCGGGCATCCCCGAACCCGTCTCGCTGGCCCTCGTCCAGCAGCGGCTGGAAGCCCTCGCCCACCCCGTCCGGCTGCGTCTGGCCCGCACCATGGCCCGCGGCGCGCACACCACCGGCGAACTCGCCTCCACCTGGCAGCTCAGCGCGCCGGAGGTGTCCCGGCACCTGGCCGTCCTGCGCAAGGCGGGGCTGCTCATCACCCAGCGGCGCGGGCGGTACATGCTCTACCAGCTCGACCTGTCCGGCAGCGCCCGGCTCGGCTCGGACTTCCTGGAGGCGTTGCTGCGGTGACCGGTGTCGTGGTGACCGGCGGAGCGGCGACGGGTGAGCGGCGGCGGGTGAGCGGCGGCGGGTGAGCGGGAACAGCGGGGGAGCGGAACGCGTTCGTCCGGGCATGACCGACGACGCCTCACCCCGCATCCTGCGCTACGCCGCCTTCACCACCCGCCCCGAGGGCGGCAACCCGGCGGGCGTCGTACTCGACGCCGCAGGCCTGACCGACGAGCGGATGCTCGCCATCGCCGCCGAGCTCGGCTACTCCGAGACGGCCTTCCTGACCGCGGGAGCGACCGAAGGCGCCTACGGAGTCCGGTACTTCAGCCCGCTCACCGAGGTGCCGTTCTGCGGCCACGCCACGGTCGCCTCCGCCGTCGCGCTCGCCGCCCGCACCGGCCCCGGGCAGTACGTCTTCACGACGGCCGCGGGCGAAGTCCCCGTCCAGGTCGACCAGGACGCGGAGGGCGTGCTGCGCGCCACCCTGACCAGTGTCGAGCCGCAGGTGGAGGACGTGACCGAGGCCGACGTCGACGAAGTCCTCGCCCTGCTCGGCTGGGCCCGCACCGACCTGGACCCGACCCTGCCGCCCCGGATCGCCTACGCCGGCGCCCGCCACCTCGTCCTCGCCGCCGCCACCCGTGACCGCCTGGCCCGCCTCGACTACGACTTCGACGGCCTCGCCGCCTACACCCGGGCCCGCGACCTGGTGACCCTCCAACTCGTCTGGCGCGAGGCCGCGGACGTCTTCCACGTCCGCAACCCCTTCCCGGTCGGCGGCGTCGTCGAGGACCCGGCCACCGGCGCCGCCGCGGCCGCCTTCGGCGCCTACCTGCGGGAGCAGGGCGCGGCGGCGGCCCCGGTGGTGCTGACCCTCCACCAGGGCGAGGACCTGGGCCGCCCGGGCGTGCTCCACGTCGAACTACGGACGGCGGACAGCCGGATCCGGGTGTCCGGCGCGGCGGTGGCGATCCCGTAGCGCGAACGCGATCGGCCCGGCCCCGGCCCGAGGCGTCCGGAAATTCGCTCGCATACCGGGCCCGGGTGGGCGAAGCTGCCCGGATGCAGCGAGCGAGCGAACGCACCGTCACGGTCCATCTCACCCACGGGGCCGAGTACTTCGGTCCCGTGGGCCCGTTCCAGGCGGCGGGCGGGTGGTGGTCGTCGGTGGACGGGGTGGGGGCGCGGACGGCCGAACTCGCCGGGGTGCCGGTGCTGGTGCTGCGGCTGGTGGAGGGCCGGGGCGAGCAGGGCGGGCGCGGCGGGCACGGTGGGCAGGTGTGGTACCACGCCGAGGCGCTGGAGCGGCCGACGGCCGTCGAGGCCCGGCCGCTGGACGCCGGGACGGCCGCGCTGCTCGGCCCCGCCGAGCGCCGCGCGGCCTGGGCCACGCCGGCCGGGCTGGGGGAGGCGCTGGCCTGGGCGGAGGCGGAGCTGGCCGGGGCGGGCCGTCCGGTCGCCGGCCCGGCGCGGCAGATCCGGACCTGGAACCTGTCGGGCCTCCTCCGCCTCCCGACGGCCACCGGCCGTGACGCCTGGCTGAAGACCACGACGCCCGCCTTCAACGCCCGGGAGGGCGAGGTGATCGCGCTGCTCGGCGGCGTCGACCCGGGCCTCGTGCCGCCGGTGCTGGCCGCCGACCCGGCGGGCGGGCGGCTGCTGCTGGACCACGTGCCCGGCGAGGACTGCTGGTCGCCGTCCCTCGACACCGTCGAGGAGGTGGTGCCCCGGCTGGTCGCCGCCCAGGCGGCGCTGGCCGCCGACGGGCGCGCGGCGAAGGCCGGGCTGCGCGACCGGACGCCCCGCACCCTGCTCGCCCAGGCGCAGGCGCTGCTCGACCGGCTCCCCGGCGAGACCGACCTGACGCCCGGGGAACTGGCCGACGTCCGCCGACTGGTCGCCGAACTGCCGGCGCTGCTGGAGGAGTTGGCGGCCTGCGGCCTCCCCGAGACCCTGGTGCACGGCGACTTCCACCCCGGCAACTGGCGCTCCGACGGCGAGCGTCCGGTGGTCGTCGACTACGCCGACTCCTACCTCGGCCACCCCGCCCTGGACGGGCTGCGCCCGCGCGCCTACCTCGCGCCGGAGCGCTGGCAGCACCTCGTCGAGGTCTGGCTGAAGGCCTGGAGCGAGCACGCGCCCGGATCCCGGCCGTGGCGCGCGCTGGAGCTGGTCGAGCCGCTGTACCACCTGTCCTACGCGCTGCGCTACCAGGAGTTCCTGGACCACATCGAGGAGAGCGAACGCCCGTACCACGCGGGCGACCCGGCCGCCGAGCTGCGCGCGGCACTGGCCTGCGGCGTTCCCGACCTCACAGGTCGGAACACCTAGACTGCCGGGGTGGATCGGACGACGCCAGGCCCCGTGCTCCCGGAGCTGCCGCTCCAGGAACTGGAGTGCTTCTCCGTCCTGGTGCGCCAGTTGCACTTCGGGCGGACGGCGCAGCTCCTGGGCGTCTCCCAGGGCCGGGTCTCCCAGCTGATCAAGCGGCTGGAGGGCCGGGTCGGCGCCCCGGTGTTCGAACGCACCAGCCGGCGGGTCGAGTTGACCGGGCTGGGGCGCGAGCTGGCCGAGCAGGTGGTGCCCGCCGTCGACCGGCTCCGGGAGGGCTTCGAGGCGGCCCGCGCCCGGGCCGCCTCGACGGACCGGCCGCTGCGCCTGGGGTTCCAGTGCGCCGTGTACGAGCCGGTGGCCAGGGCGATCGCGGGCCTTGCGGAGGGGGCGGCCCAGCTCGTCGAACTGTCCTGGGGCGATCCGTTCTCCCACCTGGGCCGGGGCGAGATCGACCTGGCCATCGTGCTGTCCCCGTGCCGGGAGGACGGTCTGCGGGTGCTGCTGGAGTTCTCGCGGCAGCCGATGTACGTCGCCCTCTCGGCCGGGCACCGCCTGGCCGGGGCGGCGAGCGTCTCGGCGGACGAACTGGCCGGGCTGGCGCTGATCGAACCGCGTGGGCCCGCCCCGGACTACTGGCGCCGGGCGAACGCCCCGCGGCGGACGCCGGACGGGCGGGAGCTGGCCTACCCGGCGGGCGCGGCCACGCTCCAGGAGGGGCTGTCGACGGTGGCCAGCACCCGCCTGGGGCTGCTGCTGTGCGAGGCGAGCACGGCGTACGTCCAGCGGCCGGACATCCGCTATCTGCCGGTGCCGGGCCTGGAGCCGTCCACGCTGCTGGTGGTGCAGGGCGAGCGGCCGCCGCACCCGCTGGCCGGGGCCTTCGTGCGGGCGCTCACCGCCGTGGGCGCGTGACGGCGGCGAGCAGCAGTCCGGCCGCCGTGATCAGCGCCGCCGTGAGGAGCACGGCGTGGGTCCCGGCCCGGTCGACGACCAGGCCGCCGGCGAGCGAGCCCAGCGCGATGCTCGCGTTGAACACGCCCGCCCACAGCGCCGCCGAGGCCTCCATCCGGGTGGGGTCGGCGATCCGGACCCAGGTCTGGGTGGAGATCGAGACCCCGCCGTACGAGGCGCCCCAGACGACGAGCGCGATCAGCACCGCCACCACGCTCCCGGTGAGGAGCGGCAGGAGGGCGGTGGCGAGCGCGACGCCCGCGAGGGCGGTGGTCACGGCCGCCTTGGGGCGCCGGCCGGCCGCCGGGCCGAGGGTGAAGTTCCCGGCGACGCCGGCCAGTCCGTAGACCAGCAGGCAGGCGGCGATGACGCCGCTGCTCAGGCCCGCGTCGAGTTCGAGCACCGGCCGTACGTACGTGTAGCCGGTGAAGTGGCCGAGCACGACCAGCGCGGTGACGGCGAGTCCGGCGGCGACTCCCCGGCTGCGCAGCGCGTCCGCGATCCGGTCGAGCCGGCCGCGCTCGTGGACGGGGAGGGCGGGGAGCGTGCGGGCGAGGACGGCGGCGGACACCGCGCCGAGCAGGGCGAGGGCCCAGAACGCGGAGCGCCAGCCGAGCAGCGCCGCGAGGTAGGTGCCCAGGGGGACGCCGAGCACCGAGGCGATGGAGACGCCGGAGAAGATCAGCGTGGTGGCGAGCGCGATCCGCGGCCCGTCGGCGAGGCGTGGGCCCAGCCCCGCGGTGATGCCCCACACGACGCCCATCGCGAGGCCGAGCAGGACGCGGCCGACGGCCAGTACGGGGTAGTCGGGGGCGAGCGCGGTGAGCGCGTTGGCCAGCGACAGCAGCAGCATGAAGGCGACCAGCACGTGCTTGCGGTCCCGGAGCCCGATGAGCGCGGGAACGAACGGGGACAGGGCGGCGGCGAGGAGCCCGGTGATGGTCAGGGAGAGCCCGGTGACGCCGTCGGAGACGCCGAGGGTCTTCGAGACGGGGGTCAGCAGCCCCACGGGCATCATCTCGGCGGAGACCACGGTGAAGGTGGCGAGGGCCACGGCGGTGATCGGTGCCCAGCGGGGCGGGCTGCCGGGGGCGGCCGGGGGCGCGAGGGTGTCGGTGTCGGTCATGGAGCCAGCCCATCAGCCGCGCCGAGGGCGGAACAAGATCGATGAGCTCATCCGTCGATTAGCCAGGTTCATCGATCCAGGGGTGCCCCCGGCGCCGCCCGCCGTGGTGCGGCAGGCGGCGCCGGGGCGCGGTCACTCCGGCGGGGCGATCCGGTGGCCGCCCGCGGCCGAGTAGAGGGTCAGCGCCTCGACCGGGCAGAAGTCGACCGCGTCGGCCAGTGCCTCCGTCAGCTCGGCGCCGTCGGCCGCGTAGTCGGCCACCGGCTCGGCCAGCCCGTCCGCGCCGAGCGCCAGCGAGCCGGGGGCGCTCAGGGCGCACATCCCGGAGCCGATGCAGCGGTCCCGGTCGACCCGGACGACCACCGCGTCGGCGCCCGTCCCCGGGGTGGCCGTCACCAGGCGACCTGGAGGGTCTCGGGGCTGCGGGTGAGCAGGCCCTTCCGCCAGTCGATCTCCTCGACGGGCCCGGTCAGGCGCAGCGAGGGCAGCCGGCGGGCCAGGCGGTGCAGGGCGAGTTCGAGCTCCATCCGGGCCAGCCAGGCGCCCAGGCAGTGGTGCGGCCCGGCCCCGAAGGTCAGCATCGGCGCGGCCAGCGGGGAGAACAGCTCGGTGAGCAGGTCCCCGGTGAAGACCGACGGGTCGTGGTTGGCGGCGCCGGTGTCGGCGGCGACGACGCTGCCGGCCGGGATGACCACCCCGCCGATCTCGACGTCCTCGATGGTGCGGCGCAACAGGCCGGGCAGGTGCTTGGCGTCGCCGAGCGGGACGGCGCGCAGGATCTGCTCGGTCGCGGCGGTCGCGCTGGCCTCGTCGGCGGCGAGCCGCTGCCAGGCCTCGCGGCCGTCGGCGAGCAGGTAGACGAGCGCGTTGCCAAGGCTGGTCATGGTGGTCTCGTGGCCGGCCACGACGAGGCCGATGACCAGCGTGACCAGCTGCCGTTCGGTGATCGATCCGTCCTCGGCGGCGGCCGCGAGCAGGCTGCTGACCAGGTCCTCGCCGGGGTCGGCGCGGCGCTCGGCGATCACGGCGGCGCCGAAGCCGGCGAACTCGGTCATGGCGGTGGCGATCTCCTCGGCCGTGTAGGCGGTGGCGGAGAGCGCGTGGTCGCTCCAGTGCGCGAGCTTCTTGCCGTCCAGGTTGTCCAGCCCCATCAGCCGGCTGATCACGTGGACCGGTAGCGGCCGGGTGTAGCCGGCCACGATGTCGGCGGGGGAGCCGTGGTCGATCAGCTCGTCGATCAGGCCCTCGACCACCGAGGCGACCCAGGGCCGCCAGCGGGCGATCGCGCGCGGGGTGAAGGCCCGCTGCACGGTGCGGCGCAGCCGCTGGTGCTCGGTGCCGTCGATGTTCAGCAGGCCCTGCGGGTCGTCGAGGATGTTGGGGATGGCGGTGATCGGCGGCGCGTCCGGCTCGTACAGCGGGGCGCGGCCCAGGCGCGGGTCGGTCAGCACCTGCCGCACGTCCGCGTGGCGGCTGACCAGCCAGACGGGCGTGCCGGTGGGCAGCGCGGCGAGCCGGGGCGGGCCGGGCTCCAGGCTGCGCAGGCAGTGCAGCGGGATGAGCGGGACGGTGCCGGTTCCGGCACCGGTCGCACTGTTCTCGGCGGACATCCGTACTCCAGACTCCAGGGCGGGGGGCCGCGCGTGACGGCCCGACGGGGGGTGGAACCGGGATGGTGCGGGGACGGGTGGGGCGGGCCGGCGGGCGGCTCGGCCCGGGCCGGGTCCGGCGGACCGGGACGAACGGCGGATCGGGTGGGGCGGCAGATCGGGACGAACGGCGGATCGGGTGGGACGAACGGCGGATCGAAGGCGGAAGCGAAGGCGAACGCGGACCGGAACGGGGGATGGCGCGAATCGTGCGACGGCGTACGGTCGGTACGCCTCGGCGCGGACGGCGCGCGGTGGCGCACCGTCGGGTGGGGCGGATGTGCTGAGCGTGGTCGCGTGGACCGCTTCTGCTACGACCGTACGTGGGCGGTGGTGCGCGCGTCAGCGGCACTTCCAGCCAACGGCGCTCCTTTCCGGGCACTTCGAGGCACGCTGACGGGCGCTCGGCGCCGCCCGCGCGCCCTGCCGTGCGGGCCGCGCCGGGGGTCCGGCGGATATCTCGACGGCATATGACGCCCTCGCGGCCGGTGCGGTGAGCCGGATCACCGGGCCCGCCCCGTCGGCGCCCGTCGCTACGGGCGCTACGCTTCGTGGGCAGTCGTTTGTCGCAGGTCACGCCGGTGCAGAGCCGCATCGGCCGACGGAGGTGGAATCGGATGGCCCAGCAGGTCAAGGCAGTCATCGCGCGCGCCAAGGGCGCGCCCGTGGAGGTGACCACGATCGTGGTGCCGGACCCGGGGCCGGGCGAGGCGGTGGTCAAAATCCAGGCCTGCGGGGTCTGCCACACCGACCTCCACTACCGCGAGGGCGGCATCAACGACGAGTTCCCGTTCCTGCTCGGGCACGAGGCGGCGGGCGTCGTCGAGTCGGTCGGCGAGGGCGTCACCGAGGTCGAGCCGGGCGACTTCGTCGTCCTCAACTGGCGCGCGGTGTGCGGCCAGTGTCGCGCCTGCCGGCGCGGCCGCGCGCAGTACTGCTTCAACACCCACAACGCCAAGCAGAAGATGACGCTGCTGGACGGCACCGAGCTGTCCCCGGCGCTGGGGATCGGCGCGTTCGCCGAGAAGACCCTGGTCGCGGCCGGCCAGTGCACCAAGGTCGACCCGGCGGTCTCGCCGGCCGTCGCCGGCCTGCTGGGCTGCGGTGTGATGGCGGGCATCGGCGCCGCCATCAACACCGGGGGCGTCGGCCGCGGCGACTCGGTCGCGGTGATCGGCTGCGGCGGCGTCGGCGGCGCGGCGGTGATGGGCTCGCGGCTGGCGGGCGCGGCGAAGATCATCGCCGTCGACATCGACGACCGCAAGCTGGAGACGGCCCGCAAGCTCGGCGCCACCCACACCGTCAACTCCCGCAGCACCGACCCGGTCGAGGCGATCCGGGAGCTGACCGGCGGCAACGGCGCGGACGTGGTGGTCGAGGCGGTCGGCCGCCCGGAGACCTACAAGCAGGCCTTCTACGCCCGCGACCTCGCCGGCACCGTCGTCCTGGTCGGCGTGCCCACGCCGGAGATGACGCTGGAGCTGCCGCTGCTCGACGTGTTCGGCCGCGGCGGCGCGCTGAAGTCCTCCTGGTACGGCGACTGCCTGCCCTCGCGGGACTTCCCGATGCTGATCGACCTCCACCTCCAGGGCCGCCTGGACCTCGGCGCGTTCGTCACCGAGACCATCGAACTCGACGCGGTGGAGCAGGCCTTCGAGCGCATGCACCAGGGCGACGTGCTCCGTTCGGTCGTGGTCCTGTGAGCGAGCGTAGCGAGCGAACCATCGAGAGGTGCGCATCGGGCGAAGCACCTGCCGAGCGAAGCGAGGTGGGCGCATGAGTCCGCGCATTGACCGGCTGGTGACGGCCGGTACCTTCGAACTCGACGGCGGCAGCTGGGAGGTGGAGAACAACGTCTGGATCGTCGGCGACGACGAGCAGGCGGTGGTGATCGACGCCGCGCACGACGCCGACGCGATCGAGGCCGCGCTCGGCGGGCGCCGGCTGCTGGCGATCGTCTCCACCCACGCGCACAACGACCACATCGACGCCGCCCCGGCCCTCGCCGCCCGCACCGGCGCGCCGATCCTGCTGCACCCGGACGACCTGCCGCTGTGGAAGCTCACCCACCCCGAGCGCCTCCCGGACGGCGAACTCGCCGACGGGCAGCGGATCGAGGTGGCCGGCACCGAGCTGACCGTCCTGCACACCCCGGGCCACGCCCCGGGCGCGGTCTGCCTGTACGCGCCGGAGCTCGGCACCGTTTTCACCGGCGACACGCTGTTCCACGGGGGCCCGGGCGCGACCGGCCGGTCGTTCTCGCACTTCCCGACGATCATCGACTCGATCCGTGAGCGGCTGCTGTCGCTCCCGGCCGAGACGGTGGTCCGCACCGGCCACGGCGACCCGACCACCATCGGCGCCGAGGCCCCGGCCCTGCCGGACTGGATCGCCCGCGGGCACTGACGACGAACGGCCCCCGGAGCACGGCGCGTGCTCCGGGGCCGTAGCATCGCGATCATGGCCCATGATCCCCGCGACCTCGACGACGCCTTCCTCGCCTTCTGGCGGGAGCGTCACATCGCCACCCTGACCACCGCTCGCCCGGACGGCTCGCCGCACGTGGTGCCGGTCGGCGTGACGTACCAGCCGGAGACCGGGACGGCCCGGGTGATCACCAGCCGCACCAGCCGCAAGGCCCGCAACGTGGCGGCGGCCGGCCCGCAGGGCCTGCGGGTCGCGGTCTGCCAGGTGGACCGGGCACGCTGGTCGACCCTGGAGGGCGTGGCCGTCGTCCGGGACGAGCCGGAGCAGGTCGCCGACGCCGAGCGGCGCTACACCGAGCGCTACCGCGAACCCCGGGCGAACCCGGACCGGGTGGTCATCGAGATCGCCGTCGACCGTGTCCTCGGCCGGCCCTGAGAGCCCTGCTCCCGGGCTTCCTCACGCGCGGCCCGCGCCCATCCTGAGCGCGAGCTCGCGGGCGTGGTCGGCCGCCGCCGGGCCCCGGCCGGCGTCGGGCGCCTCGGAGAGGAAGACGAGCGCCAGCATCAGCGCGGCGTCCAGCCGGCCCACGGCCAGGCACGGATCGTCGTCGGCCGGGGCGGTCGCCGTCCTCGCGTACCCGCTGCGGACCGCCGCCGGGTCGAGGTCGTTCTCCGGGTACCGGGCGTACTCGACGAGCCGGCCGAACTCCAGGGCCGGGGGCCCGAGCAGGGCGTTCGACCAGTCGAGCAGGGCGACCGCCCGCCCCTGGCGGCGGCGGATGTTGGCGCTGCGCACGTCGAGGTGCAGCAGGCTGTCCTCGGTGGAACCGGCGAGGTGGCCGGCGATCAGGGAAGCGGCCGGCGGCTCGGGCCAGTCGCCGACGCGGCGGCCGATCTCGGCCCAGCGGCGCCCGATGCGTGCGGCGATCGCCGCCGCCGTGCCGGTTCCCTCCGCCGCGACGGGCCTCAGCTGCGGCGGCGGCACCCGGTGGAGCCGCGCGAGGAGGTGACCCAGCTCGAAGGAGTCGAGGTCCGAGCCGTCGTCGGGGACGTAGGCGGACAGCAGTACGTCGGGGGCGGCCGGGTCGTCCGCCAGGACGAGCTCCCTCGGCTGCGCGACCGGCAGGCCGTGGGCGGCCAGGTGCTTCGCGATGGCGTACTCCTGCCGGAGCAGGGTCCGGGTGTCCACGTGGGGGTCGTTGGCGTTCGACTCGAACCGCTGGCGCGCGAGCCGCACCGCGACGGGCTGCCCGTCCCGCGCCTGCGCCCGGAACACGGAGAACTCCAGCCCCTGGCCGACGAGTTCCAGGCCGCTCAGGCCCCACCGCTCGGCCAGGTCGTCCAACGCGGCGAATCGCTCACTCATGTGCACCTTCGGGGTTTCGCGGTCGCAGGTCGGCCTGCGTCTTTCACCACCAGTGTGAAGGCGCCGGGCGGGCACGTCAGGCGTTCGCCGGAGACAGCGCGGGATGGCGCGGGTGCGGCTCCTGCCCGGCTCAGCCCCGGTTGTGGTCGCCGGCCGCGCCGTCGAGGAGTTCGCGCAGGATGTCCATGTGGACTCGTGCGGCTCCACCCTCATGTCGGAGGTCTCGTCGGCCTCCAGGTCGAAGGGCAGGGGCCCCGTCCCGCGGCCGAACGCCTCGCAGAACCAGCCCGGCTCGGCACCCCCCCGGGTGCTTGACCAGGCCCGGCAGGTTCGTCCCCGACGGGGTCATCGTTCGCCGCAGCTGCTCGTCGTCCAGGCCGTCCGCCCGGGGTGGCGCCGCGTCAGGCGGAGCGGTGGTAGGAGGTGAGCGAGATCCGGACCGGGCCGTCGTCGGCCGTGGCGAGGACGCGGACGATGGCGATGTCCTGGCCACCCTGGGCGCGGACACAGAAGCTGCGGTCGGTACGCAGGGCGTTGAAGGGCAGGGCGGAGACCGGCTGGGTCTCGACGCCCTTGACGCAGTCGGGGAGGGTGAGCCGGCCGGTCGGCGCGACGTAGGCGTCGCTGTCCTCGGGGATGGAGAACTCGCCGGCGTGGCGGCCCAGGTACCAGGTGGAGGCGTCCTGGGCGGTGACCTTCCCGGCCTTGAGGTCGAACTCGTAGGTGGGGTCGGGGGAGGTGAGTTCGAGGTTGGTGTGGACGGAGGTGTACCCGGCGGCCGTCGTGGCGGCGGCGGTGGCCTGGCCGGGGGCCGGAGCGGTGGTGGCGGCGGCGCCGGCGGACGGGGCGAGGCCGGCGGCGACGTTCTGGTCGTCGAGGTCGTCGAGGTACTCGGGATCGAGCAGGACGAACGCGGCCGCGGCGCCGACGAGGAGGGCGGCGGTGGTCAGGAGCACGGTGCGGGTGCGGGTGCGCCGGCGGGCCGGGGCGGCGGGCTCGGGTCTGTCGGGGGCCGGTTGCAGCCGGGTGGGCGGCGGGGCGGGGAGGCCGAGCGTGGTCGGGGCGTCGGCCGCGGCCCGGGCCGGGGAGAGGACGGTGGCGGGCGGGGCGGATGCGCCGGGCGTGGTCGGCAGGTCGCTGTGGCGGCGGATCGCGCTGCTGACCCGCTGGGGCAGCCAGTCGTCGGAGAAGCGGAGCTCGCCGCCGGTGGCGGGGTGCAGGCGGGCGGCCTCGATCAGCTGGGCGGTGCCCGGCCGGTCCTCGGGGCGCTTAACCAGGCAGAGCCGGACCAGTTCGTGCAGTCCGGGCGGCAGCTGGGAGAGGTCGGGCTCCTCGTGCACCGCCCGGTACAGCGAGGCGGGCTCGGGCCCGTCGCCGAAGGGGGGAGTGCCGGAGCCGACGTAGGCGATCAGGGCGCCCAGCGCGAAGACGTCGGTGGCCGGGGAGGCGGACAGGCCGAGGGCCTGTTCGGGGGCCATGAAGCCGGGCGAGCCGATCCGCAGACCGGTGCCGGTGAGCGGGCTGGCGTCGGCGGCCCGGGCGATGCCGAAGTCGATGACGCGGGGGCCGTCGGCGGCGACGAGGACGTTGCCGGGCTTGAGGTCGCGGTGGACGACGCCCGCCGCGTGGATCGCCTGGAGGGCCTCGGCGATGCCGGCGAGGAGCAGCAGGACGGCCCGTTCGGGCAGCGGTCCGTAGTGCTGGACGACCTGCTGGAGGGAGGGGCCGGGCACGAAGGTGGTGGCCAGCCAGGGAGTGGCGGCGTCGGTGCCCGCGTCGACCACCTGGGCGGTGTAGAGGCCGTGGATGCGCCGGGCGCTGGCGACCTCCTGGGCGAAGCGGTGCCGGAACTCGGGATCCTCGGCGAGTTCGGGCCGGACGACCTTGAGCGCGACCGGCCGCCCGCCGGGGGTGTAGGCCAGGTAGACGAGGCCCATGCCGCCCGCGCCGAGCCGCGCGCAGAGGCGGTAGCCGCCGACCTCGCGGGGGTCGTCCGGGGACAGCGCCTGGAACGCCGTGGGCGACGGGGCGCCGAAGGGCTCTGCGGTCATGCTGGCTCCCAGCGGGTCGTGCGGGTGGGACGGGGGAGTGGCGGAGCGGGGGGCGGGGTAAGGCGGGGCGGGGCAAGGCGAGGGTGCGGCAGGCAGGCAGGCAGGCAGGCAGGCAGGCAGGCGGGCCGGGGCCCGGGCGGACGCCGGCGTCGTGAAGCGCACCGGATCATAACCCGACTGGGATTTCAGTCAGGAATGGGGTCCTCCGGTCGGTCGGTGCCCCCTCCGGGTAAGGTGATTCCTTGTGGCTGACCGTCGAACCTTGATCATGGAAGCGGCTGCGCGGGTCATCGCCCGGCGCGGCGTCCGCGGGCTGCGCGTGGAGGAACTGGCGGCGGAGGCGGGTGTGTCCACCGCGCTGATCTACTACCACTTCAAGGATCGCGCGGGGATCCTCCGCGCGACGCTGGAGTTCATCAACGACCGGGCCGAGCGCTACACGACGGAGCGCGCGGCGGACGCGCCGCCGCTGGACGCCCGGGGCGAGCTGGAGCAGACGCTGCTGCTGGAGCTCCAGGACACCCCCGAGGTGCGGGAGAACAGCACGGCCTGGGGCGAGCTGCGGGCGAGTGCGGTGTTCGACCCCGAGCTGCGGGAGGACCTGGCCCGGGCCACCCTCGTCTGGGTCCAGGAGGTCGCGGAGCTGCTCGGACAGGTGCGGCCGATGAACGGGGCGGCCGCCCTGGCGGCCTCGGCCGAGCGGCTGACCGCGCTGCTGGAGGGGCTGAGCGTCCGTTGGCTCAGCGGCAGCCTGCCGGTGGCGCACGCGCGCGAGCTGATGGCGGGCGCGATCGAGGCCGAAGTGGAGCGACTGCGCGGGTAGCGCGCGTCGCGTTCCGGCCCCGGGCGAGGCGGCCCGGGGCCTTCTCGCGTGCCGGGCCTTTTCCCGGGCCGGGCCTTTTCCCGTGTCGGGGCCGGCTGGGCAGTTCCGTCATCTGGAGCTTGACTGAAAATTCAGTCAATGTCAGAGTTGCGGTTGCGGGGCCACCGGTCGCTCGGTGGGCAATACTTGATTCGGAGATCGTCATGAGCAACACCCACGGTGACAACCGCTCCCTGTTCGACCGCCTCTTCGGGGCCCCGCCCCCGCCCCCGCCCCCGCCCCCGCACCAGGCGGAGCACGGGCTGCCGTACGCCGGCGAGGCCGGGCTCCCGCAGTGGTGGGTGGACCGCGACGACGTCCCGCACGCCCGCACCTGGATGTCCTGGCCGTCCCGCAAGTCCGTTTGGGGCCGGCAGCTGGCGGGTGTCCAGCAGGACATCGCGCTCATCGCCCGGACCATCGCCCGATTCGAGCCGGTGGTCATGTGCGCCCCGGACGACTACAGCGTCCGGGAGGCCCGGTCCCTGTGCGGATCCGCCGTCACCGTGACGGACGCCGTCCCCACCGATGACCTCTGGATGCGGGACACCGCCCCGGTGTTCCGGCGCGACGGCTACGGGCGGCTCGACGCCGTCGGCCTCAACTTCAACGGCTGGGGCGGCAAGCAGACCCACCGCGACGACGCCGAGGTCGCGCGCGGCATCGCCGAGATGCTCCGACTCCCCTTCTCCTACGCGGAGTTCGTCGGCGAGGGCGGCTCGGTCGAGACCGACGGCGACGGCACCCTGATGGCCACCGAGAGCAGCCTGGTCAACAAGAACCGCAACCGGGGCATGAGCCGGGACGAGATCGAGGAGGCCGTCCTGGAGGTGTACGGCGCGGACAAGATGATCTGGGTCCCCGGGATCAAGGGCCGGGACATCACCGACGACCACATCGACGTCACCTCCCGGTTCGTCCGGCCGGGCGTCGTCCTGGTGCAACTGCCCCCGGCGGACCGCCACGACGTCTGGGCCCGGGACGCCCGCGAGCAGTTCGACATCCTCTCCCGGGCCACCGACGCCAGGGGCCGCCGGCTCCAGGTGATCCGGGTGGACGGCCCCGACACCGTCCGCTCGCGCGACTCGAAGTTCGTCGACTCGTACCTGAACTTCCACGTCGTCAACGGGGCGTGATCGCCGCCCAGTTCGGCGACGTGTACAAGGACGAGGCCGCCCGGCGCACCCTCGCCGAGGCCTTCCCCGGGCGCCAGGTCGTCCAGCTCGACGTCGACCGCCTGATGGCCGGGGGCGGCGGCATCCACTGCTCCACGATGCAGGAACCGCTGCCTTAGGGCCTGTCCGGTCGGCCCGGGAGACGTTCGGCGCGCCAGCCCGCGATCTCCGTGCCGATCGCCTCGCCGAGCAGGCTGCGCGCGCGGTCGAGCGGCAGCGAGCCGCTCAGCCACCGGGTGGAGAGGCCCTCCAGGAGTGCGGTGAGGCGTTCGGCGGAGGCCGCGTGCGCGGGCGCGGTGCCGAACGGGTGGGCGCGGCCGAGCAGGCCGGCGATCTCGTGCACCCAGGTGTGGGTGGCCCTGGCCAGGTCCTCGCGGAGGCGGGACTCGAAGACCGCGCTGGCCCGCAACTCGCCCCAGGCGGTGCTGTTCTCGCGGACCTCGGTGGAGTCCTGGAGTTCCAGCAGCAGGGCCTGGGCCAGTTCGCTCCAGGGGTCGTTCGCGGGCGCCCCGGGCTCCGGTTCGGCGGTGTAGCGGTCGGCCCGTTCGCCGATGAACTCCAGGGTCTCGCGGAGGATCCCGGCGCGGTCGGTGAAGTGGTAGTAGATCAGCGAGGTCGACACCCCGGCCGCGGCCGCGAGTTCCCCCACCCGCAGTCCGCGTACGCCGCGTCGCGCGATGAGTCTCGTGGCCGCTCTCAGTATCTCTGTTCGACGGTCTGGCATGGTGGTCCACTGTACTCGAATTATTGACTGAACTTTCAGTTTCTCCCGGGAGTCGCCCACCCAGGCCTCCCGGCCCGGCGGATCGCCCGATTCGCCCGATCGGCGCCGCGCGGGCTCGCCGCCGGACCCGCCGGCCGCCCCTACTGTCGGATATCGCCCGTTTCGGGGTGGAATCCGTGTCGACGAGGGGACCTGCCGTGAGAGAACCCGCCCTGTCCCGCCGGGCCGTGCTGCGCTCCGGGGCGGCCGTGGCCGTGGTCGCGATGGTGGAAGGCTGCGGTTCGTCGGGGGCCTCGTCCCCGAAGGACGAGCCGACCACGGCCGCCGGCACGGGCACGGGAGGAGCGGCGAGCGCCGCGGCGTCGTACGCGATGCCGGCCGAGTGGCGTCCGCACACCAGGACGTTCATGGCCTGGCCGGCCCTCGACTCGGTGTGGGGCGACCAACTGCCCGCCGTCCGCCAGGACATCGCGCACGTCGCGCAGGCCGTCGCCCGGTTCGAACCGGTGGTGCTGATGGCCCGACCGGACCAGAGCGCCGCGGCCCGGCAGCTGTGCGGCTCCAGCGTCGAGGTCCTCGACCTGGCGGTGGACGACCTGTGGGCCCGCGACACCGGCCCGACCTTCGTCACCGGCCCGGCAGGGCTGGCCGGCGTCGACCTCAACTTCAACGGCTGGGGCGGCAAGCAGACCCACGACAACGACGCCAAGGTCGCCCGGAACCTCCTCGACCACTACGGGATCCGGCGCATCCAGGCGCCGATCACCGGCGAGGGCGGCGCGATCGAGGTCGACGGCGAGGGCACCCTGATGGCCACCGAGAGCTCGTGGGTCAACTCGAACCGCAACCCGGGCACGAGCCGCGACCAGATCGAGGGGGCCCTGAAGGACCTGTTCGGCGTCCAGAAGGTCATCTGGTTCGCCGGCGTGGCCGGGCAGGACATCACCGACTGCCACATCGACGCCCTGGCCCGGTTCGCGGAGCCGGGCGTGGTCGTCATCCACCGCCCCGGCCCCGACACGCCGCCGGACATCTGGTCCCGCGCCTCCGACCAGGCCTTGCAGGTGCTCGGCTCCACCACCGACGCCAAGGGCCGCAAGCCGCGGATCGTGGAACTCGCCGAACCCGACCTCACCGGGCAGCCGGACCGGGGCAAGGACTTCCTGGCCACCTACCTCAACTACTACGTCGTCAACGGGGCCGTGATCATGCCCCAGTTCGGGGACAAGGCCTCCGACGACCGGGCGGCGGGCGTGCTGGCCGACCTCCACCCCGGCCGCGAGATCGTCCCGGTGAGCATCAACGCCATCGCGGCCGGCGGTGGCGGCATCCACTGCTCGACCCAACAGCAGCCCGGGGCCGCCGGGGCCTCCGGCGGCTCCTCGGGCCCGGCCTGACCGAGCGACCAGACCTGACCGATCGGCCGGGCCGCGCCGAGCCCGGAAGCCGGGGCGGCGCAGCACGGCCGCTCGGGCCGTTCCCGGACGGTCAGCCCGTGATCGGCCGGCTGTCCAGGCGGATGTGGTCGACCGCCCAGTACCAGTTGTTGCCCGCGTCGTACATCCGGAACTTCAGCGTCACCGCCTGCGCCCCCGCCGGGACGGCGAGGCGGCGGGTGACGAGGGCGTTCTGGACGTCCTTGCCGGCGTTGTCGTTGCCGGTGGCGTCGGCGCTGTAGAACACCAGGCGGGTCTCCGTGCCGTTGTCGAACACGGCGGTGACGGACGCCTTCTGCGGGGCCTCCTGCCGGTAGTGCGAGTCGAAGGCCAGGTACAGGGTGTCGGCGCCGGCCGGGAGGCGGACGGCGGGGGAGACGAGCGTGGAGTCGAAGACGCCCTTGCGGGAGGGGGAGCCGGTGTCGTCCCAGTCGTCCGGGTCGGCGACGGCGAGGACGCCCAGACCGCGGGTGAAGTTGCCGCGGTCCTGCCCGGCCGGGGTGGACCACTCCCGCTTGGTGTGGAAGGTCCAGCCCTGGAGACGGACGGTGCCCTGCGGCATGCCGGGGGCGTTGACCACCGACCAGCCCTGCGGCGCCTGAGCCGTCCAGCCGAGCACGCCGTCCTGCGGCTGGAGCGCGCCGGCCAGCGACTCGAAGTCCTCGCCCAGCAGGTGGCCGGCCATCACGGGGGCGGGGCGGGCCGCGAGTTCGCCGTCGGCGATCGCGAAGCGGTCGCCGGCCAGCGCCCGGGCGGTGACCAGGATCCGGTGGGTGGCGCCGTCCGGCAGCTGGGCGGGCGGGGTGACCTCCCAGACGGCGGTGGCGGTGGCGCCGGCGGCGAGTGCGGCGGGCGGCGCGGTGACGGCGGTGACCGTCCAGCCCGGCGGGACGACCGGCTGCGCCTCGACGGCGGTGAGCGCGGCGGTGGCGGTGAGCACGGCCGAGACCCGGGCCGGGCGGCCGGGCAGCAGGACGGGTTCGTCGATGGTGCTGGAGGCGGCCCCGAGGGCGACGTCCACGGCGAGCGGGTCGGCCAGGCCCAGGGCCGGGTCGGTGACCGTCCGGTCGTCCCAGGGGAAGCGGCCGGCGATCCGGCGGCGGAACGTGAGGTCCCCGCGGACGGCCACCGCGACGTCGTACCAGCCCTCGGGCCGGACCGCGAGGTTGACGGTCCGGTCGTCGCCGGCCGCGACCCGCACCTCGCGCAGCCCGTCGCCGTAGGCGAGGTCGCCGACCAGGAAGGTCTGGGCGGTGCGCGAGCGGTTGATCACGTCGACTTCGAGGACCTTGCCGTCGCGCTCCTCCGACAGCGACACCTCGTACGTGGCGGCGGCATCGCCGCGCAGGTGCCACAGCGCGCCGTTGGGGCCGTGGACGCGCAGGTCGTAGCCCTCCGGGCCGACCGTCCAGACGTCGGAGAGCCGGCTCTTCGCGCCGACGGTGTAGTGCCGGGGCGCGCCGCCCGGTGCCGGGTAGACGGCGAACACCGCGCCCTGGCGGCCCTGGTTGACCAGGTCGAGGGTGAGCTCGCCGCCCTTCAGCCGGGGCTTGACCAGCAGGTCGTAGGGCGCCGGGCGGGCCGAGCGGGTGCCGCGCTGCTGCTGCGGGAAGGCCTGCGGGCTGGGCACGGTGGGGGCGGGGAGCTTGCCGGTGTCGACCACCTTCTGCCGGTTGCCGCTGGTGTCGGGCAGCTGCGGCCAGGCCGGGTTGCGGCCGGAGAAGTCGAAGACGTTGGTGAGGTCGCCGCAGACGGTGCGCCGCCACGGGCTGATGTTGGGCTCCTGGACGCCGAAGCGCTGTTCCAGGAAGCGCAGCACCGAGGTGTGGTCGTAGACGGTGGAGTCGACGACCCCGCCGCGGGTCCACGGCGAGACCACGACCATCGGCACCCGCACGCCCAGGCCCATCGGGTACGGGCCGGAGACCAGGGTCTCGCCGGCCGGCAGGGTGTCGGACCAGGTGAGCGAGCCGTCCGCGGCCTTGACCCGGTACTTGCCGTCCTGACCGACGACCCGGTGGTAGGTGGCGGAGCCCTTGCTGACGCGGACGACGACCTCGCCGTCCACCGGCACGGTCGACTTGCCGCGCCCGGTGGCCAGCGGCGGGACGGGCGGCAGTTGGTGGTCGAAGAAGCCGCCGTGCTCGTCGTAGTTGAGGATGAAGACGGTCTTCTGCCACACCTCGGGCTTCGCCGCCAGGGCGGCCAGCAGCCTGGCGGTGAGGTGCTCGCCGTTCGGCGGCGCGTAGTTGGCGTGCTCGGAGAGCGCGGCCGGGGCGACGATCCAGGACACCTGCGGCAGCCGGTCGGCCTGGACGTCGGCGGCGAAGGCGTCGACCAGGGCGTCGCCCATCGCGAACGGGTCGTTCTTCTTCGCCGGGTCGCCGACGGCCCGCATGCCGCGCTCGTACAGCGGCTCGCCGGGCTTGGCCTTGACGAAGGGGGCGAACCAGGCGAGCGCGTTGTCGTCGAAGTTGTCCAGCGCCTGGTAGGTCTTCCAGCTGACGCCGGCCCGCTCCAGGCGCTCGGCGTAGGTGGTCCACTCGTAGCCGCCGGGGATCTCGGTGTTGTCGGTCACCGGGGTGTCCCGTACGGTGCCGCCGCTGGTCCCGGTCATCAGGTGGTCGCGGTTGGTGTTGGTGTTGCACTGGACGGACGCGTAGTAGGCGTCGCAGGTGGTGAACACCGAGGCGAGCGCGTGGTAGAAGGGCATGTCGGCGCTCTCGTAGTAGCCCTGGCCGAGCCAGCCGCCGGAGCGGCGGGTGACCGAGCCGTCGGCGAGGCCGTCGTTCCAGGCCTTCATGGAGTCCACGAAGCCGAAGGCGGGCGCGCCCTGCTGGTAGGCGCTGGTGTGCGCGGCGTTCATCGGGAAGGGCAGCAGGTGGCCCTCCTTGCGGCCCGGGTCGGGCTGGTGGAACACCGAGCGCCCGTTGATCCCGCGCACCGCCGTCCGGTCGCCGAAGCCGCGGACGCCCGCCAGGGTGCCGAAGTAGTGGTCGAACGCGCGGTTCTCCTGCATCAGCACCACGACGTGCTGGATGTCCGCCAGCCGTCCGGGCTTGGCCGGCGCGGCGAGCGCCTCCTGGACGCTGATCGGGAGGGCGGACAGCACGGCGGCCGCCGCCGCGCCGCCGAGCAGGCTGCGGCGCGACAGTTCGGGCATCGGACTCATCGGGTGGGGCTCCTTGCTGACGGGCGCCGGACCATCGGTTCGACCCGGACCAGTCATGTTTCTAAGCGACCGAGGTGACCGGGGCCGGGGAGTTCGATGACGATCCGATGGCCGCCAAGGGGCCCGGAGCTGTACAGACAACTTGACTTGACGCCGAGCCACGGAGAACCGCGGTCGACGAGGCCCGGTGAACTCCCGCGCCCCTCCGAGCCGTAGCACCGGGGTGGGGGCGCGGAAGCGGCGCGCCCGGACACCGGGGAGGAACTGGATGCAGTCCCGACGCGACCAGGTGCAGGCGCACCTGTTCGTGATGAGCAGGCTGGCCTCCGGCATGCTGCGGGCCGAGCCCGACGCGCCGGACACCCCCACCGGGCGGACCACCCGGGGCACCACGACCGGACTGGCCGTGGCCGTCCTGATCGGGCTCGGGGTCGTGGTGTACGGGGTCATCAAGCCCGGCGGCGACGCCGGCTGGACCAAGCCCGGCACGCTCGTGGTGGTGGAGGAGACGGGCGCCCGCTACCTGTTCGTGGGCGGGCAGCTGCACCCGGTGCTGAACGACACCAGCGCCCGGCTGGTGGCCGGCGACCAGATGGCGGTCGCCCAGGTCGGCCGGGCGTCGCTCGCGGACGTGCCGCGCGGCGCTCCGGTCGGGATCGTCGGCGCCCCCGACGGGCTGCCGCCGGCCGCCGAACTCGCGGGCGGCACCTGGCTGGTGTGCGGGACCGTCCAGCCCGGCCCGACCGGCGCCCCCGCACCCCGGCTGGGCCTGCTGATGGACCCGGTCAAGGAGGGCAAGGTGCTGACCCCGAGTCAGGCCGTGCTGGTGTCCCTTCCGGACGGGACGGTGCACCTGCTCTGGCAGGGCCAGCGACTGCGCGTCGACACCGCCAACCAGGCCCTGCAGGCGCTCGGCTACGGCGGGGCGACGCCCTTCCCCGTCCCGGCCGGGGTGCTGAACGCGCTGCCCGCCGGACCGGATCTCGCCTCCCCCGCCGTCCCCGGGCGCGGCGGCGACGGCCCGGTGCTGGCCGGGAAGCCGACCCGCATCGGCCAGCTCTTCGACGTCGCCGGCGGTGCGCACTACCTGCTCACCAAGGACGGCCTGGTCCCGCTCACCACGACCCTGTACGAGCTGCTGCGCGGCGATCCGCGCACCCAGAAGGAGGCGTACGCGAACAACGCCCCGGCGCCCGCGCTGATCGGCCCGGTCGACCTGGCCGCCCACACCGCGCCGGGCGGGGCTCCGGCCACGGGACTGCCCGAGACGCCGCCGACCCTGGTCACCCCGCTGCACGGCGAGGGGGTCTGCGCCGACCTGCACACCGGCGCCGGCTCCCCGGTCACCGCGATCACCCTCCTGGACGCGGCCGGGGCGGACACCGGCCGCCCGCCGACCGCTCCGGCGGGTGCGGTGGGCAGCGGCTGCGCGGTGGCCGACCGGATCTCCGTCCGGCCCGGGCGCGGGGCCCTGGTCAAGGTGGTCTCCGGCGCGGGCACGGGCAGCACCGAGTACCTGGTCACCGAGGCGGGGGTGCGGTATCCGCTGCCCTCGGCGGCCGTCGCCAAACAGCTCGGCTACGGGGGTGCCACGCCGGTTTCGGTGCCCGCCCCGGTGGTCGGGCTGCTCCCCACCGGGCCGCTCCTGGACCCGGCGGCGGTGGCCGACGGGGCCGCCGCCACGCCGACGGCCGCCTCGACGGCCGCCGCCGCGGCCGCCGCGCCCGGTTCGGCCCCGTGCAGCTGAACCACCCGGTCTCGCGAGCCCGTTGAGTCGGTCAGGAACGTGTGCGGGGTCGCAGTCGCGCCCCCGCTCGTGCAGGGAAGGGAGCATGCCGTGGGCACACCGTCCATGTTGACGAAGGAAGACGAGGCGATCCGCCAGGTTCTTTCGAGCCTGGAGCAGCAGATCGAGAACATGGTGACCGCCGGCCGCACGGTCGAGCGGATCAAGGAGGAGCTCGCCGCCGGCTACATCTCCGGCGCGAGCAGCATGTTCCAGTCGAAGGTCGATGACTGGATGCAGCGCTACCAGAAGGTCATCGGTGCCTTCGAGAACTTCGTCCAGTCCACCCAGGGCGCCAACCAGATCCTCACCCAGGCCGAGAACGATGCCCGGGCGCACGCTGCGGACGGCATCTACAACGGGCTCCAGGGCGCCTGAGGACGCGTCGGAAGAGCAGGAAGACTAGGGAAAGCGAACCGATGGACTTCGGAAACATCCAGCTCCACCACGAGACGGTCGAGCAGTCGGCGGCCGAGCTCCGGCAGGCCGGCAACCTGATGCACAGCAACCTGGAAGAACTCATGGGCAAGCTGAGGGGCGTGATCGACGGCGGGCACTTCCAGGGTGTCGCCGCCACCGCCTTCGAGGAGCTCTCCCGGGTCGTCGCGGCCAACGAGTCGCAGATGGACAAGGACATCGAGGCCGCGGCGAACACGCTCACCAAGATGCACGACATCATGACGGAATCGGACTACAACGCCGGCAAGCAGTTCTAGTCCGGGCGGGGGCGCGCGACCATGGGTGAAACGACGATCAAGGTGACGGTCGAAGGTCTGGAGACCTTCGTGAAGGATCTGAACACCTTCGAACAGGACGTCAACGGCCAGAAGACGTCCTGGACCGAGGTGCCGGCGCTGAAGCCCGGCCGGGAATCGTTCCCCGCGACGAAGGCCCTGAAGACCAACTTCGAGGCCTTCTCCAAGAGTGTGGGCGAATCGATCGAGGCCATCCGGGGCGACGTCGACAAGATCGTGCTCGACCTGATCAAGGCGCGGGAGAAGCTGCACCTCGGTGACGGCGAAGCCCTGTCGGAGGCCCAGATGATGGACGTCCTCAAGGACGTGCTCGGCGGAGTCACCGGACCTCCCACCCCGCCCAAGTGAGGGCCCGTCGTCGGATCGGGCGGTTGTGGGGCCGCCCGATCCGACGGCACACCGCTGTCCTGACCCGTGTCACCGCGTTCGGAGGAAACCATGGCGGACGAGCCGCCCAAGGTCACGTACACCTGGGAACAGATGCTGGAGGCGTTCGCGGGGTCGGACCACAGCGCCATCGTGAAACGGACGGACGTCACGGGGCAGCCGTGGATCACCGGGCAGGAGCTGGTGACGGACTCCCGGTACAACAACAACCTGCGCAAGAAGCAGGGTGGCCTGTCCAACAACGCCGGCTACGACATGTGGGCGGAGTGGGATTACGGTGACGGCAACGCCACTACCCCGTACACCACGATCCTGGGTGTGACCTACAACTGGCACTTCTTCGACGACACGCCCTCCGGCACGTCGGGGAGCGTGCTGCACCGGTTCCACACCGATCCCGGAGAGATCCTGGGCGGAGCCATCTTCCAGGGGGGGCCGGGGAACGACAACACGAACTACAAGACGCTGACCGAGGCGGCGCGGATCCTCGCCCTGGTGGACGCGTTCTTCGCGGACAACCGGGCGAAGATCCACCAGTGGGCCGAGTCCGTGGACGGCGCGGGCAGCGACTTCCAGGGCAGTGCGGCCGGCCGGTTCAAGGAGGTCCTGGTCGGGCTGCAGAACGAGTTCAAGACGCTGCACTACCGACTCAGCGGAGACCTCGACGCGTTCAAGGACGACGCCCCCGCGCCGGCCGCGGGCAGCAGCATCGCCGACAAGCTGAAGGCGGCCGGCGATGCGCTGGTCAAGGTCCAGCAGGACATGTACAACAACGGGTACAACCCCTGGCGCGGGTACAGCGCCTTGACGGACCCCACGGGCTCGTGGGCGTACAAGAAGAACGACGACCCGGACAAGCACGCCACGTACGCCTGGCCGGACCTGTGCATCCACTACGCGTTCACGCAGGAAGTCCAGAAGCTGACGGCGGTCCGCTACCCGACGACGTTCAACAACGAGTCCTCGTACGAGGCCACGGTCAGCGGCGGCACCACGAGCATGACGAGCGGTTCCACCGGAACCGCATCGGTCGCCGCCTTCGCCACGGTCCTGAACAACGCGGCGACCAAGCAGTGGACGGACGAGGTGGTCAAGACGCTCGACAAGGCGGCCACCGACGCCGGGACCGCCCTCGCCGCCGCCTACGAGGCCGCGTCCAAGGTCCTGATGTCGTTCGCGGCCCCGAACATGGACCTGGCCCCGGACAAGGTGGACCCCCCGAAGGACAGCCCCGACAAGGGGCCCGGCGGCCCTGACGGCCCGAAGGACGACAAGAACGGTCCGAAGGACGGCGGCATCGGCGGTCCGCCGCCGCCGAAGATCGACACTGGCCCCCCGCCGCCGAAGCCCGGCGGGATCGGCGGCGGAGGCGGCGGCACCGGCGGCAAGGGCGGCGGCACCGGGACCGGAGGCATCGGCGGAATCGGTGGCATCGGGGGGATCGGCGGCGGCAACGGCCAGGCGCCGCTGCTCGACAAGGACGGCAAGCCGCTCCTCGACAAGGACGGCAAGCCGATGTACGTCCCGCCGGGGACGAAGGTCAACGACAAGGGCGAACTCATCGGCCCCGACGGCAAGCCGCTCCTCGACAAGGACGGCAAGCCCCGGCACGTGCCGGTGGGCACCGTGGTGGGCCAGCCGACCACGGGATCGGGCGGATCGGGCGGATCGGGCAGTTCGGGGGGCGGATCGACCTCCAACACGGCGTTCAAGGTGCCGCCGGGGTCGAAGATCAACGACGACGGCACCGTCACCACCCCCGAGGGCAACCTGCTGAAGGACTCCAACGGCAACCCGGTGGTGCTCCGCAAGGACGACAAGATCGACGCGGACGGCACCGTCCGCACCGCGAGCGGTCGGCCCGTCTCGCAGTTCGAGCAGCTGCTGTCCGACGAGGAGCACGCGCTCTCCGGGCGGGGCGGCGGGCTCGTCGTCGGCGGGGGAGGCGGCAGCGGCGGCAGTGGCAGCAGCTGGACCGGCCTGCCGAGCTCGCTCGGCGGCGGCGGAATCTCCTTCGGCGGTTCCGGCGGTTCGAGCTCCCTCAAGAGCGGCACCGACCTGTTCGGCGAGCCCTTCAGTGGCCAGGGCTCCGGCCCCAAGACCATGGGCGGGATCGCCGCTCAGGGGCCGCCGCGCGTTGGCGTCAGCGACCGCCTGGCCTCCGCCCTGGGCATCGACAAGGGGGCGACGGCCGCCGAGGAGGCCATGGCCTCCCGCACCATGGCCGCCGAGCGGGCGTCAGCGGCCGGGCTGGCCGGCGAGGAGGCCCAGCTGATGGGCCGGGGGGTCTCCACCACCGGTGGCGGCGGCCCCATGATGCCGCCGATGGGCGCCGGTGCCGGCGCGGGCGCGGGCGGTCAGGGGGAGAAGGAACGGCAGCGCACCACCTGGCTGGCCGAGGACGAGGAGGTCTGGGGTACCGACTCGGGCGCCGTGACGGGCGTCATCGGCCGCTGAGCGGGCGATTCGCGTCGGCGGTCGAACCGCAGGACCCCGCCCATCCGTAGAGAGAACCGTACGACCCCACGAGCCGGCGCGTCCCGGGCCTCACCCCCGTAGGCCCGGGACGCGTCATCGGGATTCGGGACGAGACGGAAGTGCGGGTGATGGCGTTGTCGTACGCCGAGCAGATCGAACAGGCCATGGCTGCTCTGGAGGAGCAGCAGGCCAAGATGGCGGTGGCCGCCAAGGAGTTGCAGGCGGCCACCGCCTCGGTGACGTCCAAGGACCGGATGGTCACCGCGACGGTCGGGGCGCAGGGGCAGGTGGTGTCCCTGGTCTTCCACACCACCGCGTACCGGTCGATGGCGCCGGCCCAGCTGGGTCAGGTCCTGGCCGACGTGCTGAACACCGCGCGGGCCGACATCGGCGAGCGGGTCGCGGAGACCATGGGCGCGTTCAGCGGCCTGGGTGAGGCCCTGCGGGCCTCGATGACGGGCGGGACCGAACTCGACGACCTCTTCGCGCCGCTGCGGGAGATGCGGCCCGGCTACGCCGACGAGGCCGCCGCGGCGGACCGCCGCAAGCGCGACCGGCAGGAGGAGTTCCGTGGCTAAGCCTCAGCTGACCGCGATGGCGGACCTCAAGGACAAGTTCGCCAAGTTCGGCCCGCTCTCGGACACCATCGAGGAAGTTCGCCGGTGGACCGACGAGATCAACGAGTTCAACAAGAGTTCGGCGGGCAACGACGACATCGGCAAGGAGTACCACAAGAACGTGGACGGGCCGACCGCCGATCTCGACGACCTGTTCAAGAAGGTGCGCGACCAGGTCGAGGGCGCCGGAACCAAGGGTCAGAAGACCTCCGAGATGCTGAAGAACGCCGACGAGGAAGCCAAGAACCAGAACTGACGATCCGTCAGTCCCTTGTGCCGGCCCGCTTCGCCCGACCCCCGACGAACGCCAGGAGTACGCCCCCGTGTCGATCATGCTTCCCCCGGCCCTGGCCAAGCTGTTCGGGTTCGTGACCGGCATGAAGTGGCCCGAGGCCAACGAGGACCGGCTGCGCACGGCCGGTGACGACTACCTGGAGATCTACAAGAAGGTCCCCGAACTCCGCTCCTACCTGCTGGAGTTGGTGAACTACGTCAAGGATGAGTTCGAGGGCGAGGCGGCCGACCGGTTCGTCCAGCAGATGGGGCAGCTGATCGGCGCCGACGGCGGCACCGACTACGTGACGGCCTCCGGGGACTCGGCGAAGGAACTCGGCGACTACGCCCACAAGACCGCCAACCAGGTCGAGTACGCCAAGTGGATGATCATCGCCCAGCTGGTCCAGCTGGCCGCGCAGATCGCCTGGGCCATCGCCAACATCCCGCTCACCTTCGGGGCTTCGCTCGCCACCATCTTCGCCGCCGAGGTGGCGACCAGGGAACTGGTCAAGCAGGTCTTCATCTGGCTGTTCAAGCAGATCGCCCTGCACGAGTTCCTGAACATCACCACCTCCATGATCATGGACGGGATCATCCAGGGCATCCAGATCGGCCAGGGCCACAAGGACCACTGGGAGAAGGACTCCTTCCTCCAGGCGATCGAGTTCGGCGCGATCAACGGCCTGCTCACCGGCCCGCTGGAACTGCTCACCTTCGGCTTCGGCAAGCTCTTCGGGAAGGTGTTCGGCGGCGGCATCGGCAAGGAGTTGCAGAACAACCTCAAGAACCTGGCCGGCGCCGAGCTGAAGACCGCGGCCGACCTCGCCAAGGGCGCGGGCCGCTCGCTGGAGAATGCGGGGCTCAACACCCTCAAGAAGACCGGCGAGGGCGGGCTGGCGGGCCTCGGCAAGACCGGGGTGAAGGACGGCCTCAAGGGCGCGGCCAAGACCACGGCCAAGGACGCGGTCGAGGGGGCGACGAAGACCACGGCCAAGGGCGCGGCGGAGGGTGCGGCGAAGGCCGGGGCGAAGGCCGGGGCCAAGGATGCGGCGGAGGGTGCGGCGAAGGCTGGGGCGAAGGATGCGGCGGAGGGTGCGGCGAAGGCTGGGGCGAAGGCCGGGGCCAAGGATGCGGCGGAGGGCGCGGCGAAGGCCGGGGCCAAGGCCGGGGCCAAGGATGCGGCGGAGGGCGCGGCCAAGGCCGGGGCCAAGGACGCGGCGGAGGACGCGGTCAAGGCCGCCGAGAAGAAGCTGTCCAACGTCGAGAAGTTCACCCAGGAGATGGGCAAGTCCTTCGAGGAGCAGCTCGGGAGCCTGGGCATCTCCAAGGACCTGGCGAACGAGGCCGGGCGGAAGGTCGCCGAGACGATCGCCGGCAGCGGCGCCCGCTACGCCGTGGACCTCGGGACCGTCCGCAAGCTCCTGGACGCGGCGGTCAAGGACGCAGGCAAGGGCGGCGAGCACCAGGCCGTCAAGGACCTCGCGGACCGGACGCTCCACCTGATGGACGGTCTGCGGCCGCAGACCGCACTGCAGATGCTCTACAAGTTCGGCGAGGGCATCGGCGGCTACCTCAAGGGCGGCGTCCAGAACATCCTGACCGAGGGCACCTACAACTCGATCTTCGGCGACGGCTCGTTCTCGGTCACCGCCGAGACCTTCTTCGCGGGCGTCGCCATGGGTGCGATCGGCCACGCCGGGCACACCCTCACCGGCCCGGCGCGACTGCGGTTCCAGGACAAGATCCGCGCGTGGGACGCGGAGTCCTCGATGACCAGCGACGGCAAGTACTACGGCCTGGGTCACCCGCGCACCCTGCTGGCCATCGCGTCCACCCTGATGGGGCACCCGACCTCGCTGCTGATCCCCCGGCCGGAGGGGCCGAAGGCCCGCGAGGCCCGGCTGGCGGCGGAGGGGAACTTCGAGCACGCCACCCAGCCGAAGGACTTCCACACCAGCTCCGAGGGCTCCAGGTCGCAGTCGTCCACGACGGGGGAGCGGCAGACCAAGGACGCTCCGGTCAAGACGGAGGCCAAGGCCCCCGGGGAGACGTCGAACAAGCCCGAGCCGCCGGCCAAGGTGCCTACGTCCGGCGGCGGCTCGCACGAGCAGGGGCAGAAGTCGACGCAGCAACCTCCGGCGCACGAGACGGTGCCCGCGCCCGCCACGACGTCCGAATCCAACGTCCCTGCCCCCGCCCCCGCCCACGTCCCGGTGACCGGCGGGCACGAGCAGCCGAACCCCCGGGAGCAGCAGAACCCCCGGGGGAACGAGAACACCCGCGACAACGAGAACCCCCGGGGGAACGAGAACACCCGGGAGAACCCGAAGACCCCCGAGCAGCAGAACCCCCGGGGGAGCCAGAACTCCCACGAGAACCAGAAGACCCCCGAACAGCAGAACACCCACGAGAACCAGAGCGCCCACGAGAACCAGAACACCCACGAGAACCAGAACACCCACGCCCACAACGAGGAACTGCAGTACCTGGAGGTCGACGAGTCCAGCGCCCCGAAGGACCACGGCCACCACCTGCCGTCCGCCGGCCCGGAGCGGCAGCCCGGCTGGGTGCTCGGTGACAGGCCGTCCCAGGAGACGTTGAAGGCCCTGGAGCGCCTGCCCCTCGACCCGTCCCGCTTCGCCCTGGTGATCCACACCAACGAGCACGGGATGCCGATGCACAACGGCCGCGAGCTGTCGGTGGAGAAGCTGGCCTCCATCGTGCGCGGGCTCGCCCAGACCGGGCACCTCGGCGGGGACCGGCGCACGATCGAGTTCGTCGCCTGCGACCTGAACGGGCCGCTCAACGCCCGTTACGTCCAGGAGGTGATGGAGCACATCTGGGCGGACCCGAAGCTCGCCGACGTCAAGGCGGTGGCGGCCGACGGCCCGGTCTGGGTGGTGCCGGGGTTCGACTCCCCGACCGCGATGAAGGAGGGCCCCGGTACGGGCCACGTCGTGGTCGCCGCGAAGGTCGGCTTCGGCGCGGACGGCCGGCCGGTCGTCGAGAGCGGCGGGAACTGGTACGAATACGTCAACCCCGCCTCCGAGGAGGGGAAGGCGCGCATCGAGGCCGGCGAGCCGCTGGTGCGCTCGTACCCCTCGCCGCTGCCGGAGCACTACACGTCGGGCTCCAAGCACACGGACATGGCGGAGGCCTCGGTCTTCGGCGACGCGGCGAAATCCGCGCAGGAGCACGAACGATCGGCGCCAGGCCAGGAACCGCCACCGGCCTACCACTACACCGACGCGCCCGAACACGTCCGCGCCGACGAGGACGGCCGGCGCGGGGAGCAGTGGCGCCAGGCCCAGCGCGACCTCCAGGACGCCTACGACGCCAAGCTCGCCGAGGCGGCCGACAAGCTCCGCCAGGACCCGGACGGCAGCGGCCACGTCCATGACGCGCAGGCCGAGGAACTGCTCCGCGAGGCCTTCACCGACGGGCCCGTTCGCTTCCCCGACGACGCGCCGCCGGGCCTGCCCACGGCGGTGTGGAAGCGCGCCAAGGACCTGATGTACCAGGAGCTGACGGCCCGGCCGCAGGACCGCGAGCAGATCCTCGCGGGCCTGGACGGCATCACCCACCTCGCCGCGGTCCGCGAGGCGGCCGTCCGGGTGGCGATGGAGCGCTTCGACCGGACGGTGACCGAGTGGAGCGCCCCGCCGAGCGCCCTCGGCGACGGCACCGCCACCGTTTCGCACGCCGACCTCCCGGCGGTGATCCGGGACCTGATCCGCAGCGAGGCGCGGGGCGGCTTCAGCGCCCGGGCCGAGGCCGAGGTGGCCCGGATCTACGCCCGCCCGGAGGACCTCACCGGGGTGGGCAACGCGCAGGCCCAGCACGCCCTGAACCGGCTCACCGAGCACCTGCGCGGTGAACTCGACTTCCGCGCCGACCACGAGACCGCGCTCGCCCAGGCGGAGCACCTGGTCGAGCGGGCCACCGCCGACTGGTACGACCGCCTCTCCCCGGCCGACCGGGAGCTGCTGGCCGCCGCCGGGGTGACGGAGCGCCCCGAGCTGTCACCCGACAGCGTGACCCTGATCAGGGAACAGCTGCGGGACCGCCTCGGCACCGACTTCGAGGAGGTCGCCGGCCCCGTCGACACGGCCGCCGGACCGCGCCGCGAGCGCACCCAGGCCGTGGACCTCTTCGGCCTGGCGCTGGCCGGCCGCGCCCAGGGCCTGCCGCACGAGTTCGCCGTCCAGGCGGTCCGCGAGGCGGTGATCCGGCGCGCCGCCACGGAGGCGGAGAAGGCGACCGAATCCTGGAACACGGACGCCGGCGCCGAACGCAAGGACCGGGCCGCCGCCTTCGGTGTCACCGAGCACGACGTCCAGCAGGCCCGTGGCACCGTCACCCGCGAACTGGCCAAGGCCGCCGACCGACTGGTCGCCGACCACCTCAACCGAGGCACCAAGGACACCGAGGCGCTCGGCCGGGAACTCGACGAGCTCACCGGCACCGGTGCCGTGCACGACCGGCTCACCCACCAGGCCGCCCGCCTCGGGGCCCGCCGCGCCGCCGAGGAGGCCGCCGAGAAGGCCGCCCAGGAGCACGGCGGCCTCACCGGGCACGGCATCGGCCGCCTGAAGGAGGGCCACCGGGACCGGATCACCTCCGCCTTCGACCAGGTGTTCGGCAAGCCCGAGGACCTGAAGGTCCGCCAGGAGGAGTGGGACGCACGGCACCGGGAGCTCACCGAGGAGCTGGTCGAGCACGCCGCCTTCGAGGCCGAGGCCGCGCCCGCCCTGCGCGACGCCGCGGCGGGCTTCGAGGACCGGGCGGCGCCGCACGTCCTCACCGACGACGTGATCGCCTTCCTCAAGCGCGAGTACGGCGACGAGTTCTTCGCGCGGTACCGCGAACTGTGGAAGCTCGCCCACCTGGACGCGGCCGGCTGGCGCGCCCACCAACGCGGCCACGAGGACGCCTTCGCCCGCCGCCGGGAGGAGGAGGCCGCGGCCGCCGAGGAGCAGTTCGCGCTGATCCGGACCACCCCCCGGACCGAAACCCCGGAGGGGGCGGGCCACCACACGGATTTGCGCGAGACGGATTCGCACGAGACGGATTCGCACGAACGCCCTCGGCAGGACGACCTCCCCGAGTCCATCGAGACGGCGCTGACCGGCGCCACCACCCGGCCCGAGGAGCAGCCCGCACCGTCGCACACCGATGCCCCGTCCGACCTCACGCTGCGGCCCCGGCCCGACGGCGAGGCGGTCGTCCACACCTCCGACGAGACGGTGGTCGTGCATGAGTCTGTGGAGTCGCCGGTGTCGGCGCCGCGGATGGTGGTGGATCGGACGCCGCGTTTCGTGGTGCAGTCGTCGTTCGAGGCGCGTCGGTTCGATCATGAGGGTCCGGTGACGGATCTGACGGTGCGGATCGATTTCGTCGAGGGTGGTCGGGGGCACAACACGGCTCTGGTGTGGGACAAGGTCGTTCGGGGTGTGGAGGAGTATCTCAATGCGCCCGGTTACCGGTTGGCCAATGGTGACCGGATGCATGTCACGGTGTTGCCGGCCAGGCCGGGTGAGCGGGCGCATCTGACGGTGGACCTGGTTTCGCGGGGCCGGGAGATGGATCAGAGGTCCTGGTGGCTGGACGCCGATCCGATCGACTACGCGCACGAGTTGGGCCACCAGATCGGTCTGCGGGACGAGTACCGGGCTTCGGGTCTGCCGCACCGTCCGGCGGTCGAGGGCAGTCTGCTGGGTGACCACCGGGCCCCGGCGCCGGAGGGGTTGCGGCAGGGTGGTCTGCGTGAGCGGCACTTGCAGCTGATCTCGTCGGTGGTGGGGCACCTGGACCCGGCTGCTACGCATGGCCGGACCTGGGACGAGGCCTGGTCGTTGGCGGCGGTGCATGACCGTGAGCATGTCTGGGTGGACCCGGTGTCGGCTCCGCTCGGGATCGGCTCGCACGAGGGTGGCCCGCTCGACGTCGCGCCGAGGGCGAACATCCATGAGGACAACCTGCCGGCGGAGCACAAGCGGCTCATCAAGCAGCCGGGCTATTCGTCCGGTGACCAGTTCGGGATCTCGGTCGCGCTGCTGAACGACCCGAATCTGCATGTTCTGATCGCGCGGGGGCCGCGGACGGCGGAGGGTCATGCCGTCAATCCCAAGGACAAGTCCCAGGAGATCGAGGCCTTCTACCGTTCCATCGGGATCGACGGGGATCGCATCCACACCGTGGAGGTGCCGACCATGGAGACGGGCCGCCTCTACGAGGTGATGGACGCGGAGGCCCGCCGCATCGTGGCCGAGGACTGGGAGGTGCTTTCCGAGCAGGACCAGGAGGCGGCGGTCAAGAGCGTCACGTTCGGTACTGACAAGGTCGCCAAGGTGTTCTCGGACGAACTGCGCCAGACCGTCCGCGACGCCTGGAAGATGACTCCTGCGCACGATCAGCGGATCGCCGACTGGCTGACGGGCCGTGGGATCACGCTGCCTGCCCGGGGTTCGAAGGTCTTGGTGCTGTGGTCCCGTTTCACCGGCAAGGCCACGCAGTGGGCCGACCTGGGTGGCCGGATGGAGCACGACACGAGCTTCCAGGGCGTGCGGCAGATCCTGCGGGAGGTCGCCCGTGAGCAGGGCATGGTGCTCATCACCGGTGACCCCCATCCTTCTCGGCAGAACAAGTGGAACGAGCTGGTCGCGGAGATGCGCGAGGAGCTCGGGATCGACACCATCCACCACGTCACCGGCTTCTGGAAGGACGGTGGATCGGACCCCTCGGTCTGGACGGAGAACCTCAGGACCGGGCAGTTGAGGCTGTACGACTTCCTGGACCGCCACTACGACATGAACCACCTGGGGACCCGTTCCGGAAACCTGGAAGCCGCCGCGCTGCTCGGCCACAAGGTCACGTACCTGGAGGAGAAGGGCTCCAGCGGACGGGAGCGGATGGAGAAGTGGCACGAGCAGGACGCAGGCAAGACCAAGGCCGGAGGCATGGCGCCGGGCTACGAGCGTGTGGTGATCCCCACCCCGCCCACCGCGTCCGGCCGGTACACCATCCCGTACGACGAGAAGCACGGCGCCTCCAAGCAGTCGGGGGCGGGCGGTAAGGGCAAGGAGAAGAAGCAGTCGGGTGGGGGCGGCAAGGGCAACCAGCCGCAGGCCAAGCCCAACCACGGTTTCCACCTGAGGGGCGACATCCTCCGGTGGCGCAAGCCCGTCGACGTCTACGGCCAGGAACGCGGCTTCGGGTACGACGCTGTGGCCAAGATCCGGGAGCAGCTGGGGCTTTCGGGTGACCGGCCGCTCGACGCCGGGCAGTTCGCCGCCAACCGCGTCCAGCACCTGCGGAACCGGTACGGCAAGCTGCGCCAGGAGGTCGTGACGGCCTCGGGCGGCGGACGGGCGGTGGAGGATTACCTGGGCAAGTTCGACGAGGTCTTCGCCGACGGGCCGCGGTACGCCGACAACCCCCCGTGGCAGGTGTACCGGAGGATGGCCGAGGAGGGGCTGCCCCTGTTGCCCGAACTGCAGTCGTACCACCGTAGCCTCCACGACGGCGCGTACCTGTACGAGATGGGCTACCAGATCCACGAGGTGCCCCGCGACGGGGACTGTCTCTACCACTCCGTCAACCACGTTATGGACACGGCCGTCAGCCCTCAGAACGCGGCGATGCTGCGCAACCGCGTCTCCAGGTGGATCGGCCACAACATGGAGCTGGTCACCGCGTTCGCGCAGACGCACGGGGCGAAGCCCGATGATCTCGGCTGGATGGTCAAGACGAGGGGGTGGTGGGCCGGGTCGAACGGTGATCTGATCCCGTCGATCGTCGCCTCGGCCCTGGGGGTGCGGCTGCACATCTTCGACGGGGTCAACTGGCATTCCTTGGCGCCGGTACCCGGTGCCCCCGAGGGCACCAGGGATGTGTACCTGTTCCTCTCCGATAGTCACTACTCCCCGCTGGCTCGGGTCGAGGCCCCGGAAGGGGCGCAGGCTGCCGGCAGTACCCAGGAAGGCGATGGGGGGCAGAAGCGGCAGCTTGAGCACAACAGTGACTCGGAGCCGGAGGATCAGGCGGGGAAGAAGCTTCGGCAGGCGCCGTCGGGGGTGTCGGAGGAGTCGGTGGTGGTGAATCCGCTGGCGGTGGAGCATGGTGGCGGGATGCCGGTGCCGGGGCCGTTGCATGAGCGGGTGCAGGCGTTGGAGCACCTCGGTCCGGAGGCCCGGCGGGAGCTCGCGGCCTCTACCGCTTTTGTGGAGAGCCTGCGGTCGGAGTTGTCGGCGGAGGACTTTGCGCAGGCGGCGGCGCGGTTGGTGATCGACGTGGACCCCCGTGTGCATCAGCCGGTTGCTTCGCGGCGTGAGGCCGAGTTGCAGGTTGCGCGGATGTTGCAGGACAAGGAGGTTGCGGCCAGGCTGGTGGCGGCGGGTGTGCGGGTGGTGGTGGTGCCGCGTGACGTGCCGTTGACCGGGGTGGCGGGTTTCGAGCGGCTTCGCGGTGTCCTGGCCGATGGTGAGGCGGGCAACGGGCGCAGCGTTGACCAGTTGCGGGGGGCGAACGACGAGCTTCTGGTGGCGATCACTGAGGAGAACCTGCTCGGTGAGCGGACGACGGTCGGTCCGCATGCCACGCAGCCTGAGGGGTATTCCTCGGTGACTCATGAACTCGCGCACGCGGTATTGGAGTTCGGGCTGAGTCGTGAGCAGAGGGCGCTGGTCGAGGAGGCGTACCGGGGTAAGCGTCTCGCGGACGGTCTGGCTGATCTGTTCGGTGAGGAGTCCGTGACGGTCTGGCCCGATGGATCGCGGCGCAATGCTGTGGGTGAGTTGGTCGGCAACTACTCCTCGGCGGATGTGCACGAGTTCTTCGCTCAGTTGAGCAATACGTATCTCGGGACGAACCACGGGAACGATCCGCAGACCGGGAAGCCTCGCAATAACGGTGTCGACTGGGTCCGTGAGAACGAGCCGGAGCTGCTGCCGTTGTTGGAGCAGCTCTACGGGCCCGATCCGCAGTCCGTCCAGGCGCGGCCCTCGAACCAGGTCAGCCGAGCCCGGGCCGAGGAGGAGATGTACCAGGTCTTCCAGGAGTTCATGGAGGCGAGGGCCGAGGAACATCGTGAAGAGGAGTTGTTCCAGGGCTTCCGAGAGTTCATGGACGGGAGGTCCGAGGAGCAGCGCGTAGAGGAGATGTTCCAGGGCTTCCGGGAGTTCATGGACGGAAGGGGCGAGGAACAGCACATCGTCGTGCCCGAGGAGACGGCGGTCGTGTCGCAGGACACCTCCCACGTCGTCTCCGAGACCGAGTCGGTAGAGCAGGCCGTCGACCACACCGTCTCCCACGACGAGTCCACCACGCAGGAATCGGTGGTCGCCGAAGAGAGCGACCTGCCGCTGACCACGGACGATGAGGGGGCTGCGCTCCAGCAGACCTCCTCGCACACCGAGGAGACCACCGAGGGGATCACCGACGAGTCGCTGGCGGTGGCGAACTCCCATGAGGTAACGCAGAGTTCGCAGCAGCAGCAGCAGCAGGAGCAACAGCAACAGCAACTGGAGCAACAACAGCAGCAAGAGGTGCAGCCTCCGCCGCCGCCCGCCCCGCTACCGCCGGCCCGCGTCGGCGAGCGCGGGTTGGCCGCGTACGACGTCCTGGTCGCTCTGAACCACGACGACGTGCGGATTCTGAACCAGCTCACCGACCGGTTCGCCGAGGCGCTGCACGGGGACCGGGATGCCGCGCGGACGCTGGCGAACAGTCTGTTCGGCGGCGAGGTGCTGCGGCCGACGGTGTCCGCGCTGTCCCGGGGCGATGTCCGGGAGGTGGACTTCCAGGCGGGCCAGTGGTCCGGCACGGTCCGGATCACGGGTGGCGCGGGGGACGGCACGTACGTCGAGACGGTGTCCGGCTTCGAGTTCGAGTACGGCTCGGAGCAGCAGAGCATGATCGGCGTCACCTCCGACGGGTTGACGCAGGCCAACCTCGGTGTGCAGTTCAAGGCGAAGTTCGGCAGCTCGGGGGATCTCACCGAGACACTCGGCTATCAGCACGGCTGGCTGCACGGCAGTGCCACCGCCGAGGCCAGCAGGACACTGGCCCGGGGTAAGACCGTCGAGCCGGCGGCGCTGTTCGACACTCCGTTCAACGTGCGGGTGGAGTTCCTGGACGCCCGCCTCCAGGGCGCACCGGGGCCGTGGAAGGTGCCGCAGCCGATCGACCTCGGTTTCACCGGGCGGGTCGCCGTGCCGGTGCGGGAGACCGCGAACGCGCCGCAGGTGCCCCAGGCCCACTACACGGTGCCGCGGGAGACCGCCGAGAACCTGCGGCTGGCCGGCTCGCACATCGTGACCGACGTCTGGCCGGTCGACCGCCCGCCGGCGCCCGTGCCGGACGCCGAGGGCAACATCGAGCTCGCCGCGGTGAACCAGCCCGTCACGCCCGTAGCCAACGGAGCGGCGGCCCTGGCCAGGTTCGTGGCGGGTTTCGAGGGCCAGGCCGAGCGGTACTTCGAGGGCCGCTGGCCCGCCCTCAAGCGCAGGCTGCTGGAGGAACTCGACCTCGGCACCCTGCACCAGGAGCTGAAGGGAGTGATGTCCGGTCAGAAGCTGACCATCGTGGACGACAGCCTGACCGGGCCCGCCGCGGTGCTCACCATCGGCGGCGGGACCGTCTCCCGGATGCAGCAGGTCCACGTTCTGCCGACCACCGAGCTCAACATCGCGACCGCGACGACCCGCTCGCACGTCGAGCAGAAGACCGGCAGCAAGGACTGGCAGACGCTGCCGTCCTCGGTCGGCAACTGGGCCGCCAAGAACGGCGGTGCCGGGGGCGGGGTGGGCGGCCGGGCCGGCCGGGACGACGTCGAACTCCACGGCTCGGGCGACGATCTGGGGCTCGGCACCAAGGTCAAGAACCCGGCGGTGCTCTTCGAGGGGACGGCCGACCTGGTCGTCACCTTCGGCTGGCGCAGCAGGCTGTCCCAGCCCGCTGACCAGGACGCCCACGTCGCTCTGGGTTTCCGGACGGTGATCGACCAGGCCGAGGCGATCCTCGTCACCCCGGTCGAGGAGGTCGTGCTCGGCACGCAGCCGCCCGTGTTCACCGCCGCCCAGCAGCTCACACCCCCCGAGCACGCCCACGCGGTGGGAGACGAAGTGCTGGCCCCCCGGGACGAGTTCTGGCAGGGGCTGCCCGACACCGCCACCGTCCGGGACCTGCGCAGCGTCGCCCCGCTGCACGCCGCACTCGACCGGATCGGCCGGGAGGTGTTCGGCGGCGAGCAGGGCTGGTCGGCGGTGCGCGAGGACATCCTGCAGGCCTACTCGCACGCCGCCGTCAGCGCCCACCTGGTCGGGATGTCGCGCGGATCCGAACTGCGCGGTCCCGAGGTCACCCTCGGCCCGTTGGAGAAGATGCACGTCTCCGTCACGGCCCGGGTCACCCGGATCGACCACGTGCGGCCCCAGAGCAACGCCGAGCTCAACCCGATCCGCGAGAGCAGCACCTTCGACTCGTCGCGTCACCTGCGCTCCGACACGAAGACCGTGCAGGGCCAGGGCGGCGGCAAGGGCCCGGTGCACACCCGGGAGGTGCTGGACTCCGCGGGCAAGCCCTTCAAGGACAGCATGCAGGGCAACGTCACGGCCTCCGTGGAGTCGCGGGTCCGCGACGGGTGGCGCGGCGGGGAGTCCAGCAAGAGCTACGCGAACGGCAAGTACGGCAGTGCGCAGGAGCTGTTCCGGACGGAGATCACCCTGGACGTGACGGTCAACGGGGAGCACCGCGGGTCGGTCCCGCTCTCCGCCGAACTGAGCCTGGAGCAGGTGCACACGGCACTGCGCCAGGTCGGCGAGCACGACCGGAACGGCTTCACGGCTCCCTCGGCCCCGCACCAGGAGGTCGCGGAGCAGGTGGCCACGCAGCGGACGGTCACCCGGCTCGGCCAGTCCGACGTGGTGCTGAGCCTCGGCAGGGGCGACACCGCCGTGCTGAGGCAGATCAGGGAGACGCTCGAACGGCAGTCCGGCCACCCGGTGCCCGAGCGCGTCCTGGCGCGGCTCGCCAGGGCGGTCGACCCGTACGGCCTCAAGGCCGCGCTGTCCCGGCTGAGCCGGGGCGAGCGGATCCGGATCCCGGTCGACCTCGACGGGTGGAAGGGAACGGTCGTGGTCGCGGCCGAGCTGATCAACCCCCGGCCGAGGGAGACGCTGGTCACCGGCTTCGAGTTCGAGGTCGGCAGCCAGCAGCGCACCACCACCGGCACCACCTCCGACCTGCGCACCCGGTTCCGGTTCCGGCTCAAGCTCGGGGGTTCCGTCCCGCACGTCGACCTCGCCGGGGAGGCCTCGCACACCCGGGACTTCGTCAAGGGGCTCTCGATCGACCGCACCGGCGGCACCAACAGTCGGGCCAAGGCCACGGAGTCGGCCCGACTGTCCGACTCCACCGCCGAGTTCACCGTCTCCTTCGAGCCGTCGAAGCGGTCGGCGAGGCTTGACGACCTGACCGTTCCGGTGCCGGCCGTGGTGGCCGCGCCGCACCGCACCGTCGATCCGGCCGCGCCCGTGCGGCAGCTCCCGAGCCACCGGCTCGGCTCCTCCGACGTCGTCACCGCCGTCTACCGGAGGCTGGGCCCGGACGGGACGGCCCGGGAGGGGACGGTCCACGAGGTCGTCCAGGACCTGGGCCGCAGGGCTGCGGGCTTCCTGGGCAAGGACTGGCCCGGCATGCAGCGGAAGCTGCTCGCCGAGCTGGACTTCGACCGGCTGCACACCGACCTCAAGTCGGTGATGGCCGGTCACCCCATCGTGGTGAAGCACGGCCGCAGCCGGGCGTGGATCACCGCCGAGGTACGGGAACTGACCCCGACCGGTTCGGCACCGGTGGTCGAGTTCAACATCGGCCACGGCGCCCAGACCTCGCTCACCAGCTCCGACGGCGGGACCAACACCGGCGGCGGCCAGGGCACCGCGATCACCGGTAGCCTGCTCGCCACCACCGACGTCCTGCCCACGGGGGCGGCGTTCGTCGGCGGCGGCAGCGTCACCGGGGCGTGGGGCGTCGACCGGCTTGAGCACGGCAGCGCCAGCACCGCCAGCGGGACGGCCGTCAAGAGCAAGGTGACGGACGGCCGGTCCTACCGCGCGGACGTGGTGCTGAAGGTCGAGTTCGAGCGCAAGCCGGCGGTGAGCCTGGCCTCCCCGCACAAGATCCGCCCCAGCCGCGAGGCACGGGAGCAGATGTTCCGGCGGCAGGACAGGGAGCGGCAGGAGGCCGGCGGCAGCGCCGCTCCGTCCAAGTTCCAGGCCCTCAACCGGGAGCTGGTCAGGACCGGGGACCGCCTCGCCCGCGTCGGCCTGTACCGGCGGACGGTCGTGGAGACGCGGATCCACGCCGACGTGCTGCTGGAGTCCGGCCGGGGCGAGCCCGTCCGGCCGCCGCGCCCGGACGATCCGAACCGGCAGTTGCCCCCGATCCCCCCGGCCGTGCCGTCCGCGACGCAGGTCGTCCGGCGGCCGCCGGCATCGGTGTTCACCAACGGGTTGCACGACACCGGCATCGTGCGCTGGCTCGACGACACCTCCGGCGTGCGGGACCTGCTGACCGTGTTCGGTGAGCGCTTCTTCCGCGAGGGGACGTGGTCCTGGCTGGAGTCCGTCGCCCGGAACACCCACAGCCACGCGCAGTTGTCCGCCCTGTTCGGGTCGGTCGTCCGGGGCCGGGAGATCCTGGCGCCGTCGGAGGAGCACCCGAACGCCCCGCGCCGCGACGCGGTGGTGCAGGACGGCCGGACCATCGAGACCCCGTCGGCCGGCAAGCGCCTGTTCGTCGACGACGCCGGCATCAGCGCCACCATCTCGATCGTCCAGCTGGAGTACCACAGCGACAACCAGGCGGCCGCCTTCAGCCCGGCCAACGACGTCACCAGCGGCGGGCGGCACACCCGCCTCGACTGGCGGCGGTGGAACGCCCAGGGCCAGCTCGGCGCCAAGTTCGGCACCAAGGGCGCCGCCGAGTTCACCGTCGGCGTCGTCGGCGGGGGCGGCCACCGGTGGCGTGAGGGGCCCTCCGCGGGCTCCTCCGGGAAGACCGTGGCCAACGCCAAGATCCCCACCCCGGCCGCCCGCTACGTCGGCCAGGCCGAGGTCCAGCTGACCTTCCGGGACGGCGACCGGACCGAGACCGTGAAGGGCCTCGTCCCGATCGAGATGGAGATCCCGATCAGCGAGACCACCGTCGTCCAGTCGGTGAGCAACCACCGGGTGCTGTACTCGGTCCTGCACCCCGAGGGGCAGACGATCAGCCGCGGCTCCACCTCCGACGCCGTCGCCGAGACGCTCGCCACGCCCCTGCCCGGCCCCGCCAACGGGGTGCACTACCTCGCCGACCTGAACGAGCGGGGCACCCCCGCCGCGCAGGCCGTCCTGGAGGCGTTGAGCCACCTCCCGGCGGATTCCCGGTACTTCACCCTCGCTTACCACACCCTCCAGCACGACGGAGCGCCGACCTGGCTCGGCAGGGAGCTGAGCCCGGAGGAGATGGCGGGCGTGCTGCTGCGGCTGGCCGAAGGCGGCCAGTGGCAGGGCGAGCCGCTGCGCTTCCTCTCCTGCAACTCCGGTTACCGCCCGCCCGGCCCCGAGGGAAGCGCCGAGCGCCAGGCCTCCTACGCCGACAGGACCCTGCTCGCCCTCCACGAGGCGCTCGCGGCCCGCCGGGCCTTCGCCGAGGCCAACAACCTGCCCCTCAGCCCGGCGCTGGAGCGCCTCGGCCGCCCCGAGGCCTTCGCCGCCGGGGGCCTGGTCCACCTCACCGGCGGGGACCAGCCCCGCATGGTCGTCGCCGCGCGCGTCGGCTACACGGGGAACGGCCTCCCGAGAGTCGAGGGGGCCGGCGACTGGTACCACCTGGCGGTCACCGAGCACGGCACCGTCCAGTCCACCGCACACGGCCAGGAACTCCTGCGCCCGGACGAGGAGCCCGTCCCCCAGGCCACCGAGCACGACCCCATCGACCCGGACCAGCCGGTGCCGGTCGTCCTGGGCGACGTGGGTCAGGTCGGCGTCGGACATCTGGGCGATGAGGATCAGGTCGTCGCCGGGCATGCGGGCGATGAGGACCAGGCCGTCGCCGGGCATGCGGGCGATGAGGACCAGGCCGTCGCCGGATCTTCGAGCAGCGACGGCGATTCCGTCTACTCGGTCCTGATGACCTTCCACGTGACGGTGCCCCTGCCGGTGGCGGAGACCCCGGCCGCGCCGAGGCCCCCGGCCGAGTGGTCGGTTCAGCGCACCCGCGCCTTGGAGCTGCTCCAACCGCCGAAGCGGAACCGGATCGAGGGGGAGGTGTACGGCCCGACGGACGGCGGCGGCGCACCCGGGTCGAGGAGGCTGGAACGGCTGGCGTACGACTACGGCACCGGAGAAGCGGCCCGCACCGCGCTGGAGCTGCGGCTGCGTGATTCCGCCACCGTGGCCACGGTGGCCGTCACCCGACCGGGCGGCTTCGCCGAGGTGTGGACCGTCCGCGGGAACACCGAGGAGGAGGGAGGCGGCCTGCGCTGGGAGCTCAAGGAAGCACAGGAGAGCGTGGAACAGTCCGCCGGCGCGGTCGTTCCCCCGTCGATCACGCCCGACACCCACCTGTGGGTGACGGCGTCCGGTGACCACGTATCGGCGGACGGTCTGAAGCTGCTTCCGAAGACGACTTACACCATCAGGGCGGAGAACTCCGGCGACATGTACCACATGCGCGCCGCCCTGGTCGCCTATCCGGACCGCGGCCTGGTGATCTGGAACGTCACCGAAGCCACCAAGGGCCAGGTCGAACAGATCATCAATCTGCATGACGACCTGATCCGGTCGGGGCGCACGGTGGTGTACACGACCGAGACGCAACTGCCGAGCAAGTTCGGTCGCAACGAGACCGACGCGTCGGAGGATCTCGCCGCCTACCTCAAGCGGCCGCTCGTCGCCGACCATCTGAAACTGGTCAACAGTGCCGTGCCGTCCGCGACGAGGAACGCGGAGACCAAGGAGCAGGTGCAGGCGCTGACACGGGCCGTGGGCATGGTCGAGAAGCGCACCGCGAACTATCAGGATCCGACGGGCGAGGTGACGTTCCAGGACGCCCGGGTGACGGAGTTCGCCCGTGGCTACGGGCACTACACCCCGGAAGAGGGCGAGGCCTTCCGGCGGGACCTGGCGAATCCGGACTTCGGGGGCTTCGAGGAGGGGAAGAAGTACGTGCTCGTGGTGTACCGGGGCAGCGGTCACAGCGGCCGGGCCGGCGCCAACGCACCGGCCCTCGACACCGGTACGGAGGGCGTGGTGCAGATCATCGAGCAGGCCAAGGCGGCGCTCGGGGACGGTCACACGATCGTTCCGATGGGCGAGGAGCCCGCCGTCTGGGAGGGGCCGGCCCTGCGGGAGTACTGGAACTGGCCGTCGGTCGGGAACCGCCGTAAGGAGCTCGCGCTCCTCAAGTACCTCTCCGACACGTACGAGGTGGTCGGAGCGGTCGGCATGCGCAGCGGCGTGATGGACGAGCTCTCCTTCGCCGGAATCAAGATCGTCTCGATCGACATCAGCCCGCACCGCAACGAGGGCGACGGGCTGCCGAACCTCAAGCAGTCCAAGGGATGGACGCGCGGACTGAAGTTCGAGGAAGCCATGGGGCGGAACTACGGCCGGGCATTCATCACCGAGGCGAGGGCGAATGACCGGATGCTCGAAGGCGCGTTCCCCGGAAAGTTCCTGGGGGGCGATCCGAAGGTGATTCGAAGTGCGATCGAATTCTATCTGGGCCGTCACGAGAGGCCCATGGAAGTCGGGCACGAGTCCCACCCGCACCTGGCGGATCCCGTGCGCGTGGGCCTGGAGCAGATGAAGGCCGTCAAGGAGATGACCGGCTTCGAACTGGCGAAGCAGACCCTGCCCTACCTGCGTGAATTCAACGAATTCAAGGAGCGCCTCGCTCCTGACGCGTGGGAGCAGGTGGAGGGGCAGCTGGCTCTGGCGGAGGACATGGCGCACGAGATCGAGTCGGCGGCCGCCAAGGTCTGCGCGACTGCCGTGCCGGAGTTCGGCGCCAACGGACTCAAGGCGCTCGGAGTCACCTGGATAGCCGACAACCACTGGAAGGTCCTGGCGGAGGACTACACCGGAACCATCGACAAGAAGGTCAGCAACGCCGCTTTCAAGGCGATCAGGGAGGGGCTGGAGGAGGCTCTCGCCGAGTACTTGACGAGGCAGGCCAACCCCGGGGTGGACGAGAAGACCATCAAACAAATGCGGAAGGGTTTCTGGACCCCGGAAGTCAAGGAAATGGTCGGGAAATTGACCGAGGACCAGCTGAAGAGGATCTACCAGATCTGCCGTGAGCAGTACAAGGCCCCGTCGGACGAAGACGGCGAGGCCCCGGCCGGATGATCCGGCCGGGGCCCGCCCCGGGGGCCTTGGCGGCTCAGCCGCCGAGGCCCCGCAGGGTGTGGTAGACGCCGCAGGCCTGGAGGGCGAGCGGGAGCAGGGAGAGGGCGCTGAGGGTGTGCAGGATGTCGGCGATCCGGCCCCAGTAGGGGAGCAGACGCCGGCCGGGGACCGTCCAGGCGACGACCAGCAGGGCGACGGCCACCGCCAGCAGGCCGCCCAGCAGGCCGAGCCGCTCGGTGGGCGAGGCCGATTCCGCGGCCCGGGAGACCAGCACCAGGCCGCCGTAGACCCCGGGCAGCAGGATGCTCAGCCGCTGGCGGATGCTGCCGACGGCCCGGCCGTGCAGCAGGAGCAGCAGGCTGAGTGCCGCGGCCTCGGCCGGGCCCGCCCAGCCGTCGGTGAAGGCGAGGACGGTCAGGCAGGCCGCGCAGACGGCGCCGATCGCCGTGTAGAGGGCCATCAGGTAGTCATCGGCGATCAGGGCGCGCGGCAGCACGGCGGCGGCCGGGACGGGCTCGATGTTCTCCTGCAGTTCCTCGGCGTTGCGCGGGAGCATCGGCAGTCGCAGCCCGGAGAGCCGGAAGGCGAACGACGGCACGAAGGCGCCGATCAGGACGGCCACCACCGCGACCACGGCGACCAGCTTGCCGAGCGTCAGCCCCGCCAGCACCAGCACCCCCGCCAGCACCCCGAGCACCGCGACCAGCACCACCCCGAGGAAGAGCGGGGCAGCCCCGCCCACCGCCGCCAGGGCCAGCACCGCCGCGCCGGCCCCGGCGGAGGCGGCCGCCAGCACCCGGGCGCCGAGCAGGTCGTCCCCGCCCGGGCCGCTGGGCAGCAGCAGGGCGGCGAGGCCCAGGTACGGGACGGCGGCGGCGCCGAGCGCGGCGCCCGCGCCGGCGTCGGCCATGGCGCGGGAGGCGCTGGCGGCGCCGAGCAGCAGCAGGGCCGCGACGGCCGCCGCGGCGGCCTGGCGCGGGCCGGCGGGGCCGGGCAGGGCGAGCAGCACCCAGGCGGCGGCGAGGGCCGTGAGGGTGACGGCGAGAGCGAGGCGGCGGGTGAGGGCGGGGCGCCAGGTGTCGCCGCGCTCGTTCATGCCGGAGGCCACGCCGTCGACCAGGTCGTCGAAGTGGACCGGCGGCAGGGCCTGGTGGCGCGGGCGCAGGTGGACCGCGTCGCCGTCGTGCAGCTTCAGCGCCTCGGTGCTCTGCTCCTCGTCGAGCGGGTCCTCGCCGAGCCGTTGCAGCACCCAGCCGCCGTGCTCCAGCCCGGTCTCGGCGAGGTCCGGGCCCGCGTGGCCGAGGATGGCGGGAAGCAGGTCGCCGAGCGGTACGTCGGCCGGGACGGCCAGCTCGAAGACCACCTCCGGCGCGTGGAACCTCAATCGGCACAGTCCTGCGACGACACTGCTGCTCACGCCAGTCCTCCGGCTCGGTGGTGTTCTCCGCTCGGTTGAACGGGCGGCTCGGCGCGCCGCGTTCAACCGCGGTTGAACCCCGGGTGCCACGCCGTCCGTGAGCCAGAGGGACGGCTGTCGCAGTGAGGAGCCCGTCACAGTGAGGAGCCCTGAGTGAGCGTTGTGCTGGTCACCCGGACGCCCCGGCGCCCGGGGCCCGAGATGCCGGACGGCGAGATCCAGTTGCAGGAGCCGCCGGGTCTGCCGGAGAAGCAGAGCGGCATGGCGAGCGTGATCAGCATGGCCCCGATGGCGCTCGGCTCGCTGTCGATGGTCTTCATGTTCCTGCACCCGGGCGGCGGCGAGGGCGGCGGTGGAGCGCTCAGCTACCTCGCGATGGGGATGATGGCGCTGTCCGCCGTCGGCATGCTGGTCACCCAGCTGATCCGCGGCTCCAGCGACCGCAAGCAGCAGTTGCGCGGCGAGCGCCGCGACTACCTGCGCTACCTCTCCCAGGTGCGCCGCCAGGTGCGGCGTTCGGTCGACGCCCAACGGCAGGCGCTCGCCTGGCGGCACCCGGCCCCGGACGAGCTGTGGTCACTGGTGGGCACCACCCGGCTGTGGGAGCGGCGGGCCGCCCACCCGGACTTCAGCGACGTCCGGATCGCGGTCGGCGCCCAGCGCCTGGCCACCCCGCTCGCCCCGCTGGCCACCAAGCCGGTCGAGGACCTGGAGCCGCTGTGCGCGCACGCGCTGCGCCGCTTCATCCACGCCTACGGCACCGTCGCCGACCAGCCGATGGCGATCCACCTGCGCGGCTTCGCCCAACTGCTGCTGCGGGCCGAGGACCCGGAGGCCGCCCGCGCCCTGGTGCGGGCCGTGCTCGCCCAGCTCGCCGTCGTGCACGGCCCGGACGAACTGCGCATCGCCGTCGTCACCGACGCCGAGCGGCGTACCTCCTGGGACTGGGCCAAGTGGCTGCCGCACGCCCTGCACCCGACCGACACCGACGGCGCCGGCCCGGTCCGGCTGGTCGCCGGCAGCCTCGGCGAGGTCGAGCAGCTGCTGGGCGAGGAGTTCACCAGCCGCCCGGGCTTCGAACCGGACGCCGTGCCCAACCGGGACGAGCCCTTCACCGTCCTGGTGCTCGACGGCCCCGGCGCCCACACCGGCAGCCGCGCCGCGCTCACCGGCTACCGCAACGCCGTCCTGATCGACCTGTCCGACAGCCTGGAGTGGCGCGCCGCCCGCACCACCCTGCGGCTGCGGATCGACGACGGACGGCTCGCCATGATCGGCGCCGACCGCAACCGCAAGGACGTCGTCACCGACCTCGGCCGCCCCGACGCGCTCGCCGTGCCCGCCGCGACCCGCCTGGCCGCGCTGCTCGCCCGCTACCGCATCGCCGACGGCGTGGACGTCGCCGAGCCGCTCGCCACGGACTTCGACCTGACCGCCCTGCTCGGCATCCCCGACCTGAACACCCTGGACGTCGAGGGGCTCTGGGGCCAGCGCGGCATCGCGCAGCGGCTGCGCGTCCCGCTCGGACTCGGTCCGGACGGCCGCCCGGTCGACCTCGACCTGAAGGAGTCCGCGCAGGGCGGCATGGGCCCGCACGGCATGCTGATCGGCGCCACCGGCTCCGGCAAGTCCGAACTGCTGCGCACCCTGGTGATGGCGCTCGCCGTCACCCACTCCTCCGAGGTGCTCAACTTCGTCCTGGTCGACTTCAAGGGCGGCGCGACCTTCCTCGGCCTGGACGGCCTGCCGCACACATCCGCCGTGATCACCAACCTGGCCGACGAGGCCGCGCTGGTCGACCGCATGCGCGACGCCCTGCACGGCGAACTCATCCGCCGCCAGGAGCTGCTGCGCGAGGCCGGCTACGCCTCGCTGCTGGACTACGAGACGGCGCGCGCCGGCGGCGCCGCGCTGCGCCCGATGCCCACGCTCTTCGTCGTCGTCGACGAGTTCAGCGAACTGCTGTCCGCGCACCGGGACTTCATGGAACTCTTCGTGATGATCGGCCGGCTCGGCCGCTCGCTCGGCGTCCACCTGCTGCTCGCCTCCCAGCGCCTCGACGAGGGTCGGATGAGCGCGCTGGAGTCCCACCTGTCCTACCGGATCGGCCTGCGCACCTTCTCCGCGATGGAGAGCCGCGGCGTCCTCGGCGTCCCCGACGCCTACCAGCTGCCCTCCCAGCCCGGCAACGGCTTCCTGCGCAGCGACATCTCCACCCTCACCCGGTTCAAGGCCGCCTACGTCTCCGGGCCGTACCGGCCCAAGCGCCGGTCCTCCCAGCAGGCCGCCCTTGCCGGGCAGGTCGTCTCCTACGGCACCGACTACGTGCTGCCGCGTCACCTCCCGGTGGCCGCGGCCGAGCCCGAGGAGGAGCAGGCGTCCGACGGTTCGCTGCTGGAGGTCGCCGCCGGCCGGCTGCGCGACGCCGGACCGCCCGCCCACCGGGTCTGGCTGCCGCCCCTGGACGTCCCGCCCACCCTCGACGAGCTGCTGCCGCCGCTCGTCCCGCACCCCGAACGCGGCCTCACCACCGAGGACGAGCGCTCCCACGGCTCGCTCGGCCTGCCGGTCGGCATCGTCGACCGCCCCTTCCAGCAGCTGCGCGACCTGCTCACCGCCGATCTGGCCGGCGCCGGCGGGCACGTCGGCATCGCCGGCGCCCCGCAGAGCGGCAAGAGCACCATGCTGCGCACCCTGATCACCGGCCTCGCCCTCACCCACACCCCGCGCGAAGTCCAGTTCTACTGCCTGGACTTCGGTGGCGGCACGCTCTCCGCCCTGCGCGGGCTGCCGCACCTCGGCGGCGTCACCGGCCGGCACGACGGCGAACGGGTGCTGCGCACCGTCGCCGAGGTCAACGGCATCATCACCCGCCGCGAGCAGTACTTCGCCGAACTCGGCATCGACTCCATCGCGTCCTTCCGCCGCCGCAAGGCCGCCGGGGAACTGCCCGACGACCCGCACGGCGACGTCTTCCTCGTCATCGACGGCTGGAACACCCTGCGCCAGGAGTTCGGCGACCTCCTCCAGCCGCTCACCCTGATCTCCCAGCGCGGCCTCAACTACGGCGTCCACCTGGTCGTCGCCACCACCCGCTGGGGCGAGATCAGCGGCGGCCTGCGCGACCAGCTCCAGACCCGCTTCGAACTGCGGCTCGGCGACTCCGTCGACTCCGTCATCAACATGCGCGCGGCCGCCAAGGTCCCCAAGCTGCCCGGTCGCGGCCTCACCGACGAGCAACTGCACTTCCTCACCGCCCTGCCCCGGATCGACGGCTCCGGCAACACCGACGACCTCGGCGACGGTGTCGCCGACCTGGTCGACGCGGTCGCCGCCCACTGGACCGGCCCACGGGCCCCCGAGGTCCGGATGCTCCCGCTCACCCTCGACGCCGCCGGGCTCCCCGCCCCCGAGGGCCGGCTGCGCGTCCCGATCGGCCTGGAGGACACCGAGGTCTCGCCGCTGTGGCACGACTTCGAGGAGAACCCGCACCTGCTGGTCGTCGGCGACAGCGAATCCGGCAAGACCAACCTGCTGCGGCTCATGATCAACGCCATCACCTCGGCCTACACCCCCGCCGAGGCGCGGATCATGCTGGTCGACTACCGGCGCGGCCTGTTCGACGCGGTGCCCCAGGAGTACCAGCTCGGCTACGCGGTGGCCGTCGACAAGCTCCGCCAGATCGTCGACGGCGCCTCGCGCGCCATGAAGAACCGCATCCCGCCCGCGGACATCACCCCCGCCCGGCTCAGGCTGCGCGACTGGTGGACCGGGCCCGAACTGTTCATCCTCGTCGACGACTACGACCTCGTCGGCTCCACCAGCGGCGCCCACCCGTTCGCGGCCCTGCTCGAAGACCTCTCCCAGGGCGCCGAGATCGGCCTGCACCTGGTCGTCGCGCGCGGCGCCAACGGTGTCGGGCGAGCCCTCGGCGACCCGCTGATGCGCAAGCTCCAGGAGGTCAACTCGCCCTCCCTGCTGCTCTCCTGTCCGCCCTCGGAGGGGTACCTGTTCGGCAACGTCAAGCCCCGGCAGTTCCCTGCCGGGCGCGGCCTCTACATCACCCGGCGGCGCACCGTCCAGGTGCAGACCGGGCACGTGGCGGACGAACCGGAGGCCGGCCGGTGACCGCCTCCACGCTGCGGGCGCTCGGCCCGCACTACGTCATCGCGCCGCCCGGCGCGGAGGCCGCCGGACTGGCCGAAGCCCTCGCGCCCGTCGGGGCCGAACCCGGCGCGCTGCTGCTGCTGGCCGCCGCCGCGGACGCCGCGCCCGTCCTGCTCGCCTCGCTCGACGACCTCGTACGGGCGGCGGGTGAGCGCGGCGCCGACGTGCTGGTGCTCGCCGCCTCGGGACTCGCCGCGATCGGGCCGGACGGGCGGCGGCCCGCCGAACTGCTCGCCGCCCGCTCCGGGCTGACGATCGTGGCGCCCGACGCGATGGTCAGCATCGAGCCGGACGGAACGCTGTCGGCCCCGGACGGCTCCTGGTGGCGCTGCCCGCCGGGCGGCGCCCAGCTCCGGGCCGAACCGCTCGGCGCGCGGTGGCCCGCCGCGGCCGCCATCACCCCGCTGACGCGCGATGCGTACTGGGTCACCGAAATCGCGGGCCGGGCGCGGCCCGCCGCGCTGGACCACGCGGCCGCGACCGACGGCGGACTGCTGCTCGTCCTCGGCGAACCGGCCGGGCGGCTGCCCACTGGGGCCCAACTCGCCAACGCCGCCGCGCTGCTGCTCGGGACGGTCGCGGAGGACGCGCGCCTCACCCTGAGCGCGCCGTGGGCCGCGCCGGTCGAGCTCATCGAACTCGCGGCGGTCGCGGCGGCCTCGCTGGGGCGGGAGGTCCGGGCGGCCGTCGGCCTGCCGGTACGGGGCGCGGCCGGGCTGCGCCACGTCCACCTTGCCGCGGACGGCACCGAAGGGTGGGAGCCCTACCTCACCGAACTGGTCGCCTGCCCGACCGACCGCACCGTCACGGCCGTCGGCTGGCGCAGCCGGCCCGACCTGCCCGCCGCCCCCGGGCCCGCGCGCTACCCGGCCTTCCCCGGCTGGGAACTGGAAGCCGTCGCGGCCGGACTCTGGCTCCGCCCGGCCGCCACCGCGGACCGCGGCCCCCGCCTTCGGAGGCCCGACCCGGCCGGCCCCGCCCTGGTCGTCGGGTCCCCGGGACGCCCCGTCCCCGAGACACTCTGGGACCACCTCGGGGCCGTCCTCGGCTCGCTCCCGCCGACGCCCGCGCGCCTCGCCCTCGCCGTCGAGGGGACGCTGGACCTCGAGTCCGGGGCGGTCGGGCGTTTCTGCGCCCGGCTGTACGGGCTCGACTGGGTCGGACCCGCCGCTGCTTCGGCTGTCGTGGCGGCGCCCGGCCCGGAGGCGGCGCCCGAGCTTGCGGCCGGGCCCGTAGCTGTACCTGAGCCCGCGTCGGTGGAGCTCGGAGCGTCGGCGGAGGCGGACCCGGCGCCGCTACCGGTGTCGACCGAGCCCGGGGCGCCGGAGCCGGTGGCCGCGACCGGTCCGGTGTTCGAGATCGAGACGGAGGCTGGGACCGGGACGGAGACCGAGACCAGGACAGAGTCCGAAGCCGGGATTGGGACGGAGCGCGGGATCGAGACGGATCCGGTGGCCGTACCGGTCCCCATGGCCACGATGGGGGTCTTCGGAGGAGAGCCCGGGGAACGCCCCGCTTCCCCTCCCACCCCCGAGCCCGCCCCCGGGCCGACTGCGGCCGTGGTGGGCGACACCGGCACGACGGTGGCCCCGGACGCCGGCCCCGGCCCGGCCGTGGAGCCGGGGGCGAGTGCCGCACCCGGGGGAGGAGACCGGACGCCGCCCGACGGGGAGGCCGGCCCCGGGCCCGCGCCGGCAGCAGCTTCGGAGGAGAGCACCCCCGCAGCGGAGGAGGTGCCGGCCCCTGCCCCGGCACTCGACCCTGAGCCCGTGCCCGTGGCCGTGTCCACGGAGGCCGCCGAGACCGCCGAGTCCACGGAGCCGCCGGGAACCACGGCGGGCCAGGCCGGGGCACACTCGACGCCCGAGCCCGCGGCCGGCTCCACGCCAGTGCAGGCCCCGGGGCCTGCCCCCGAGCAGGTCCCCGAGCAAGCTCAGGCGCAGTCGACCGCCCCCTTGTCGGACCTGGTCGAGCTCTCCACCCCCGCCGAGGACCGCGCGGCCCTGGTCACCCTCCTCGGGCCCGCCTACCAGCGCTTCGTCCGGCGGGCCGAGGACGTCGCGACCCGCCTGCCCGGCCTGCGGGCCCGGGCCGACGAGGGCGATCCGCGGCCCGAACTGGTCGCCGTGCTGCTCCACCACACCGACTCGACCGTCCTCGCCGAGCGCGCCGAGCTCCGCGCCGCGGCGCGGTCGGGCGCCCCGGGCCCGTTCGGCCCCTACCTGCGCTGCCTCGCGGCCGGGCTCCGGCGGCTGCCCAGCCACTACGGAGGCGTGCTGGTGGCGGGCCCGGTCGAGTCGGCCGACCTGGCCGCCTACACCCCGGGAACCGTGGTCACCGAGCGGGCCCCGGTCAGCGGCCTGGCGGCGCCGGGCGCGGACTTCGGCGAGGACGTCGGGGTGGAGTTCGCCATCTGGTCCGTCGGTGGCCGCCGCAGCTCGGTCTTCGGCGAGCCGGGCGATCAGCCGACCGTGATCTTCGCCCCGGGGACGGAGTTCGAGGTGGTGGACGTCGACCTGCCGGACGAGACGACCGGGCGTCCGGCCCGCGTGCTGCTCCACGAGATCGGCGGCGTCCGCCCGCGCCCCGACCGCCTGCGCAGTTGGCTGGCCCGGCGCGACGCCGTCGCTCCCGCCGACCGGATCCGCCCCGCCGACCCGGCCCGCTACCTCCTGGACCTCGGCGGCGCGACCGGACGGTGACGTCCTGTGGGGGCCGGGCGGCCGTCGTGGCGCGGATCACCTGGTCCGAGGCGCGGCACCGGCGCCCCTCCCGCTCTCCCCGGCCGGTGGTGGGCCCTGGCTCCGACCCGGCCGGTCGGGCCGTCGGCCGACGGCCCGGCACCGCGATGAACCCGGGGCGGCCTTCCGTCCGTCGGACGAAGCGTAGGGGCGAACCGGCGGGAGGAGTGCGGGATGAGCGGGACGAGCGGGACGATGCGGGACGACTTCCGGTTGGCGTCGGTGTTCGACGCCGTGGACCCGGTGACGGGGCCGGGCTTCGGGCCGGACCGGCCGAGGATCGAGGAGCGCGCGGAGCGCGAGGCACTCGTCGGCTACCTGCGCGCGGGCGCGCCCGTGCTGCTGACGCCGATGCTGATGGACGACGTGGTGGACCGGCAGCGACGCTCCATCGTCCCGATGGGCTTCCGTACCGACGGGTCCTGGATCTGGACCGACACCGTGACGTACTACCTGGAGGAGTACGGGCTGGCGCCCGACCCGGAGCTGCTCGCTCACGTCCGCGCGCAGGGCGAGGGTCCGTGGGCGGCGCCGGACGCGGCGGTGCTGGAGCGGGCGGTGTCCTTCGTCCTGACCCCGCCGGACTCCGACGAGGAGCCGGTCTGGACGGTCGGCTCGTAGCGGCTGAACCGGTTCGGCCACTCCGTCCGTACCTCCCCACAGGAGTGTCGTCGAGTGCAGGGGATGCATGGTGGCCGAGGAGAAGCGCGGCGAGGCGGGGCGGACGGGCGCCGGGTTCCAGCTCCCGGAGGTGAACTGGGCCCTGGCGGCGGAGGTCGAGCCGCCGGAGGGTGCGTCGGCGGCGGCCGCCTCGGAGGGAACCGCCTCGGCGAAGGGTGAAGCGGCGGAGGCGGGTTCCGGCGCCGCGACCGCGGTGCTGCCCGCGCAGCCGGAGCGCGAGCAGCCGGCTGCACCTCCCGCCGTCCCGCCCGTGCCCGCACCGGCCACGGCCACGACGACCGCAGCACCCGCCACCGCAGCACCCGCCACCGCAGCACCCACCGCCGCCGGGACGCCCGAGGCGGTGGCCGCCGCGAGCGTCGCCGAGCCCTCCACCGACACCGGCACCGACCAGGGCCCCCGGCCGGGCCGGGTCTCCCGCCCGATGATCGCGGCGGCCGTCGCCGTCGGCCTGGTGCTGGTGGGCACTTCCGTGGTGGTGACCCAGCTCGGCGGCAACGAGCACAAGGGCGGCCCGGCCCAGGCGGACGCCCCGCCCGGCTACGGGCAGAGCGGTGGGGACGGCGGCAACGGCTTCGTCCCGAACTTCGACGAGCACGGCGGTACCAGCGGCTCCGGCGGCACCCCTGCCCCCGGTCAGCCCGACGCGGTGGTCCCGGCCGCGGACGCCGGTACGGGCACGCCCGCCCCGGGCGACCAGCCGGCCTCGGCCCCGAACGGCACCGGAAGCAGCGGAGGCGCGGGGGGCACTGTCGCTCGATCCGGCGGAGCCGCTAACTCCGGTGGTGGCAAAGCGAGTTCGACCACCGCTCCAGGTCGCGCCCAGGACGGCTCCGGCTCCGGCTCCGGCTCGGGTTCCGGTTCCGGTGGCGCCGCCGCTGCCGCCGCAGGTGGCGCGGCGGGGAGCGCGGCCGGTGGCGCCGCCAACCCCGCCCCGCAGAACCCCGCGCCGCAGCAGCCGGCCCCGCAGAACCCCGCGCCGCCGCCGGCTTCCCAGCAGCCCGCGCCGCCGCCCCCGCAGAAGGCCGCGCCCACCGTCGTGGTCACCGGCCCGTACTGCGGCAACAAGAGCGGCGTGTACAGCCAGAAGGGCTGGTTCGACCAGGGCGACTCCGGCTGGCGGAGCAACTCCGGCGGCTACAGCGGCGACGGCTGCAACGGGACGTACACCTCGGTGCCGATGTCCGGGGACGGCTCGGACGACAAGAACTCGGTGGTGTGGACCTTCACCGTGGACAAGGTCACCAGCTGCACCCTGGACGTCTACATCCCGGCCAGCGGGGACGTGAAGAAGGTCGGCGGGAACCCGACCTACTACACCGTGCAGAGCGGCAGCGGGTCGAGCGACTTCAAGATCAACCAGACCTCCAACCAGGGCCGTTGGGTCGGCGAGGGCACCTTCCAGTACCGCGGCTCGCTGTCCGTCACCCTGCACACCCGCGGCCAGGACTGGGTCGGCGGTAACAAGACCTACGCCCACCACGCCGCCAGCGCCATGCGCGTCACCTGCACACCCTGACCTGACCCTGATCCTCCGAGCAGGTCACGAACGAACGCCCCACGACGAAGGGAACCCCCAGGCATGTCGCGCCCGGTGCTGACGGTCTGCGCGGAGCAGCGGGAACGCGGCTCCTACCGCACGATCGGCGAGGCCCTCCAGGCAGCCCGCAGCGGCGCGGTGATCTCCGTACGCCCCGGCCGGTACGAGGAGAACCTGGTGCTCACCAAGGTGGTGACCATCACCGCCGAGGACGTCCGGGGCAGTGTGCGGATCAGTCCGCGCCGTGGCTCGGTGGTCCAGGTCCTGGCCGAGGCCGTCCAGCTGACCGGCCTGGTGATCCAGGGGCAGGACGACGACCTGCCCGCCGTCGACGTCCCGCGCGGCCAGCTCGCCCTACAGGACTGCGAGGTGATCGGCAACGCCTGGACGGCCGTTCTCACCCGCCAGCAGGGCGAACTGGCCATGCGCGGCTGCCGGGTGGTCAACACCGCCGGCGCCGGGCTGGTCGAGACCTCCACCGGCGCCAGCGTCATCGAGGACAGCGTCATCGAACACCTCGGCACCTCCGCCCTGGTGATCGGCGAACGGGCCAACCCCACCGTGCGGCGCTGCGTCCTGCGCGACGCGCGCGGCAACGGCATCTGCGCCAACGGGGAGGCGCGCGGAGTCATCGAGGACTGCGAGATCTCCGCCACCGACAAACCCGCCGTGGCCCTGGAGGAGCAGAGCACCACCCGCCTGCTGCGGACCGAGGTCCGCGACAGCGCGGTCGGCGTCTTCCTCGGCTCCACCGCGCGGGTGGTGCTGGAGGACTGCACCGTCACCGCCGTGCGCGGCCACGGGTACGTCCTCACCAACGGCACGGACCCCCTGCTGCGCCGCTGCCGCGCCGTCCGCAGCCAGGGCCACGGCCTGCACATCGCCGGCCGTGCCCGCGGCACCTTCGAGGACTGCGAGGTCACCGCCGCCGCGCAGGCCGGCATCCACGTCGACGAATCGGCCAGCCCCAGCCTGGTGCGGGCCGTGGTGCGCGACAGCGAGACCGACGGCGTCGACCTCACCGGGGAGAGCGCCGCCGAGTTCGACCGCCTGGAGGTGCGCGACGCGGCCGGCGGCGGCATCGTCATCCGTGACGGCGCCAACCCGCTGCTGCGCCGCACCACCGTCACGGACGCCGGTGGCCACGGCGTCGAGGTGGTGCGGGACGGGCGCGGCCGGATCGAGGACGCCACCGTGCTCGACGCGGGCAAGAACGGCATCCGGATCGCCGACGGCGCCAACACCTACCTCGGCGGCAGCCTCGTGCGCGGCAGCAAGGCTTGCGGCATCTCGATCGGCGCCGAGGGCATCGCCACCCTGCGCGACGTCGAGTCCGCCGACAACGCGTTCGACGGCGCGAGCGTCGAACACGGCGGCGAACTCACCGCGACCAGGACCAGGCTGCGGGCCAACCGCCGCCACGGGCTCCACCTGCTGCCCGGCGCCCGCGCCACCCTCACCGGCTGCCAGCTGACCGACAACACCGTGGACGGCCTGCGCTCGGAGTCCGCCGAACCCGTCCGGCTCACCGACTGCGTCACCGCCGAGAACCAGGGCGCCGGGCTGCGGCAGAGCGAGCCCACCGACCGGCTCGCCGTCGAGAACCTCGACAGCCGGGACAACCGCTCGCCCGACGCGCACGGCACGGTCACCGCCGCGGCGACCGCCGCCGGGGACGAGGGCGAGTCCGCCGACGGCACCCCGCAGGAGGCCCCCGCCGCTCCCGGACCGCAGGGCCCGCAGGCCGTCCTGCAGACCCTGGTCGGCCTGGAGGGCGTCAAGGAGCAGGTCGCCACCCTGGTCAACCTCAACAAGCTGGCCCGGCGCCGCGAGCAGGCCGGGCTGCCCTCCCTCCCGATGAGCCGCCACCTGGTGTTCGCCGGCCCGCCCGGCACCGGCAAGACCACCGTCGCCCGACTCTACGGCGCCATCCTCGCCGAACTCGGCGTGCTGCGCAGCGGCCACCTGGTCGAGGTCGCCCGCGCCGACCTCGTCGCCTCGATCATCGGCGGCACCGCGCTCAAGACCACCGAGGTCGTCATGGAGGCGCTCGGCGGCGTGCTCTTCATCGACGAGGCGTACACCCTGTCGGCCGGCTCCGGCGGGACCGGACCGGACTTCGGCCGCGAGGCCATCGACACCATCGTCAAGCTGATGGAGGACCACCGCGAGGACCTGGTGGTGATCGTCGCCGGGTACGAGAACGAGATCCGTGACTTCCTGGCCTCCAACCCGGGCCTCGCGTCGCGGTTCAGCCGCACCGTCGAGTTCCAGAACTACAGCGTCGACGAACTCACCACCATCGTCGAACACGCCGCCGGGGGCCACGGCTACGAGCTCGCCGACGGCACCCGCGAGGCCCTCGCCGTCCACTTCGACCGGATGCCCAAGGGCGCCGACTTCGGTAACGGCCGCGCCGCCCGCAAGGTCTTCGAGGAGATGGTCGACCGCCAGGCCTCCCGGCTCGCCGAACTGGAGGACTTCGACAACGCCGACCTCAGCCGGCTGCTCCCCGCCGACGTCGGCGAGCAGGCCGCCGCCGCCGTCGCCCGCGCCGCCGCCGGAGCCGACCAGCCCGAGGAGCCCGGCCTGCTCGACCGGCTGCGCGGCATGGTCGGCCTCGCCGCGGCCAAGGAACAGGTCGAGGACCTGGTCAACCTGACCCGGCAGACCCGCCGCCGCGTCGAGGCCGGACTGCCCGCTGCCACCATCAGCCACCATCTGGTCTTCTCCGGCCCGCCTGGCACCGGCAAGACCACCATCGCCCGGCTCTACGGCGAACTCCTCGCAGAACTCGACGTCCTGCCGGCCGGTCAGCTCATCGAGACCGCCCGCGCCGACCTCGTCGGCCGCTACATCGGCCACACCGCGCAGCTCACCCGCGACGCCTTCGAACGCGCCCGCGGCGGCGTGCTCTTCATCGACGAGGCCTACACCCTGACGCCCCGCAACGGCACCGGCGGCGACTTCGGTCAGGAGGCCGTCGACACCCTGATGAAGCTGATGGAGGACCACCGCGACGAGGTCGTGGTGATCGTGGCCGGCTACCAGGAGGAGATGCGCGGCTTCCTCTCCTCCAACCCCGGCCTGGCCTCCCGCTTCTCCCGCGAGATCACCTTCGACCACTACGCGGACGACGAACTCGTCACCATCGTCCGCCTCCAGGCGGAGACCGCCGGGTACAACTGCACACCGGAGACGCTGGCGGCGCTCGGCGAACTCTTCGCCGCCGTCCCGCGCGACCGGTCCTTCGGGAACGGGCGCTTCGCCCGTCAGGTGCTGGAGTCGATGATCACCCGGCAGGCCGGCCGGCTCTCCCGGCTGGAGGTGGCGGACCTGGACGAACTCAGCCTGCTGCTGCCCCAGGACATCCCGGCCGGGCGGATCGGCAGCCTCGCGTGAGGACGGCGGCCGCCCTCCTCGCCGTCGGACTGCTGCTGCCGACGGCGGGCACGGCCCTGGCCGACACCCCCGTCGGCGACGACAGCCTCCCGGGCGTCACCCAGCTGCGGCGCGACGCGTCCGGGAAGCCGGCCGGCTGCCTGCCCCCGTCCACCAAGCGCACGTCGCTCACGCCCTGGCCCCAGACCTTCCTGCGCCCCGACCGGGTCTGGCCGCTCAGCCAGGGTGACGGCGTCACCGTCGCCGTCCTCGGCTCCGGCGTGACCGACGGCACCGGCCTGCTCGCCGGTCGCCTCGACTACGCCCCCAAACTCACCGGAGGCGGGGACCCAGCCCGTGACTGCGTCGGCCACGGCACCTTCCTGGCCGGCCTGATCGCCGCCGACCGCCGCGACGGGACGGGCTTCGCCGGACTCGCCCCACGGGCCCGGATCCTCGCCGTCTCCGTCACCGACGACGGCGGTGCCACGACGGCGGACCTGCTCGCCCAGGGGATCACGGCGGCGAGCGAACGGGGAGTGCGGATCATCGCGGTCGGGGCGGCGTTGCCGGCCGGCAACGACGCGCTCGCCGGGGCGGTGCGGGCGGCCCGGAGCAAGGGGGCGGTCATCGTCGCGCCTGCGGCCCCTGACGTCCAGCCCGGCTCGGGGAAACCCGGACCGGCCTATCCGGCCGCCTACGGCGAGGTCCTCGCCGTCCGCGACCTCGCCCCCGGCGGCGCCCTCCCCTCGGGCGCCGGAGCCGTCCCGATCGGCGGCCGGGTCGACCTCGCCGCCCCGGGCGACGCCGTCACCGGCACCGGCCCGGCCTCCGGCGGCAACTACACCGGCGCCGGGCCGAGCTTCGCCGCCGCCTTCGTCGCCGCCACCGCCGCCCTCACCCTCGGCAGCCACCCGGACCTCACCGCCGACCAGTTGATCCGGCGCCTGGAGACCACCGCCTACCACACCGTCACCACCCCCGACCCGCAGGTCGGCTACGGCACCATCGACCCCGTCGCCGCCGTCACCCAGCTCTCCGTCCCCGACCAGGCGCCCCCCGCCGCGACACCGGCCGCCCTCGCCATGCCCCCCGCTCCACCCGCCTCCACCGCCCCCACCCAGGCCGTGGTGATCTCCCTGGCCGCACTGGCCGTCATCGCCCTCGTCGCCGCCGCCGGCGCCGTCACGCCGCGTGCCCGTGCTCGCGGCTGGCGCCCGGGGAGGGCGGAGGACGGCCAGGCGTGAGAGGTCGGCCCGGCCGTCCTCCCGCTGCACCGTCGCGCGGCTCCTCGGGCGTGGGCGCCGCGCCCTCGACCGCCGGGCTCCCGGTGGCCCCGGCGCTCGTAGCCGCTCTCCGGGCGGGGGCGCCCCCTCGTTCGTCCCGTGATGCACGTACCCCGAGGCCGCCCATCCGTCCTCCGGGCGGGGGTGCGGCCTCAGACGGTGTGGCGGATGGCCAGGGCGTCGCCGACGAGCGCGGCGAGTTCGAGGTAGGCGAGGTGGGTGTGGGGGCGGAGCCGGCCGGGGATGCCCGGGGCGTGCGCGGGGAGGAGGACGACGTCGCGGCAGAGGGTGCGGAAGTGGGCGAGGAGCTGGCGGTCGGCGACGGGGCGCTCGGTGGGCGGGCTGGGGACGAAGACGACGGTGCCGCCGCGGACGAGGTCGCCGTGGCCGCGGAAGGTCAGGTGGTCGATCAGCGCTGAGGCGTTGCGGGCGCCGTCGGCGGAGGCGTGTTCGCAGATGACCAGTTGGTCCGCGAGTTCGACGGCCGTGAGCTGGACGTCGCCCGCGGCGGCCGTGGTGTCGCTGAGGATCATCGGGTAGCGGCCGCTGAGGTCGGTCAGGGCGTCCCGGAACGCGGGGCCCGGGGTGTCCGGGCGGACGGCGAGGATGTCGAGCCGGCCGGCCGCGCTCCGGTCGAGGATCCGCCGGTCGGCGTGCGAGACGCGGGAGGCGTCGGCGAGGTCGAGGACGATCACCGGGTCGGGCCGGTGCTGCGCCAGGAGGGCGCCGAGCGTGACCGGGACGCCCCCGGCGGGCCTGCCCAGGAGGGCGATGCGGTGGCAGCTGCGCAGCGGGGTCCGGATCCGCTCCACGAGGCGGCGGCGCCGGGCCTCCGTGCCGCCGCCGAAGGGCAGTCGCAGGGCGCGCGGGTGGGCCGCCCGGTCCTGGCGCGCGGCGGGGGCCGTGGCCGGGGACGGCGTGGGTACCGCGAGCAGGGCGGTGGGGGTGGGGTCGCCGGGCGGTGCGGGCGGTTGCGCCTGCGGCGCCGGTGCGCGGGTGAACAGCCGCCGTTCGGCGGGCGGGATCAGGACGGTGCCGAGCGGGTCGAGGGGCTGCCGGGGGAGCAGCGGGACGGGCTCGGGCCAGGCGGCGGGTGTGTAGTCGGGCCGTTCCGGGGTGGCGGCGGCTCCGTCGTCGGGGGTGCCGTCGGAGAAAGCCATCGGGTGACCTCCTGGTTCACGGTGCGCCGGGCCGGACCGTCGGTGCGTTCAGTCGGGACTACGGGCGAAGGGCCCGTTCCGGTTCAACGCGCGTCACCCTGCGGATCGGTGAACCGCCCCCGGTGGAAGGTCCGTTGAGCGGGACAGGGCGCACCTCGCGTTCCTCGTCATGCTCGGAGGAGCTCATGCGCGCCACCAGGAACCGCGCCGTCACGACGGCCGGTCCGCCGTCGTCGGCCGGTCCTCCGGCCGGCGCGGACGCCGGCGGCGGCCCGGCCTCGACGGCGGTCTGGGGCGGGGCCGGTGTCGTGGTGCGGGGTGGGCGCCCGCCCGGTGGCCGCGGTGTTGCCGAAACGCGGAGGCCCAGCCGGGCGCCTCGTCGCCGGCCGAACCGGCGTGCGGGCGGCAGCTGAGCGGCAACTGCCCGGCCGTACCGGAAAACCCTCTGCTGGACCGGCTGTCAGTAGATACCGTCTTCGGATGGCACTCGATGCGGAACGAGTGCCATGCAGGAGCAGCCGGCGTGACTCCCGTGGGACGGGATGGGGGAGGGACAACGATGGATCCGGACGGGCCGGACGTGCGCGAGGTCGTCGCGGCGCTGGTACGGCAGGAGGAGCCGAGCAGGCCCGGGCCGCCCGCGCTGGAGGTGCCCGAGGGCACGGCGGAGGAGGTGACCGCCGCCGCCCGGCGGCTCGCCCTGCGGGCGCTGCCGACCGAGCGGTGGAGGCCGGAGCCCGCACCGGGGCTGCGGGAGCTGGCGGTGGCGCTGGTGGTCGACGAGCACCCCTCGGCACCGGCCTGGTCGGCGGTGGAGCGGGAGCAGCTGGCGACCTGGGTCGCGGTGCTGATCGAGCACCGGGGGGAGGACGGGGTCCAGGAGTTGGTGCGCGTGCTCAACGAGGCCTGAGGGGCGGCCTGGTGGCCATGAGGCGGCCGGGAGATGGCTGCGAGATGACTGGCTGGTGTCCGTGCGGAGTCGTGGCCTGCGGCCCGGTCGTGCGGGGCCGGGGCGTTGGCGGATCGTTGGTGCGGCCTTGGCGGCTGCGGGCAGTCTGCTGCTTGTAGCCGCCGGGGAAGTCCGGTCGGTGTGTCGCCCTGCCCTTGCCCGATCTGAGAGGCCGCGCGTGTCGAAGCAGCCCGTCGCCCAGCCCACGTCCGTCGCCCAGCCGCCCGTCGGCCCGCCGGCCGGCACGGACCCGTCGGCCACCACGGGATCCGCCCCCGCGCCCGGCACGCCGAAGGCGGCCCGCCCGACCCTCGACCCGGACACGCTCGCCGAGATCCACCGGCTGCACGGCGGTTACCTGCTGCGCGCGCTGCTGCGCGCCACCGGCGGCGACCGGGGCAAGGCCGAGGACATCCTCCAGGAGACCCTGCTGCGCGCCTGGCAGCACCCCGAGGCGCTGGCGGCCGGTGCCGAGCAGAGCCGCCCCTGGCTGTTCACGGTGGCCCGGCGGATCGCGATCGACCACTACCGGATGGCCGCCGCCCGCGCCAAGGAGGTGATCGGCGAGCCGCTGGAGGACCGTCCGCTCGCCGAGGACCCGTACGAGCAGGTGGTCGTCGCCCGGGACATCGCACTGGCCCTGCGCCGGGTGCAGAAGCACCACCGCGAGGTGCTGGTCGAACTGCACCTGCGGGACCGCTCGGTGGTGGAGGCGGCGGCCCGGCTCGGGGTGCCGCCGGGGACGGTCAAGTCCCGCAACTTCTACGCGATCCGGGCGCTGCGCCCGGTCCTCGCGGCGGAGCACGGCTACGGCCCGGCCGACGGCCGCGGCCAGGCGGCCGCGCTCGACCGCCCGGGTGCCGCCGTCTCCCGCTGACCGTTGACCGCTGACTGCTGACTGCGCCGGTGTGGCGCGCGCGAGCTCAGGGACTCCTCCAGGCTGGTGGTGAACTCGCTCTGCACCCCGGCCAGTCGGTCGTGGCTGCGGAAGCGGTCGAGCGCCGAGCGCAGCCGGTCCAGGGCCTCCAGTTCGCGGCCCCGGCTCAGCAGGTAGGCGGCGTGCGACTGTTCGGCGATGGCCTGGAGGTAGAGCAGGCCCGCTTCCTCGCAGCCGGCCAGCAGCCGGTGCCAGGCCAGGTCGACGGTCTCGCTGCGCCCGTGCGGGGGCAGGGTGTGCGCCTCGGTCAGCATCGACCACAGGTGGATCGAGGTGACCGGGCGGGCGGGCAGCAGCTCCCTGGCCTCCCGGGCCTGCCGCAGCGCACCCTGCCGGTCCCCGGCCAGCAGGCTCACCCAGCTGTGGTGGACCAGGGCGACGGCCAGCGGCCGGGGGTCGCCGGACTCCACGGCCAGCGCGGCCGAGCCGGACGCCAGCCGGGCGGCCTCGGTCGCGCTGCCCAGGATCGCGGTGATCAGCGACTGGGTGGCGAGCGCGCGGGCGTACGCGGCGCGGCCCGCGGGCCCGGTCGCGGCCTCGCCGGCGGCCACCGCCCGGCGCGCGGCCTCGGCCGCCTCCTGACGGCGTTCCAGCCCGAGCAGCGCGTTCGCCCGGGCGCCGTGCAACTGGGCGGCGGCCAGCTCGTCGCCGCACCGCTCGGCCGCCCGGACGCCCGCGCGCAGGCAGCCCAGCCAGTCGGTGAACCGGCTGGAGCCGTAGTACAGCGGGCCGGCGGCCTGGGCCAGCCGCCAGACCCGGTCCGGGTCGTCGGCGGTGCCGGTGATCAGCGCGCGGATCGCGGGCTCCTCGGCCTGGAACCAGTCCAGTGCGGCGCGGATGCCGTCGGCCGGCGGCAGGGCCCGCGGCGGGTGGACGAGCGCGTCGAAACCGTCCTGGCCCGGCTCGATGAACTCGCCGCCCTGCCGCAGCGCCGCCTGGTAGTAGTCCAGCAGCCGCTCCCGGGCGAGGCGCCGGCGCGGCTCGGGCTGCTCGGCGAGCAGCCCGGCACTGAACAGCCGGACCAGCTCGGCGCGGCCGTAGCGCCCGGGCGCCGCACCGGTGAGCAGGTGGTGGGCGGCGAGTTCGCCGAGCGACCGGCGGGCGGTGGCCGGGTCGGCGCCGAGCACGGCCGCACTGGTCAGGGTGTCCACCTCCCGGCCCGGGTGGGCGGCCAGGAGGGTGAGCAGTTCGGCGGCGCCGGGGGAGAGGCGGCGGTACGTCAGGAGGAGCTCGGTGGTGACGCCGGTCGCGCCGTCGGCGTCCAGGACGGGCAGTCTGGTCTGCTCGTCGGCGAGTTCGGCGACCAGTTCGGCGATCGTCCAGTCCGGGCGGGTGGCCAGCCGGGCCGCGGCGATCCGCAGCGCCAGCGGCAGGTGGTCGCAGAGCCCGGCCAGTTCGGCGGCGGCGGCCGGTTCGGCCCGCAGCCGGTCGGGGCCGAGCGCGCGCTCCAGCAGCCGCAGGGAGTCGTCCTGGGGCAGCGGGGGCAGGCGCAGCAGGGCCGCACCGTCGGCGGCCACCAGCCCCTCCAGCGAGCCGCGGCTGGTCACCACGGCGGCGCAGCCGGGCCCCTGCGGCAGCAGGTCGGCGACCTGGTCGGCATCGGCGGCGTCGTCCAGGACCACCAGCAGGCGCCGCCCCCTGGTCCGGTCGCGGTAGAGCGCGGCCCGGTCGTCCCGGTCCTCGGGTACGGCGCCCTCGGAGACCCCGAGGGCCCGCAGGAAGCCGCCGAGGGCGGCCTCCGGGTCGGCCGGGCCGGCCGGGTCGAGGCCCCGCAGGTCGGCGAACAGCTGCCCGTCCGGGAAGTGCGGGGCGCGGCGGTGCGCCCAGGCGGTGACCAGCGCGCTCTTGCCGGCCCCGGCCGGTCCGACCACCACGGCCAGGCCGTCACCGGCGCGGTCCGGGCCGCACTCGCCGTCCAGCCAGCAGCCCTCGCTGTCCCGGCCGACGAAGTCGACCGGGCGGCGCGGGAGTTGACGGGGCACCCGCGGCGCGGCCGGAGGGGCCGCCGAGCGGGCCGGGGCCGGCTGCTCGGCCCGGCCCCCGGACAGCACCTCGGCGAGCGCCGCCTGGAGCGCCGGGCCGGGCCGGATCCCCAGCTCGCGGTCCAGCCGCACCCGGGCCTGGTGGTAGGCGGACAGCGCGTCCGCCGGCCGCCCGGCCTGGTGCAGACAGCGCATCAGCAGCGCCACCAGCTCCTCGCGCAGCCCGTCGGTCCGCACGTGCTGCTCCAGGGCCGGCACCGCCGCCACCCCGCTGCCCTGGCGCAGCCGCAGCCCGGCCCAGCTGAGCACGGCGGCGGTGCGGGCCTGCTCCAGCTGGTCGACCACCGCCGCGCGCACGGCGGTGTCGGGCAGGTCGGCCAGGGCCTCGCCGCGCCACAACCGCAACGCCTGCTCCAGCAGCGCGATCGCCTGCGCGTCCGCCGTGTCGCAGCCGAGTCCGGCCTGTTCGGCGGCCCGGTCGGTCAGCGCCTCGAAGCGCAGCGCGTCCACCTCCTCGGCCGGACCGGACAGCAGGTAGCCGGACGAACGGGTGTGCAGCACGAACGGGGTGTCGGCGATCGCCTTGCGCAGCGCCGCCACGTGCCCCTGTAGGGCGGCCCGGGCGCTGGCCGGCGGCCGCTCGCCCCACAGCAGCTCGCAGAAGCCGTCCACCCCGACCACCCGGCCCAGCCGCAACGCGAGCAGCGCCAGGATCGCCCTGCGCTGCGCCCCCGGCAGCGAGGCGAAGCCGTCCGCCCCGGCCCGCAGCTCCACCGGGCCGAGGAGCCGAATCCGCACCAGTACCCCCACTTCACCCACGACGGGCAGGGCGTCCCCCCGCCCCATTGACGTCCGGGGCGTGCCCCGGGGTGGAGCAGTGTAGTGCCCTGAAGTGTCCTGTTCGCGCCAGATCGCCCACTCCCCGGGCGCCACCGGGTGGCGGCGCCCGGCGGAACGGACGTCGATGCCGGGCCCTGCGGATCTTGCCGGGTCCGGGTCCGACCCGACAAGATCCACCAGATCCGAGCAGACCCCATCCGGCCGCGTGCACGTGACCGGACCAGGCCTATCCTCTGACGACGCCGGGAAGACGCCGGAGGTTGTCGTCGGCGGCGGATCCGATCGGCGACAGGGGAGGAGAGGGCCGCATGCACATCGACCTGCTCGGGCCGGTCGCCGTACGACGGGACGACGGGACGACGGTCACACCCTCGGCCCCCAAACGCCGGGCGCTGCTGAGCACCCTCGCCATCCGGCTCAACCAGACCGTCGGCACCGACGAGCTGATCGAGCTGGTCTGGGACGGCGACGCGCCCCCCACCGCCCGCGCCGCGCTCCAGGGGCACGTCGCGGCCCTGCGCCAACTGCTCGACTGCCCCGGGCTCACCCTGGGCACCCGCGGCGCCGGCTACCTGCTGGCCGGCGACCCCGAACGGGTGGACCTGCTGCACTTCCGCGGGCTCTGCGACCGGGCGGGCGTGCTGCGGCCCGCCCCGGCCGCGCCCGCCGGGAGCACCGAGCCCGAGCCGCACGATCCGGCCGTGCCCCTGCTGCGTGCCGCCCTGGACCTGTTCCGAGGCCCGGCCCTCGTCGACTGCGGGTCCGTCCTGCTGCGCGAGCGCACCCTGCCGCACGTCACCGACCTGCGGCTGCGCGCCCTGGACCGGCTCGCCGAGGGCCTGCTCGGGGCCGGCCGCGGCGGCGAGCTGGCCGCCGAGCTGGCCGAGGCGGCGGCCGCCCACCCGACCCGGCAGACGCTGGTCGCCCGGCTGGTCCGCTGCCTCGACCAGGCCGGCCGCCGGGACGAGGCGGCGGCCTGGTACGACCGGGCGGTGGCCCGGCTCTCCGGCCCGCCCGGTCCGGAGCTGTGCCACGCCGGTGAACGGTCGGCGGACGGCCCCGAGCGGGACGCGCCGCCCAGACCCGCCCGGCTTCCGAGGCGTGGTGCGCCGGACCGCAGGTTCACCGGCCGGTCGGCCGAATTCGCCCGGCTCGACGAGGCCCTGGCCGCCGCCGTCCGGTCCGGCCACCCGATCCTGGTCACCGGACCGGCCGGGGTCGGCAAGACCAGCCTGGTCCAGCACTGGGTGCAGCGGTCCACCGGGCACTTCCCCGACGGAGTCCTGCACGCCGAGCTGGGCGGCTTCGACCCGGCCGGGCCCCGCGAACCCGCCGACGTGCTGGCCGGGTTCCTGCTCGCCCTCGGCGAGCCGGCGGGCGCCCTGCCCGCCTCGCCCGAGGAGCGGGAGCAGCGCTACCGGGAACTGCTGGCCGGCCGCCGGCTGCTGATCGTGCTGGACGACGCGCGCTCGTACGAGCAGCTCGCCCCGCTGCTGCCCGACCCGCCCCCGCCGGGGGACGGCCCGGACGGGGACGGGGCCGGGGACGGGGACGCAGGCACCCGCGGCACCCCCGTCGTCGTCGTCACCAGCCGCAGCCGGCTGCGCGACCTGCTGGTCCGCGACGGCGGCATCCCGCTCCCGCTGGGCGTCCTCGGCGCCGAGGACGCGGCCGAACTGCTCGCCCGGACCCTCGGCCCGGCCCGGGTCGCCGCCGAACCGCAGGCGGCCGCCGACCTCGCCGCGGCCTGCGACCACCTGCCGCTCGCCCTGCGGCTGGCCGCCGCCCGGCTGGCCGCCCGCCCCGGCTGGACCCTGGGCGACCTGGCCGCGGAACTCGCCGACGAGCAGACCGGCCTCGCCACCCTGGCCGGCACCGACCGCGGCCCGATCGGTGTCACCACCGCCCTGGACCACACCTACCGGACCCTGCCGCCCGCCCCCGCCCGGCTGTTCACCCTGCTCGGCCTGCACCCCGGCGCGGTGATCGACACCGCCACCGCCGCCGCGCTCGCCGACCTGCCGCCCGCCGCCACCCGCACCCTGCTGACCCGCCTCGACGCCGTCCACCTGCTGGAGGAGACCACGCCCGGCCGCTACGCCCGGCGCGAGCTGGTCCGGCGCTTCGCGGCCGGGCAGGCCGCCGAACTCACCTGCGACGACCGGTTCGTCGCCCTCGACCGGCTGATCGCCCACTACCTCGCGGTCACCGCGGCCTGGACCACCGGCGGCTGCACCACCGGCGCCTGGACGCCCGAGGGCGGCGGCGCGGCCCCGGCGGAGGCGGCCGCCTGGTTCCGCCGGGAGGAGAGCGCCCTGCGCGCGGTGGTGGTCTGCGCCGAGCAGTTCGGCCGGACCGCCGAATCCTGGCAACTCGCCCACCGGATAGGCCTGCTGTACGAGACCACCGGCCACGACCGGACGCACTGGCGTGCCGTCACCGAGGCCGGCCTGCGCGCCGCCCACAGCTGCGCGGACCAGGCGGCCGTCGCCCGGCTGGCCACCGACCTCGCCGTCCTGCACGTCGACCGCGCCGCCCATCGCACCGCCGTCCAGCAACTGGAACGGGCCGTGGCCGCCGCAGACCGGGCCGGCGACCAACTGCTGCGCCACCAATGCCGTGCCCGGGTGGCCGGTGCGCTGCTGCGGGCCGGCCGCTACGACCAGGCCCTGCCGCTGATGACCGACCTGGTGAGCGCCGCCCGCACCCCGGCCGTCGGCGGCCTGCTCGTCCGCGCGCTCACCGACCTCGCCGACGCGCTGGTCCTGGCCGGCTCCCCCGGCCCGGCCCTGGTCCACGCCGACGAGGCCGTCCGGGTCGCCACCACCCGCTCCGGCGCCGAGGCCGTCCTCGCCACCCAGAGCCGGGCCCGCGCCCTGCACGCGCTCGGCCGCCGCGACGCCGCCCTGTCCACGGCCCGACTCGCCGTCGCCCTGGGCCGTACGGTCGGCGACACCGGACTGGAGTCCCGCACCCACGGCCTGCTGGCTGACCTGCTGTGCGAACTGGGTCGCACCACCGAGGGCGCCGTCGCCAGACGGCAGGCGGCCCGGGCCCTGGCGGCGGGGGAGCGCTGACGGTGCGCCGCCCCGCCGCCGCAGCAGCAGCCCTGCCCCGCCCGTCCCGCTCGTCCTGCCCGTCCCGCTCGTCCCGCTCGTCCTGCCCGTCCTGCCCGTCCCGTTCGTCCCGTTCGTCCCGTCCGATCGGCACAACTACAGGCGGAACTATGGGCAGAACCAGCACGCACGGCCGTCCCACCAGCAGGTGGGACGCCGCGGCCCGCACCGGGGTGCCCGGCGCCTGAGCTGGGCGCTCGATGCTGGGAAAGGGCTGGGTGCGAGGCATACTTCTGCCCGGGCATACTTCTGCCTGGGACGGTCGATCAGGCACAAGGCCTGGCAGAAGTAACGGCGCTAGCAGGGGCGGGACATGACGGCTGTGAGCGGCACGGGAGCGGGCACGGAGTCCGAGGGGGCCGGCGACTTCGGCCGCCTGCTGGCCGGGCACCGGGTGGCGGCGGGCCTGACCCAGGAGGAGCTCGCCGCGGCGGCCGGCGTCAGCCTGCGCGCCGTCGGTGACATGGAGCGCGGCCGCACCCGCGGGCCGCAGCGGCGCACCGTCCGGGCCCTGGCCGAGACGCTGGGCCTGGACGCCCCGCAAACCGCCGCGCTGGACCGCGCCGCTCAGTGCGGCCGCCCCCGGGGGACCAGGCCGGTGCCGGCCGCCGCCCCCACCCGCGGGCAGGCCGCCCCCGCCCCGGCCCCCGCCGGACCGGCCGAGACCGGGGACGCCGAGACCGGGGACGCCGCGCCCCCCGCCCCGCTCGTGCCGGGCGCCCTCGCGCTGCCCCGCGACATCGCCGACTTCACCGCCCGCGAGAACGCCCTCGCCCTGCTGACCGAGCTGGCCGAGGACGACCGACCCGCCCACCCCCGGGTGGTGCTGATCAGCGGTCAGCCCGGCCTGGGCAAGACCGCCTTCGCCCTGCACGCCGCCCACACCCTGGCCCCCTCCTTCCCCGACGGGCAGCTCTCGCTCGACCTCGGCGGCATGGCCGCCACCCCGCTCTCCGCCCGCGACGCGCTCGGCCAGGTGCTGCGCGCCCTGGGCGTCGCCGACAACGCGGTGCCCGCCGGGACGGAGGAACGGGCGGGCCTCTACCGGGCCCTGGTGCGCGAGCGCCGGCTCGTCCTGGTCCTGGACAACGCCGCCGACGAGAGCCAGGTGCGCCCGCTGCTGCCCGGCTCCGGGCCCGCCGTGACCCTGGTGACCAGCCGCAACACCCTGCCCGGACTGGAGTCGGTGCTCCGCCTGCGGCTGGACGCCCTGGCCCCGGGCGAGGCCGCCGACCTGCTGGCCCGGATCGCCGGCCGCGAGCGGATCGACGCGGCGCCCGACGCCACCGCCGAACTGGCCCGGCTCTGCGGCTACCTGCCGCTCGCGCTGCGCATCGCCGGGCAGCGGCTGGTGGCCCGCCCGCAGCAGCCGGTCAGCCATCTGGTGCGCCAACTGGCCGCAGAGGAACACCGGTTGGACTTGCTGGAGACCGGAGACCTGGCCGTCCGTCCGGCCTTCGCGCTGTCCTACCGGCGGCTGCCGGCCGAATCCCAGCTGGTGCTGCGCCGCTCCGCACTGACCGCCGGGCACGACTTCACCGCCGCCGTCGCCGCCGCCTACGCGGGCCTGCCGGTCGGCCGGACCGAACTCGTCCTGGAGCAGCTGATCGACGCCGGGCTGGTGCAACTCGCCACCCCGGAGCGCTATCGGCTGCACGACCTGGTCCGGCTCTACGCGGGCGAGCGGCTCGGCGCCGACGAGGGCCCCGAGGCGGTGGCGCGGGCCCGGGCCAGGGCCGGTGACTGGCTGCTGAACCGGGCCGCCGAGTACGGCCTCCGGTTCGACCCGGACCACGCGACGGCGGACCCCGACACCGATCCCGACGCCGACGCGGACCGGACCGGCCCCCCGGTGCCGCTCACCGAGGCGGCGCGCTGGCTGGAGGAGGAGCACCCGGAGTGGCTGGCCGCCCTCCACCAGGCCTTCGCCGCCGGCCGGCACCGGGAGGTGATCGACACCGCCGAGGCCATGCACTGGTTCTCCGACCGGCTGCTGAGCTGGGACATCTGGGCCGAGGTCTTCCAGCTGTCGGTCGACGCGGCCCGCGCCTGCGGAGACCAGCTGGCCGAGGCCGTCCACGTCAACTACCTGGCGTGGACGTACGTCACCTGCCTGCACCGCTACCAGCGCGGCATCGACCTGGCCAACGAGGGGCTGGAACTGGCCCGCCGGATCGGCGCCCGCGAGCAGGAGGGCTGGGCGCTGACCTACCTCGCGGCGGGCCTTCGGCACCTGCACCGGCACCGGGAGGCCATCGACGCCTACCACCGGGCCGCGGACACCTTCGCCGCCGTCAACAGCCGCTCCGGCTGGATCGGCCGGCTGGTCACGCTGCGCGGCGCGGCCAACTGCCTGCGCGACTCGGGCCGGGCCGAGGAGGCGGTGGAGTCCCGCCGGCGCGCGCTGGCCGGCGCGTTGGAACTGGTGGAGCGCTGGTCCTCGCCGCTGATGCACCTGGCGGCGGCCATGACGGCACACGAACTCGGCCTGGACCGCGCCGCGCTGGGGCGCTGGCCGGCGGCCGAGAAGGCCTACCGGCAGGCCCTGACCCACTACGAGGAGATCGGCCGGCCGGACAGCATGACCAAGACCCTCACCGAGCTCGGCACCGCCCTGATCGAGCAGGGCCGCGCCGAGGAGGCCCGCGAACTCCTCACCGAGGCGCTCACCGACCTCAGCGCGGACGGCCCCCGGCAGGGGCGGCGCCGGACGGGGTGAGGCGGGAAGCCCGGTGGCGGGCGAAACGCGCACGCCCGCACGGCGGGTGGGCCGTGCGGGCGCGTGAGCGGCGGACTGTGCGGGACGGTCAGATCCGGGTGTCCTCGACCACCGGCAGCGTGTGGTTCTCGGCGAAGGCGCTCGGGGCGAACGAGGTCCGCGGCGCGACGGTCGGCTTCTTGCCGCAGAAGGCCGGCTCCAGCGCGTTCATCAGGCCCTGCGTCACGGAGCCGTTGTTGGAGGCGTTGGCGAACACGACGACGGAGCGCTTGCCGTCCGGGGTGGCGAACGACTGGGTCTGGAAGCCCTGGACGATGCCGCCGTGGCCGTACACGTCACCGCAGGACAGCGAGATGCGGCGCAGCCCGAGGCCGTAGCTGATCTTGGCGGTGGGGGTGGCCAGGGCGGCCGTCATCTGCTTCAGCGAGTCGTCCGAGACCAGCCCGCCGGAGCTGCCCGCCATCAGCGCGGTGAGGAAGTGGTCGAGGTCCGCGGCGTCGGAGATGACCGCGCCGGCCGTCCACACCCAGGAACCGGTCTGCGCGGTGGAGTCCAGCAGCGGCTTGGTGCGGTCGTCGTTGGTGAGGTAACCGGTGACGTGCGCGCCCTGGATGTCCTGGTCGGGCACGACGAAGGAGGTCTTGTTCAGGCCCAGCGGCTCGATGATCCGCTCGCGCAGGACGTCCTCGTAGGGGCGGCCGGTGAGGTGCTCGACCGCGAGGCCCATCAGGACGAAGTCGGTGTTGGAGTAGGAGTACCGGCTCCCGGGCGTGTACTGCTGGCCGTGCTTGACGGACATCGCCACCAGGTCGCGCGGCGCGTACACGTTGGTGCGGATGCGCGCCTCGAAGGCGCTGGTGGTCTCCTCGCCGACCTGCTCCAGCAGGTCGTTGGTGTGGTCGTAGATCCCGGCGCGGTGCTCCATGACCTGGCGGCCCGTCATGGTCCAGGTGTCCGGCAGGGTGCCGGCCGGCAGGTAGTCGCGCAGCGGCTTGTCGAGGTCGATCAGGCCCTGCTCCGCCAGCTGCATCACGAGAACGGCGTTGAACATCTTGCTGTTGCTGCCGACCCGGAACCTCCACGAGGAGTTCATCGGGGTGCCGTCCAGATCGGCCTTGCCGACGGCCAGCGACCGGGTGGACTCGGCGTCGCCGTGGTCGCGGATCACCGCGAAGGCGCCCGGGGCGCCCGCGTCGGTGGTCGCCTGGAGGGCGGCGCGCACCGCGGCCGTGTCCGGGGTGGGCGCGCCGGTGGTGCCCTGGTCGGCGGCCACGGCGTGCGCGGCTCCGGTCGCCAGCAGGACGACACCCGCGGCCGCCACCGCGAGCGGACGCAGAAGGCTGATCTTCGCCATGATCCTCTGTTCTCTCACTCGGCTGACGCGGCGTCCGGCCACGTCCTCGAAGATCCACTATCACCGGAGGGGCGTGCGGCTGGCAAAGTGAACCCGATCGGCCGCACCATCCGTTTCCCGACCCGGGGTCAAGGTTTTACCTGCTGTCGTCTACCCGCGTCGACCGATCCACCCGATGCTGTTCGGGCGCCTCGCGCGTGCTCCCGCACCTTCGCCCAGGCCTTCCCCCTCATCGATCGTGGAGTTCCGCATGCCCCTGGCCACCTCCGCGCGCCGGGCCGGCGCGCTGCTGCTCGCCGCCGCCGGCCTGATACCGCTGTCCGGCACCGCCCAGGCCGCCACCACCGCCGCCACGTACACGCCGATCGTGTTCCCGGACCGGGACCACGGCGTCGTCTACGACCTCATCAACTCGGCCACCCGCTCGGTCGACGTGACCATGTACGAGCTGCGCGACACCACCGCCGTCAACGCCCTGATCGGCCGCCAGCGGGCCGGCCTCACCGTCCGGGTGATCCTCGACGGCCGGCACACCTCGGTCAACGGCGCCGCCTACTCGGCCCTGCGGGCCGCCGGCGTCGGGGTGACGTACTCCTCCTCCGCGTTCGTCTACACCCACCAGAAGACCGTCACCGTGGACGGCGCCAAGTCCCTGATCCTGACCGGGAACCTGGACTCCACCTACTACTCCAGCAGCCGCGACTACGGCGTCGTCGACACCGACGCCAACGACGTCGCCGCGATCGAGCAGGTCTTCGCCGCCGACTACGCCCAGACCTCGATCACCCCCTCCGACGGCGACAACCTGGTCTGGTCGCCCACCGACTCGCAGGCCCGCCTGCTGGACCTGATCAACGGCGCGCAGCACACGCTGGACCTGGAGCAGCTGGAGTTCGGCGACCAGGCCCTGGTGGACGCGGTCGCCGCGGCCGCCGGCCGGGGAGTCACCGTGCGGGTGGTGGGCATGAACCCCTCGTCCTACAGCAGCTACTTCGACCAGGTGGTCACGGCCGGCGGCCAGGTGGTCACCTACTCCTCGACCACGGGCCTGTACATCCACGCCAAGGCGATCGTCGCCGACTACGGCACGCCCTCGGCCAAGGTGTTCGCCGGTTCGGAGAACTTCTCCGACAACTCGCTGAACAACAACCGCGAGCTGGGCCTGATCACCACCGACCCCGGCGTGCTGACCACCGTCGAGTCCACCGTCGCCCGCGACTTCGCCAACGGCACGCCGTACTAGAACGGTTCGTCGCGCGGGCCTGATCGAGCGTCCGCGCCCGGGCCGCTCCCTACCCGAGGAATTGTCATGACTTCGTCCACCAAGCCCGGCTCCCGTCGCACCGCCACCGCCCTCGGCTCGGTGGCAGCCCTGGTCGCGGCCTCCGCCGGCCTCTGGGCCGCCACCGCCTCCACCGCGCAGGCCGCCGCCCTGCCCGCGCCCGACCACATCGTCGTCGTGGTGATGGAGAACCACGCCTACAACCAGGTCGTCGGCAGCAGCAGCGCCCCCTACCTCAACTCCCTGGCCACCGGCGGCGCCAACCTCACCCAGTCGTTCGGCATCACCCACCCCAGCCAGCCGAACTACTACGCCCTGTTCTCCGGCTCCACCCAGGGTGTCACCGACGACAGCTGCGTCTCCGTCGGTGCCCTCCAGGGCCCCAACCTGGCCTCCGAGGTCACCGCCGCCGGCAGGACCTGGGCCAGTTACAACGAGACCCTGCCCGCCCAGGGCAGCACCGCGTGCAGCAGCGGCAAGTACGCGCAGAAGCACAACCCCTGGTTCGGCTTCGGCAACGTCCCGCTGAACTCGGCCAGGACCTTCGCCCAGTTCCCGACCGACTACACCACCCTGCCGAACGTCTCCTTCGTCGTGCCGAACCTCTGCAGCGACATGCACGACTGCTCGGTCGGCACCGGCGACACCTGGATCAAGAACAACCTCGGCGCCTACGCCACCTGGGCCAAGAGTCACAACAGCCTGCTCGTGGTCACCTTCGACGAGGACAACCGGCTCGCGGGCAACCGCATCCCGACCGTCTTCTACGGCGCCCACGTGACCCCCGGCAGCACCTCCGCCGCGACCTACAACCACTACAACGTGCTGCGGACCCTGGAGGACCTCGCCGGCGCCACCACCCACGCGGGCAACGCGGCCAACGCCGGTGACATCACCGGCATCTGGAACTAGGTCCTGGCCCGCCGCTCGGACGATCCACCAGGAGCCGCACCCGGACCACCGGCCGCCCCGCGCCCGCCGCGCGGGGCGGCCGCCGCGTCGGAGGTCGACAGCGGCGCGGGGGGCGGCGAGGATGGGAGCGTGCGATTCGATGCGGTGCCGATGCCGGAGCGGGTGGGGGAGCGGCCCCGGGACGTCCGGGGCTATCCGGTGCCGGCGGTCACGCCGTGGCGGGGCGGCGAGCCGCAGTTCGCGTTGACCGACCACGAGCGCAGCGCGAACTGCGCGCTGGAGCGCCTCTGTTCGGTGTGCGGGGGGTTCATGGCCCGGGGCCCCGTGTGGCGCGTGGTCGGAGCGGCGGAGAGCGCGGCGATCGCCGCCGCGCTCGCCGAGGGGCGGCCGTACCGCAACCTCGCGCCGACGATGGAGGGGCCCGGTCACCGGGCCTGCATGCTCTACGCGGCGATGGTGTGCCCGTACCTGGCCCGGCCGAACGCCCGGCGCCGGGCGACGGCGCCCGGCGGAGTGGACGAGCTGACGGAGACCGCCGTCCGCGGGGCGGTGCGGGGCGGCACGGGGGCGGTGGTCGGGTTCGGCGACTACGAGTTCGCCGTCACCGAGAGCCGGGTGCTGTTCCGCTTCCTGGACCCGGTCGAGTTCCTGCCGCACGAGTCCGCCGACGAGCATGTGTCCGCGCTCCGGGCCGAGTTGGCCTCGCGCGACGGACTTTAGCGGAGGATTTGCGCGGTTCGCCCCGTACCGGCCACGAACCAGTGTCAGACTGAGGCGGACATGACCAGTCCTGGATCGGGGGCGGCCGTCCATCAGCGACGGCTTCAGGGCGCCGACATCGAGGAGTACGTTTCTTGACCACTCACCTCAGGCACGGCACCGGCGCGCGGAAGGCGCTGGCGCTGCTGGCGGCACTGTGCGGGATCGTCGGCCTCACCGCGCTCGGTACGACCCCTGCGGCGGCGGCCGATTCGCGTCACGCGATCTACGCCATCGCGCACCGGGTCGACACCCTGGACGGGGTGGACGCCGCGCTCGGCCACGGCGCCAACGCCATCGAGATCGACGTCTGCGCCTGGTGGAACCCGAACGAATGGCGCGCCTACCACGACTGTTCCTCGGCCGGTGAGAACCGCCTGGGCCCCAGCTTCGACAGCATGATCGACCGCATCCTCTCCAACGCCAACGCCGGACGCCGGCTGTCGCTGGTCTGGCTGGACATCAAGGACCCGAACTACTGCGGGGAGCAGCCCAACCGCACGTGCAGCGTCGCCGGACTGCGCGACAAGGCGCAGCGGCTGACGGCCGCCGGGATCCAGGTCCTCTACGGCTTCTTCGAGTACCACGGCGGCAACACCCCGGACGTCGGCGGCAGGGGCTGGCAGAGCCTGGAAGGCAGGCTCGGCCCGCTGGAGGGCATCACGTCCACCGGCACCCGCGACCAGGTCCAGGGCGCCTTCAACCGGTCCGGTTCCGGATTCCCGGCCGGTCACCGGGCGATGGACTACGGCGACTCCGACATCACCAAGGGCTTCGGCAACTGCACGGAGGCCACCTACAACACGTGTGCGGAGCTGAAGAAGGGGGCCGGGGACCGCGCCGCCGGGCGGCTCGCGGCCACGCTGTCCTGGACGACCACCTACAACGACCCGTGGTACGTCGACAAGTTGCTCGGCGATGCGGGTGTGGACGGCATCATCGCGGGCTACGGCGCCTTCACCGGCGTGCGCGAGTACGACAACAGCTGGCAGTGCGCCAATGCCATCAACCTCGTCCGTGACTGGGTGAACCGCCACAGCGGCACCCACCGCATGGCCAACAGCGGCGACCGCCTGTTCCGCTAGGCCTTTCCGCCAGGCCTGTTCCGTGGGGCCCGTCCGCTGGGCCGGTTCCGCTGGGCCCTGCCCGGCCGAAGGCATTCGCCGTCCCGCCCGCCGCCCGCCCGCCGCCCGTGCGGCGGGCGGGACGGCGCCATGGCTAGCGGGTGATGGTCCACTGCTGCTCGGCGGAGCCGTCGCAGGTCCACACCCCGAGCTCCTTGTCGTCCTCGTGGTAGGTCAGGCAGTCCTGGTCGCTGATCCGGATCACGTACCGGTCGCCCGAGACGTTCTTCACCTCCCACTTCTGCTCCGAAGAGCCCTTCCACCCCTTGGTGTTGGCGAAGTAGGTGCCGGTGTTCTCGGTGAGGTCCCGCCCGAGCGCGTTGGTGATCCGGTAGCGACCGCCGCCCGCGTCGCGGAACGTCCAGGTGCCGCCCGCGTCGCCCGGCTTCCCGGCGATCACCGAGGCGCCCTCGCCGGAGCCGGTGGCGACGGCGCCGAGGTTGTTGACGGTCCGCAGGTGCACGGGTGTGTTGAGCGCGGGCCGGCCGGAGCCGGTGCCGGTGCCGGGCTTGGTGCCGGGCTCGGCCGGCTCACCGGGCTTGCCGGTGTGCGGAGGCCTGGCCGGCGTGGCGGGCACCCCGGGGTCGTACGGCGTGCCGGGGTCCTGCGGCATCGCGGGGACGATCTGGGTGGCCGGCAGCCCGCCCGGCGCGGGAGTGCCCGGGTCCCTCGGCACGCCGGGGAACGCCATCGGGGAGAAGTTCACGACGCCGTCGGTGTGGTTGTAGCGCTGGCCGGCGCTGCCCGTGCCCCTCGGGTACGTCCAGGTGTGCTCGCGGGTGGTCCGGTTGAAGAGCCCGTAGAACCCCCAGTTGCCCCAGCCGCCGTCGAAGCCGTTGGCGAAGCTGCCGCCGCCGGAGAAGACCCAGATCCGGTAGGTCTGGTCCTCGCGCGAGGTCTTGTCGTGGTAGTCGACGTCGTACGTGAAGGCGACGTTCTGGAAGCTCTGCTCGTAGTTGTGGACGTACCAGGGGTCTCCGAAGGCGTTGTCGCCCTTGATGTTGAAGACCATGATGTTGTAGCTGCCGCCGGTCGCCTTGATCAGCATGTCGAGCGTGCCCTGGACGAACTCGCCGCGGGCCTGGTTCTTGACCTCCGAGGTGTGCTGCGCCGCCTCGATGCACCACACCAGGCTGGTCGAGCCGGGAGTCACCGTGTTGGCGGCGTTGCAGTTCTCCTGGGCCGGGTCGTACGAGCCGTCGGCCATCGCGGGCCCCGCCAGACCCAGGACGGCCACGGCACTCATGCCTGCGGCCAGGGCCGACAGCTTCTTCGTCGAACGCACGTGCTCTCCTTGCGAGTTCTGTGATGGGCGGGACAAAATATGGCATTCCGGTCAGCCGATCAGTGCCACTTTGTCTCGATCCATACGCATCCCTTGCGTAGGCCTGACGCCCGCGGTGCGCCGGCCCGAACCCGTGCGGGCGATTTCTCAAGCCCCTTGTGAAGGACGGATGATCGGGCCGCCCGGGTTCAACGGGCCGCGTCCGTCGATCACGCTGCCCGATCCGGGGGCTCACGGCCGGTAGGCGGGGAGGCCCTTGACGGTGGAGACCTGGGCCGGGGCGGCGGAGCCGTCGGCGGGGAGGGTGCTGACGCCGTCGGGGGTGCGGGCCGCGATGGTCCGGCCGTCGGGGGACCACGCGGGTTCGGTGTAGTCGGCGGTGGCGGCGGGGGTGAGGTCCTTCTCGTCCTTCTGGTCGATCCGGCTGGAGCGGGCGAACAGGTGGTCGTGCCCGTCGACGGAGCGGACGAAGACGACGTGCTCGCCGTCGGGGGAGAGGGCGGGTTGGGAGCCCTGGCCCAGGTCGCGGGTGGCGGGGCGGATGTAGTCGTCGTAGAGGTAGACCTCGTCGGCGGGGGTGTTGGCGTAGACGATCTCGCCGTGCCGGCCGCCGGCGTCGGCCCAGGTGTTGCCGGTCTGCGGCGGCTGCGGCATGTTCGCGCTGCCGTCCAGGGAGGTGTGCGGGGTGAGCACCTCGGGGGTGCCGCCGACGGCCTTGGTGGGGATCTTCTCCAGGCGCAGGACACCGCCCTCGGCGGCGGCGAAGACGATGGTGTCGAAGCGTTCGGCGGATTCGGGGAGGTCGCTGGGGCCCTGCGCGGCGTGCTGCCAGGTGGGATGGGACCAGGTCTCGCCGCCGGGGGCCGTGGCGAGGGTGACCTTCGCGCCGCCGTCGGGGTCGGCGACGACGAGGTCGCCGTTCCCGTCGATGAAGGCCGCTCGTTTGCCGTCGGGGGACCAGGCGAGGTCGCGGACGACGGTGCCGAAGTCGACGGTGGTGCCGTTCATCGCGACGGCCCGGGTGCCGGTGCTGATGGTCAGGTGGTTGGCGGCGCTGGTGCCGTTGACCTCCTTGGCACCCGGCGTGGGGGCACCCGGCGTGGGGGTGCTCGGCGTGGGGGTGCTCGGGTGGGCGGAGCGGCCCGGGGCCGGGGTCCCCGGACCGGTGGCGCCGGGCGCCGCGCTGCCGGTGGCGGCGGTCGGGTCCGAGCCGGCGTTGTCGGGGCCGCAGGCGGAGAGCAGGACGGCGCCGACGGTGGCCATCAGGGCGAGCGCGGCGGTGGTGCCGAATCTGTTGCGCACGGACATTTCCAGGTCCCCCCTCGGGTGCTGTTCGCGTTCGAGGAGGAGCATCCCAGGGGGAGTTCCACGACCGGTGCGAGCCGTGTCACGGTCGTGGAACAACAGCCGCCCCGGCCGCCCTGCCGGGAGCGGAGCCTGATGCCGGGTCAGAGTCCGAGGGCGGTGAGGCCGGGGTGGTCGTCGGGGCGCCGGCCGAGCGGCCAGTGGAAGAGGCGTTCGGCGGCGGTGATCGGCAGGTCGTTGATGGCGGCGTGGCGGTGTGCCATCAGGCCGTCGCGGTCGAACTCCCAGTTCTCGTTGCCGTAGGAGCGGTACCACTGGCCGGAGTCGTCGTGCCACTCGTAGGCGAAGCGGACGGCGATGCGGTCGCCGTCGTGCGCCCACAGCTCCTTGACGAGGCGGTAGTCGAGTTCGCGGTGCCACTTGCGGGTGAGGAAGTCGGCGATCTGCTCGCGTCCGGTGAGGAACTCGGTGCGGTTGCGCCACCGGCTGTCGGGCGTGTAGGCGAGGGCGACGCGGTGGGGGTCGCGGGTGTTCCAGGCGTCCTCGGCGGCGCGGACCTTCCGTCGGGCGGTCTCCGGGGTGAACGGGGGCAGGGGAGGGCGCTGTTCGGTCACGGGGTCTCCTCGGGTGCGGCGGAGCCGACGGCGAGAACGGTCGTTCTCGCCGCAGCGACTACCCTAGGAGAACCATCGTTCTCACGCAAAGGGCACGGCAGATGGACCAGCACGACCCGCGGGGCCTGATCCTCGACGCGGCCGAGGAGCTGTTCTACGGGCAGGGCATCCAGGCGGTCGGCATGGACGCCGTCCGGGCGGCCTCCGGCCTGACGATGCGCCGGCTCTACCAGCAGTTCCCGTCCAAGGACGACCTGGTCGAGGCGTACCTGCGGCGCCGGGACGGGCGCTGGCGGGCGAACCTCGCCGCCTACGTGGCCGGCGCCGCCACGCCGCCGCGCGACCAGTTGCTCGCCGTCTTCGACTGGCTCGGTCGCTGGTTCGCCGAACCCGGCTTCCGGGGCTGCGCGTTCGTCAACTCCTTCGGCGAGCTGGGCGCCGTCTCACCGGCGGTCGCGGCGACCGCCCGGCAGCACAAGGAGGAGTTCAACGCCTACCTCGTCTGCCTGGCCGAGGCCGCCGGCGCCCCGCCCGCCACCGCCGCCCAGCTGGCGCTGCTCGCCGAGGGGGCGATGACCACCGCCGCCGTGCACGGCGACCCGAGCGCCGCCGCCGACGCCAAGGCGGCCGCCCGCGTACTGCTGGACGCCGCCCTGTCCGCCCGCACCTGACGGACCGGGGGGCCGTCAGCCCGGGACGGGGGCCGTGCGCCGCTCGAAGACCTCGGGGCGGGCCGCCTCCAGGGCGGTGGCGACGGCGCCCAGCAGGACGGCGTCCTGGCCGAGCCGGCTCGGCTCCAACCGGGGCCGCAGCGGGGAGCGCTCGTACAGGGCCTGCTCCATCGGGCGCAGCAGCAGGTCGGCGCTGCGCCCGATGCCGCCGCCGAGGACGACCACGTCCGGGTCGAGCAGCGCGGCGACGACGGCGAGGACGTAGCCCAGGCGGTCCACTTCCTGCCGGACGGCCTCGACCGCGGCGGGCTCGCCGAGCCGGGCCCGGGTGAACACCTTCTCGGCGGTGAGCGGCCGCCGCATCCCGAGGTCGAGGGCGGCGCGCACCACGGCGTCGGCGGAGACGGTCTCCTCCAGGGTGGTGCCGGTGCCGGTGCCGGTGCCGGTGCTGGTGGTGGAGGTGCAGCCCGGCAGGCGCAGCAGCCCGAGTTCGCCGGCCGCGCCGTGCGCCCCCGTCAGCAGTTCGCCGTCCTTGACCACGCCCAGGCCGAGTCCGGTGCCGACCAGCAGGTAGACGAAGAGCCGGCTGCCCGCGCCCGCGCCGTAGGTGTACTCGCCGACGGCGGCGAGGTTGGCGTCGTTGGCGACGGTGACGGTGGTGCCCAGGCCGTCGGCTATTCGGTCGAACAGGCCGGGGCGGCCCCAGCCGGGCAGGCTGGCGGCGAGTCTGACGCTGCGTCTGCGCTCGTCCCAGACCCCGGGCGTGCCGGCCACGGTGTGGGCCACGGCGGTGCCGGGCAGGCCCGCCTCGGCGATGGCCTCGCGGGCGGCCGCGACGACGGCGTCGGCGACGGCGTTGGCCGAGCGGCCGCGGTTGGGCAGGTCGCGGCGGGCGACGACGCACCCGGACAGGTCGGCGACGGCGACCCGCAGCCGGGCCCGGCCGATGTCGAGCCCGAGGACGTGCCCGGCGGCCGGGTCGGTCTCGTACAGGACGGCGGTGCGGCCGCGCTCGGGGGCGAACCGGCCGGCCTCGCGGGCGAGTCCGGCGAGTTCGAGGGTGGCCAGCGCGGTGGAGACGGTGGGCTTGGACAGCCCGGTGTCGCGGGCGAGTTGGGCCCGGGAGAGCGGGCCGTGCCGGCGCAGCCGCTCCAGCAGGAGCCACTCGTTGTTGCTCCGGAGCCGCTGCCGGTTCCACGGCTGTTGTCCAGGCCCTGACAGTGGAGCGAGGGTGACGGGCTGCGGCGCCCCGTCCGTGGCCGTAGTCCGTCCTGCTGTGCTCATTCGGTCGATCGTAGGGCACCCGTCAGCCGACGAACGAGGACGGGCAGTGAGAGGACGGGCAGTGAGAGGACGGGCGGTGAGAGGACGGGCAGTGAGCGGATCGGCGGAGTGGAGGAGTGGAAGCGCGGACCGCCGGTGGCGGCGGGGAGTCCCGGCTCCCTGCCGCCACCGGCGGTCGGATCGCCCGGCGCGGCCGCGCTCCGCCGGGGCCGGGGAGTCCGGGGGCGGGCTTCGCCGGGCCGGGGTCCGGTCCCACACACCGGACCCCGGGCTCGACGGGTGCGGGTGGGTCAGCTGATGGTGTAGCCGGAGCCGAAGGCGGTGACGCTGAGCGGGCCGTCCAGGTTGTAGTTGCCGGTGGCGGCGATCCGGCGCAGGCACTCGACCCGGTCGACGGACTTGCTCCATTCGGCGGCGGTGGAGGAGTTGGCGGGGTTGGTGAGGTCGTCGACGCGGACGTCGAAGAAGGCGTTCAGCCAGGTGCTCTCGCCGGCGCCGGACGGCGAGCCGACCTTGGCGTTGGTGCGGCTGATGAGGGCGGGCAGGGCGTCGTACTCGCTGCCGTTGCCGTGCTGGATGGAGGCGTCGTACAGCTCGGCGCGGGCGAGGGCGGTGGTGAGGCCGAGCTGGTCGGCCTGGTTCATGGCGGGGGTGAAGTAGCGCTGGTCGACCTGGTCGTCCTGGACCTGCCGGAAGGTGGCGTCCTGGGCGGCCTGCTTCCAGGCGGCGACGTAGTCGCTCTCGGGCAGGCCGCTGGTGTCGCCGCTGCCGGCGGCGGCCAGGCGCTCCAGCTCGGGGATGAAGCGGGCGAGCGGGTTGTCGGGGGAGACGGCGGTGTAGGCGCGGACGACCTTGAGCGCGTCGCCGTCGTTGGTGGTGAAGCCGGCGCGGCCGGCGGTGACGCCGCGGCCGTCGTTGATGTTCTCGGCGTAGCCGTACTGGAGTTCGGTGGTGCTGTTCTCGAAGATGCTGATCAGCTGGTCGGCCCGACGGTGCTGATCGGGGGTCAGGCCGCCTGCGGACGCCCGCTGCACGGCCGCGGCGGTCGCCCGGGCGGGGGCGGCGGACGCCGAGGCGGAGGTGGCGGCCCAGGCCGCACCGGCGACCAGGGCGGCTGCCGCGGTGGCGGCGGCGAGGCGTCGGGTTCGGGAAACTCGCATGGGTGTGCTCCGATCTCCGGGGCGGTGCCGCCGGAGGCAGTGGGGGGTGGCGCGCCGGTCGACCGGGCGCTGTGGGGGCAAGAGCGCGAGCTCGCGGCAGCAGAGTACGGTCTGCGGTCGGTGGCGGTCCATAAGGTAAGGAAAGTTTCCTAATAAAATTACTTCGGCCTCGGAGGCGGTGCTCGGCCGTCGCCGATCGGGCCACCCCGGTGATACCGTCCGAGCGTCTGGCGACCGACTGCCCGGCCACCGCCGGGCCCGGCCCGCGAGCTCCCTGCACCGCCGACCCGGGTGCCCCGCGCGCACGCACACACCGCGTGCCCGCCGCGTGCGCACCGCCTGCGCCGTGCGCGCGCGTACTGGACACGTCCCCGCGCCCGGCCGCCCCACCGAAACCCCGACCAGCACGGAGCACCGACCCATGAGCCTCCCGAGCGCCACCCCACCCACCGTCACCCCGATACGGCCGCCGCGCCTGGTGGCCACCGACCTCGACGGGACGATCGTGCGCGGCGACCGCACCGTCTCGGCCCGTACCGTCGCCGCCCTCGCCCGGGTCGAACGGGCCGGCGGGCTCGTCGTCCTGGTCACCGGCCGCCCGCCGCGCCTGATGGGCGAGATCGCGGCCGCCTTCGGCCACCGGGGCGTGGCGATCTGCTCCAACGGCGCCTTCGGCTACGACATGCGCACCCGCACGGTGATCGCCGAGAACCCGATCCCGGTCGACGTGCTCGGCGAGAGCGCCCGGCGGCTGCGCGAGGCCGTGCCGGGGATCGGGCTGGCCGTCGAGTACGCCCAGGAGCTGGCCGGGGACGCGCACTACGAGGCGGGCGCCTGGGACGCCGACACCGCGGTGCAACGCCTCGACGACACACGGTTGTTCGGCCGACCGGCGCCCAAGCTGATCGGCCGTCACCCGGAGCTGTCCGCGGACGAGCTGCTGGCGCTGGCCCGCCCGGTGCTCGGCGAGCTGGTGACGGTCTACCACGCGAACGGCGAGCGGCTGGTCGAGGCCGTCGCGCAGGGCGTCAGCAAGGCCGCCGCGCTCGGCGACCTGGCGAGGCGGCGCGGGATCACCCGCGAGCAGGCGGTCGCGTTCGGCGACATGCCCAACGACCTGCCGATGATGGCCTGGGCGGGCACCTCGTACGGCGTCGCCAACGCCCACCCGGAGGTGCTGGCCGCGGTGGACCACGTCATCGGCAGCAACGACGAGGACGGGGTGGCCGTCGTCCTGGAGGGCCTGTTCCCCGAGGGGTGAGTCGCGCGGAACGGGCGTTCCCGGGAACGCCCGTTCCGGGACCACCTGTTACCGGAAGGCCCGTTCCCGGAACGGACGCTCCCGGGAAGGGAGCAGCCGCGACGGCGGCTCCGGGCGGGTGCACTCCCGGAACCGCCGCGTGCCGCCCGCGCCGTCAGGGCGCGCTGGTGTGGGTCAGGGTCTCCCAGCCGATGAAGTAGTTGGCCCCGAACGGGCTGTGCGCGGCCACGTACTGCTCGGTCTGCGGCATCGCCACGCCCTCGCGCAGGTGGTACTCGTTGTACGCGAGCTGGACGGCCGGGCCGAGGCCGGTCTTCGCCGAACCGTCGCAGAGCCAGTCCGGCACGTTCGCGCCGTTGTCGTAGGCGGTGTGGAACTCCAGGGCCTTGACCAGCCGTTCACGCCCCTCGCCCCACAGGTCGAGGCCCTGGAGCCGGGCGGTCTCGGCGGTCTGGGCGGCGGCCTCCAGGCCCCAGCCGGTGTGCCCGAAGTCGCGGCAGGTCTCCTGCGAGAGCCCGTCCACGAAGGTCGACTGGCCGGACCAGTACTTCACCAGCGCGGCCTCGCCCTCGATCCCGGCCTTGGGCGGCGGCACCGGCAGATCGCCGTCGGAGGACAGGTAGACGTAGGCGGGCAGGCGCTTACGCCACATGCCGGCGGCCTGGTCGAACAGGCCGCGGTCGTCGAGGAAGACCGCGATGCCCATCAGGGCGTCGGTCTCGATCAGCTCCCAGTTGCCGTTCTTGCGCGGGCTGCCGGGCGACAGCAGCGGCACGTAGACGGTGCGCAGCATGGCGGCGAAGCGGTCGATCGAGGCGGCCGGCCAGCCCGCCCCGGAGTGGCGGATCAACTCGGCGGCCCGGGACCAGTTGTTGCCCGACCAGCCGGTCTGCAGCGGGGCGTTGCTGTTGGTGTGCTCCTGGATCACGGCCGACCAGGCGTCCATGATCTCGATCGCCTTGTCGGCGTACCGCTGGTCGCGGGTGAGCACCCACTGGAGGGCGTGGGCGTAGGCGGCCATCGCGTCGTCGCGCTCGTCCGAACAGCCGTTGTCGGGGTGGGAGCTGGACCCGCACTCGACGGTGGCGCGCGGCCGGGGCCGCCAGTCCAGCGAGGCGTACTTGCTCGACCGGAGGTCGGCGAAGGCGGACGTCCAGGGTTCGGCCCCGGCCGCCAGCTTGTCCCTGAGGAAGCCGAGTTGCTGGTCGCCGACCAGCACGCCGGGGTGCTGGAACGCGGGCCGCGGGCTGTGCGGGGCGGGTGCGACGGGTGCGGTGGCCCCGGCCGGTGCGGAGGCGAGCGGGAGCAGGGCGGCGAGTGCCGCCGCGGCGATCAGTGTCCTGGTGCTGCTACGTCCCATGGGGAGGTGTTCCTCTCGCGGGGGAGGCGGTCGAGCGCTGATGTCATGTTAGGAAAGTTGCCTAACATGGAAAGTGAACCACCAACCCCCGTGCGCGCCAAGAGGACCGGCTCCGTTCACCGCCGCACCCGTAGGCGTGCGTTCCGCATTTATCGCCTGTTGATCGTCGGGGCGTAACGTCGGACCCATGAACGAGATGACGGCCGAGTGGCCGGGGGCGGCGCCCGAGGGGCGGATGACGGAGCAGGACACCGAGCGGTTCCGGGAGTTGCTGGCGCGGTTGGAGAACTCGCTGGCGGCGGATCGGACGGCTGACCGGGCGAGGCGCCGGGCGGCGGCCGGGTCCGATGCCTGACGGGCCGGAGCGGCGCCCGGTGGTGGTGCTGCCGCTCTGGCGGCGCGGTGAGGCGTACGGGCCGGCTGACCGGCCCGGGGTGCCGCGGGGGCGCTCCGGGCCGGTGGCGGTCGATCAGGTGGCGGTGTCGCAGATGCCGCCGCTGCCGCCGGCGGCGCGGTGGAATCCGGACGGCTGACGGTACGGCACGTCAGCAGCTGCAGTCGCAGCAGTCACAACCATCACAACAGCCGCAGCCGTCGCAGCCATCGCAACCGTTGCAGCAATTGCAAGGGTCGCAGCAGTCGGCGCAGTCGCAGTCGTGCCGCTGGCACCAGCCCTCCCGGCGCTCCCGGCTGAACGGGTCGTCGTGCTCGCAGCAGAGCAACTGGCAGGTGCAGGCCATCAGCGCCCACACGGCGCACCCGGCCAGCAGGTTGCGCGGTCGCGGCGGCTTGGCGCCGATCGGGGTGAAGCCGGGGCCCTGGGGCACCCACGGCGGGAGCGGGGTCCGGCCGGGATCCTGCCCGGGCGGCGCCTGGCGCGGCGGCGCGTCGTGCGGGTGCTCCCCGGCGGCGGTGTGCGGGTGCCCGCCGGTCGCCGGGTGCGCGGACCCGGCGGCGGCGGGTCCGGCGTTCCGGGTCTGGCAGGCGGCTGCGTGGGCGGCCGGGCCGAAGACCCGCTCGACGGCCCGCTCGGTCTCGTGCGCGAGCAGCAGGTGCACCAGGGCCCGGTCGGTCAGTTCGACCTCGCGCAGAGCGAGCCGGATGCCGTGGACGGCGTCGCGGCACAGGCGTTCGGCTTCGGCGCGGCCGGTGCCGGTGGCGGTCAGCGGGTTCCAGGCGCCGCCGGCGGCGTCGGCGGCCTGGTCCTCGGCGGCGTCGAGGAGGTGGGCGAGCCGGCCGAAGAGCCGGCCGGCCTCGGCGAGCGGGGCGGCGTTGCCGGGGCGTCCGGCGAGGACGGCGGTGTGCGCGAACGCGGCCGAGGTGGCGGTCTCGGTGGGCTCGGTGACCAGCAGGACTGAGCCGCCGGGCGGCAGTGACCGCTCCAACTCGCCCTGCCGGGAGGCGGCTTCGAGGAGTACACCGGTGTCGAAGCCGACCGTCGAGGCGCTGCCGGCGCTCTGCCGGTCCCACCGCCGGGTGACCGCGCGGGCCCCGACGGCGACCGGGCGGCGGCCGAACACGCCGTCACGGTCCTCGACGTGGTCGCGGATCTTGACCGAGGCGAGGGCGAGCGAGACGGCGGCGGCGAGCCGGGCGCCCTCGCCCCGGGCGACGGAGGCGGTGCGCATGCCGCGCAGCGGGCAGGGCCCGGCGGTGCGCCGCCAGGAGGCGTCCTCGCGGGCGGCCTGGGCCTCGACCAGGACCGAGATGATCAGGCCGTCGTAGTTGGTGGCGGTGCGGGCGAGTTGGCCGTGGTCGTCGCGCAGCGCGAGGCAGAGCCCGCACAGGTGCGCCAGCCACGACGCCTGAAGCCGTTCGGACAGCCGGTGCTTGCACGGTCTGATGATGCCGAACACGTTTCCCCCTCGCCGGTGGGCCGCTGACCAGCCCTGATCCGCCGCACATCATATGATCACCGCCCCTCCCGGGCCGAGGGGGCGGAAGAGCCGAGGGGCGGAGGATCCGGAGGAAGGGCGAGGGCGCGAGGAGCGCAGGGGCGCGCACCCGAACACGGCACGCCGTCCCGGCCGAGTCCACGCCTCCCGCCCTTCTCCACGCCCCGGCCACAGCCGCCCGCGCCCCTGGGAGTGATCTCATATCCGGGATAGCATCGCGAATATGGGAATCGAGACGGCCGCCGACGAGCGGCTCGCCAACCGGCTCGCCGAGTTGAGGCTGGAACGGGGCTGGACGCTGGAGGAACTGGCCCGGCTGGCGGACGTCAGCCGTTCGACGCTGTCGCGCGTCGAACGGGCCGAGGTCAGCCCGACCGCCGCGCTGCTCGGGCGGCTCTGCGCCGTCTACGGGCGGACCATGTCCCGGCTGCTCGCCGAGGTCGAGTCGGCGCCGGCCCGGCTGGTGCGGGCCGCGGACCAGCGGATCTGGCGGGACGAGACCACCGGCTTCGTCCGCCGCTCCGTCTCCCCGCCGCACGGCTCGCTGCGCGCCGAGATCGTCGAGGGCCGGCTGCCCGCCGGCGCCGACATCGCCTACGACCGCCCCTGCGTGGCGGACCTGGAACACCACCTGTGGGTGTTCGAGGGGGTGTTGGAGCTCACCGTCGACGGCGAGCGGCACCTGCTCGGCCCCGGCGACTGCCTGCGCTACGTCTCCGGGACCAGCCGCTTCCGCGCCCCCGGCCCGGACGACGCCCGGTACGCCCTGGTGGTGGTGGAACCGTGAGGCGCCCGAAGACCCGGATAGCCGCCGGGCCCCGCGAGCGCTTCGACGCCGCCGGGCGCCGCGTCCTGCTGGTCTGCGTCGCCGGCGGCTTCACCACGCTGCTCGACCAGTCCGTCCTCAACACCTCCATCCCGGCCCTGCGCGAGAGCCTGCACGCCCAGCCCGCCCACCTCCAGTGGATCGTGGCCGGCTACTCGCTCGCCTTCGGCCTGGCACTGATCCCCGGCGGGCGGCTGGGCGACGTCAGGGGCCGCAAGTGGTTCTTCGTCACCGGCCTCGCCCTGTTCACCCTGGTCAGCCTGGTCTCGGCGACCGCCACCGCGCCCGAGGTGCTGATCGCCGCCCGGCTGCTCCAGGGCGTGGGCGCCGGACTGGTCAACTCGCAGATGATCGGCACCCTCCAGGACGTGTTCGACGGCCAACTACGGGCCCGCGCCCTCGGCATGTACGCCGTCACGGGAGGGCTGGCCTTCGCGCTCGGCCCGCCGATCGGCGGCGCGGTCCTGGCGGCGGCCGGCCCCGAGCACGGCTGGCGGCTGACCTTCCTGCTCAACGTGCCGTTCGGCCTGGCCACCGTCGCGCTGGCGGTGCGTCACCTGCCCAGGCCGCGCCCGAGTGCCCGGCACGCCGACCTCGACCTGGTCGGCCTGCTGCTGGTCGCCGCGCTCACCCTCGCCCTGATGCTGCCGTTCGTCCAACCGCCGGGCTGGACCGGCTGGCTGGCCTTCGCCGCCGTCGCCGTCCTGCTGCTCGGCGCCCTCGCCTGGTGGCAGCGCCGCTACGCCCGCTCCGGCGGCCACCCGCTGATCCACCCGGCACTCACCCGCTCCGCGCCGTACGCGCTCGGCACCGCGACCGCGATGGCCCAGTTCGGCTCCTCGCTCGCCGCCGGACTGGTGCTCACCATGTTCCTCCAGGACGGCCTCGGGCTCTCCCCGATGGGCGCCGCGCTCGTCGCGCTGCCCTCGGCGGTGGCCATGGGCGTCGCCTCCGCGCTGGCCTGGCGGGTGGTGCAGCGCTTCGGGCGGCGCACCATCACCGCGGGCATGACCGGCTCCGCCCTGGTCATGCTGGCGAGCGGACTCGTCGCGCACTGGGCGCCCGAGGCCGTCCTGCCCTGGCTGCTGGCGCTGCTGCAACTGTTCGGCGGCGCCTCGATCGGCGTGATGGGCGCCACCAACCAGGCGTACGTGCTGCGCCACGCGCCCGCCGAGGCGGCCGGGGTGAGCGGGGCCATCCTGCAGATGGCCCAGCGGATCGCGGCGGCCGTCGCGGTCTCGGCGCTGTCCGGCGTCTACCTGCGGCAGACCGCCGGGGGCGGCGACCACCGCTCCGCCTACCTGGCCACCAGCGTGGTGTGCGCGGCGGTCGCCGCCCTCGCCGTCCTGGCCTCGGTGTTCGCCGGCCGGCGGGCGGCCCGGGAGGCGACCGGCGAGCCCGTCGCGGTGAGCCGTGGGCGAACAGCGGTCCGTTAGCGCAGGCCCGCACGTACGGTGGCGGGCATGACCGAGAACCGGATCGTGGACCTGCCCGAGGTGGCGCTCGCCTACCGCGAGAGCGGCCCGCCGGACGGCCCGGCGCTGGTGCTGCTGCACGCCCTCGGGGAGCGCGCCACGGACTGGGACGTCGTCCTGCCGGAGCTCGCCCCCAGGCACCGCGTGTACGCGCTCGACCTGCGCGGCCACGGCGACAGCGGCCGCACCGCCCGGTACGGCCTGGAGGAGATGCGCGACGACGTGCTCGCCTTCCTCGACGCGCTCGGCCTGGCGCGGGTCGACCTGGTCGGCCACTCGATGGGCGGCGTGGTCGGCTACCTGGTCGCCCAGGCCCGGCCGGAGCGGATCGGCCGTCTGGTCCTGGAGGACATCCCGGCACCGCACCCGCGCCCGGCCGGCGCGGTGCCGGACGCGCCGGAGGAGCCGGTGCACTTCGACTGGGCCGTGGTGAAGGCCGTCAAGGCGCAGGTCGACACCCCCGACCCGGCCTGGCTGGCGGGGATGGCCGGGATCACCGCCCGCACCCTGGTGGTCGCGGGCGGCTCGGCGAGCCACGTCCCGCAGGAGCGGCTCGCCGAGCTCGCCCGGCTGATCCCGGACTGCCGGATGGTCACCATCGAGGCCGGGCACCTCGTGCACAGTGCCCGGCCCGCCGAGTTCGTCGCCGCGGTGGCGCCGTTCCTGTCCGCCTGACCCGGGCGTCCTGACCCGGGCGTCCTGACGCGGACGTCCTGACCCGGGCGTCCTGACCCGGGCGTCCTGACGCGCGGGCTCCGTTCGGGCCCGGTGCCCCTGGTCAGACGCCGAACTCGGCCGGCAGACGGCCGGCCCGCACCGCCGCGACCAGGTCGGCGTGGTCGGCCTCGGTGCGGTCCGCGTACGCGACGGCGAAGGCCGCGACCGCCTCGTCCAGCGCCTCGCTCCTGCCGCAGTAGCCGGCCAGCAGGCCGGGGTCGGCGGTGTGCGCGTGCGCCCGGGCCAGCAGTGCGCCGGTGATCCGGGCGTAGTCGTCCAGTTGGCCCGGCAGCAGCGCGGCCGGGTCGACGCTGCCCTTGCGGTTGCGGAACTGCCGGACCTGGTAGGGGAGTCCGTCCACCGTCGTCCAGCCCAGCAGGGTGTCGCTGACCACCTGCATGTGCTTCTGCCCGAGCACCACCCGGCGGCCCTCGTGGCCGTCCTGACCGGCCACCGGGTGGCCCGCGCGCTCCAGGTACGGCAGCAGCACGGACGGGCGGGCCTCCTTCACCTGGAGCACCAGCGGCTGGTCCCGGTGGTCGGTGAGCAGCACCACGTACGAGCGGGTGCCGACGCTGCCGGTGCCCACCACCCGGAACGCCACGTCCTGCACCCGGTAGCGGGACAGCAGGGTGCGCACCTCGGCGGGCACCGTCGCCACGTACGGGCCGAGCGACTGCGCGACGGCCCGCGCGGTCGCGTCGGTCACCTCGGTGAGCACCGGCGGAGCGGCCGTGAACCGCCGTCCGCCGTCCGCCGTACGGGCGGTGCTGCGGGCGGCGAACCTGGCGCTGGTGTTGCCCAGCGCCTTCGCGCCGACCTTGCGCAGCACCTCGGCCAGGTCGTGCGCCTCGGTGAAGGAGACCAACTGCTCGTCCGCGACGGCGTTCCATGCGTCCAGCGCGGGCAGCTTGGCGAGCGTGCGCATCGTCCGGCGGTAGGAGCCGGCCGCGTGCTGGGCGGCCTCCCGGGCGGTGGTCTCGTCGGCCCCGGTCTCGCGGCCGGCCAGCACCAGGCTCGCGGCCAGCCGCTTGAGGTCCCACTCCCACGGGCCGGGCACGGTCTCGTCGAAGTCGTTGATGTCCATCACCAGTTGCCCGCGGGCGTCCCCGTACAGCCCGAAGTTGGCGGCGTGCGCGTCCCCGCACAGCTGGGCGCCGACCCCGGTGTCCGGGGTGCCCGCCAGGTCGGCGGCCATCAGTCCGGCCGAACCGCGCAGGAACGCGAACGGCGTGGCGGCCATCCGCCCCACCCGGATCGGCACCAACGCGGCGATCCGGCCCGCGTTGGACGCCTCGATCGCCTCGACGGCCGTCGGCCGCCCGGGCCCGGGCGAGAACTCCGCGTGCCGTTCCCGGGGGATGCGCCCGCGCAGCGCCTTCCCCCGTTCCCGCGCCCTCCCGCCCCGCCCCGACGCGAACCCGGCCACCGCGAACGCCCGCCGCCCCTGCGGCGCAGCTCCGTCCACACCGGCCACGGCCCCGTCCGCCACCTCGGTCACCTCGGTCACCTCGGTCACCTGCGTCACCGTTCCCCACCCGTCCCTTCCGGCTCCCACTCGCCCGCGACCTGCGCGAACGGCTTGCAGGGGGAGTGACGTCCGACATCTGACGACGGTTCCTGAGCCCGCCGGACGCGGGACGGCCGGCGAGCAGTCGGCGGAGGACTTCGGAGGTCTTCGGAGGTCTTCGGAGGTCTGCGGAGGCGGGAAGGGCGGCCGCCCGTATCCTCGGGGCACGGCCCGCCGTGGAGGCCGGGCGTGGAGCTGGTCGGGACCGGGGGGACAGCGGTGAGCGACGGGGGGAGAGCCCGGCGGGGCAGGCCCACGGTGAACGACGTGGCGGCGCTGGCGGGCGTGTCGATGGCGACGGTGTCGCGCGTGCTGGCGGGCGACTACCCGGTGGCCGGGGCCACCCGGGAGCGGGTGCTGCGCGCGGTGCGCGACCTCGACTACGTCGTCAACGCGCAGGCGCGGGCGCTGGCCGGCCGGCGGTCCCGGACGGTGGCGATCCTGCTGGGCAACCTCGCGGCGCCCTTCCACAACCGGGTCGCCCACGGCGTGGAGCGGCAGGCGGTGGACGAGGGCTGCCTCTGCCTGGTGGCGGCGACCGACGACGACCCCGACCGCGAACTGACGCTGGTCGAGGAGATGCGGGCGCGCGACGTGGAGGCCGTCGTGCTGGTGGGCGGGGTGGAGGACAGCCCGGGGTACCGCTCCCGGATCGCCCGGCTGGCGCGCATCCTGGACGCGGCCGGCTCCCGGCTGGTGCTCTGCGGCCGGCCGGCCCCGGGGGAGGAGCTGCCGCTGACGGCCGTGCACTACGACAACGCGGGCGGCGCGCGGGCGGCCGTCGACCACCTGCTGGCGCTGGGCCACCGGCGGATCCTCTTCCTCGGCGGACCGGCCGCGACCACCACCACCCGGGAGCGCCTCGCCGGGTACGAGGCCGCGCTGGCGGCCCACGGTCTGCGCCGCCCGGCCGAACTGACGGTGGAGGGGTGTCACACCCGGGACGGGGCGCGGGCCTGGCTGCGCCGCCGCCTGGCCCAGGGGCCGCCGGACTTCTCGGCGGTCTTCGCGCACGACGACGACGTGGCGGCCGTCGTGCTGACGGTCCTGCGGGAGCACGGGATCGCCGTGCCCGGACAGGTCTCGGTGGTCGGCTTCAACGACCTGCCCGGGGCCGAGGACCTCAGGCCCGGCCTGACCACCGTGCGCATCCCGCACCTCGACCTCGGCCGCACGGCGCTGCGCCTCGCGCTGCACCGCCCCGGCCCCGAGCGGCAGCGGGCCGTCCTCGCCACCGAGCTGGTGCCCCGCGGGTCGACGGGGCCGGTCGGGTAGCCGGCCTCCGGTCACGGGCCCGTGCCGGAAGCGTTGTCCTCGCGATAGAAAGCGCTTACTCTCCGGTCAGACAAGGGAGTTCGCGAGGAAGGACGGCCCGATGGACAGCTCGTGGACGGAGACCGGTGGCCCGGCGGCGATACCGGTCCTGAGCAGGCGCGGACTGCTCAGGACCAGCGCCGCCGCCACCGCCGCGGCGGCCGCGTGGTGGCTCGGCGGGCCCACCGAGGCCCGGGCCGCCGACGGCTACGACGCGATGCGCGCGGCCTGGTCCGAGCAGCTGACCGGCACCGGGTACGACCCGGCCGCGCCGCCGTTCGCCCGCGCGCTCACCGCGCTGGGCGACCAGGCGCGGGGCCATCAGGCCGCGTTGAGCCCGCAGCCCGGGTCGCTCTGGCCCGACCTGCCGGTCGGCTCGGCCTCCGCCGCCGTCACGTCGACGGTCGGGCGGCTTCGGCTCATGGCCCTGGCCCTCACCCGGCCGGCCACCGGCTCGACGGGCGATCCCGGCCTCGGCGCCGCCGTCGCGACCGGCCTGGACTGGGTGCTCCAGCGCGCCTACACCGCCACCACCACGTCGTACGGGAACTGGTGGGACTGGCAGATCGGCGCCCCCCAGGCGCTGCTGGACGTGTGCGTGCTGATCGGCGACCTCCTGACGGCCGAACGGGCGGCCGCGTGCGGTGCGGCCGTGGACCACTTCGTCCCGTCCACGGTGGTCGACAAGTACACCGGGACCAGCACCGGGGCCAACCGGGTGGACCTGTGCCGGGTGCTCGCGCTGCGCGGTGTCATCGGCCGCTCGGCGGCCCCGGTCGCCGCCGCGCAGCGGGGGCTGTCACCGGTGTTCCGCTACGTGACCACCGGCGACGGGATCTACGCCGACGGCAGCTTCGTCCAGCACACCTGGGTGCCGTACACCGGCAGCTACGGCGAGGTGCTGCTCGGCAGCCTGGGCCGGCTGCTGCGCCTGCTCGCCGGAACGCCCTGGGCCGTCACCGATCCCGCGCTGCGGAACGTCTTCACCGCCGTGGACCGGGGGTTCCTGCCGTTCCTCTTCAACGGCCTGGTGATGGACGGGGTTTCGGGCCGCGCCGTCAGCCGGGGCGTGCAGGCCGGCGACGCGCGGCGGGCCCGCCTGGACGACCACGTGCGCGGTCATGCCCTGCTCGGGGACGTCCTGCGGCTGGCCGACTCCGGGTCGGTGCCGGCCGCCCAGGCGGCGGCCTGGCGCGCCGCCGTGAAGGGCTCCCTCCAGCGCGACCAGGTGCTCCCCTACCTGTCCAACGTCCTCGCCGACATCCCCGAACTCGCCCGCGCACAGGCCCTCCTGGCGGACTCCGGCACCCGGGCGGCGGACGAGGGCACGGGCAGCCGGGTGTTCACCATGGACCGGGCCGTCCACCGCCGGCCCGGCTGGAGCGCGCAGCTCAGCCTGTCCTCGTCCCGGACCGCCTTCTACGAGTGCGGTAACGGCGAGAACCTGCGGGCCTGGCACAGCGGCAGCGGAATGCTCTACTGGTACGGCGGCGAGCAGGGCGACGAGCAGTACAGCGACTCCTTCTGGCCCACCGCCGACCCCTACCGGCTGCCCGGCACCACCGTGTCGACGCGCCCGCTGGCCGACGGGGCCGGCGGCGACTGGGGCCAGGCCCGCCCGGCGACCGCCTGGGCGGGCGGGGCGAGCGACGGCGACTGGTCGGTGGTCGGCCAGGACGTCCGGGGCCTCGGCTCCGCCCTGGTCGGGCGCAAGTCCTGGTTCTGCCTGGACGATTCGATCGTCTGCCTCGGCGCGGGCATCGGCTGCACCGACGGCGTCGCCGTCCGCACGACCGTCGACCACCGCAACCTCGGGGCCCGCGAGGACCGGGAGTTCGTGCTGGACGGCGTCCGCCAGCCCGCCGACCCCGGCTGGAGCCGGAGGGCCGACGGCGTCCGCTGGGCGGCGCTGGCCGGGTCGGGCGCCTGGGTGTTCCCCGACGGCGCCACCCTCGACCTCGCCCGCGAACGGCGGACCGGGGCGTGGGCCGACATCAACCGGGGCGGGGCGCCCGACCCGATCACCCGGACCTACCTGTCGATCGGCCTCGACCACGGCACCGACCCCGTCGACGGGACGTACCACTACGTGCTGATGCCCGGGGCCGGCCCGGACCAGGCGGCGGCCCGCGCGGCGGCCCCGACGGCCACCGTGCTCGCCAACACGGCCGCCGCCCAGGCGATCAGCGTGCCCGGTCTCGGACTCACCCTCGCCAACTTCTTCGCCCCCGGCACGGTCGGCCCGCTGACCGTCTCCGCCCCCTGTTCCGTCCTGCTTCGCGAGAACGGCGGCGACCTCTCCGTCGCCGTCGCCGACCCCACCCGGAAGGCGGCCACCGTCCAGCTGACGCTGGCGCGGGACGGCTACCGGCTCGCGAGCGGCGGCACCGGCATCACGGTGCTCTCGGACGCCGGGCCGCTGGCGCTGCGCTGCGCGGTGGCGGGCACCGGGGGAGCGAGCCTGTCGGCGGTGTTCCGGCGGGGCGCCGCCTGACGGGGCCGCCCGCCGAGGTCAGCGCACCGGGGCGGGCCTCACTGGCCGACCCGCCCGTCGAGGCACTCGCGCAACAGGTCGGCGTGCCCGCAGTGACGGGCGTACTCGTCGATCCTGTGCACCAGCAGCTCTCGCACCGCGATGCCGTTCTTCCCCAGCCGCACGCCCAGATCGGGGTGTGCGGCCAGGGCGGCGTCGGTGGCGGCCTGTTCGCGGGCGAGGTCGGCGAAGGCCGCGTCGACCTCGGCCTGCTCGGCGACGGCTCCGTCGAAGTCCGCGTCCCGCTGGCCGTAGAGCTTCGGCAGCGGATCACCGTCGCTGATCCAGCCGCGCCAGTCCCGTTCCACTTCGGCGAGGTGCCGGACGAGGCCGAGCAGTGACATCGTCGACGGTGGGACGGAGCGGCGGGCCAGCTGCTCCGGGTCCAGGCCCTCGCACTTCATCCGCAGGGTGTGGCGGTAGTTCGTCAGGAAGTCGTTCAGAGTCGGGAGTTCGCCGTCCGGGCTGACTCCCTCGCTGTTGCGGGGGTCGTCGTCCGGGTCGGCCCACATGTCGGGGTAGACGGTCGCCTGGGTCCATCGTTCGGGTTGGTCGCTCATGCGGGCCATGTTCGTTCGTGCGGGCCCGAGCCGCCAGTGAGTTTCGCCGCGATGGTGGCGGCTCCTCAGAGCGTCGGCGTGGGCGTGGGTGTCGGCGTGGGTGTCGGCGTGGGCGTGGGAGCGGCGGCCGGAGGCGGGGGGCCGGGGAGGGCGCTCGCGCGGGCGGCGAGGTCGGTGACGACGCCGGTGCAGCTGTCGCCCTCCTTCTGGTGGCCGCACACCTGCAAGGTGGTGTCGCCGGGGCTCGCGTCGACCATCACGGAGTAGTTGTCGTAGCCCCAGTGGATCAGGGCGGTCTCCTGCGAGCCGTGGTTGGTGGTGATGGTGGCGCTGTCCCCGGGGGAGCCGTCGGTGATCCCCGACCAGGCGGCCCGGCACCGCGGGCTGTAGTGGACGTAGAGGACGACCTTGCCCACGTTGCCGGTCAGCAGGGTGCGCTGGTCGACGTCGCACCGCATGTCCTGGGGGTCCTTGCCGGCGCAGCCGACGCCTTCGCAGAGCGGCGCCGACCCGGCCGTCGCCGTCGTCGCCGCCGTCTTCGGCGGGAGCGTCGCCGCCGATGCCGTGCCGTTGCCGCCGTGCGGGCCGCGCAGGTACAGGGCCGCGAACAGGATGAGCACGGCGGCGACGGCGGCTCCCACGCCGGCCGCCGGCCGCCGCCACGGGGCGGGCCGCGGTGAGGCGGGGGCGGCGTCGGGCGCTTCGGCCGCCGGCTCGGGCACCTCGGCGGGCGGTGCGGGCGCGGGCGCGAGTACGGGCTGGGGCTCGGGGGCCTCGGCCGGCGCTGCGGGCGCGGGCACGGGGGCTTCGGCCGGCGCGGGCGCGGCCTCGGGGGAGAGCGCCTCGTCCGCGTCGCGCGCGGCCTCGGCCTTCCGCAGCAGGGAGGTGAGCAGATCGGCGTCGCACTCGACCGTGGCGATCAGGCCGGCCAGGGCCTGCGGGGTGATCAGGCGCTTCCCGTTCAGCCAGCGCTCCCAGGAGGCCTTGCTGAGGTAGGTCCTCTTCCCGAGTTCGGCCAGTGAGACCTGGTGCGCGTCCTTGACCGCGCGCAGCTCCTCGGCCAGACGCCGAGCGGGTTCCGAAAGATCGTCAGGGAGCGGCTTCCAGGACTGGCTCATCGCGGGTACCTCGGGCGGGTCGGTGGAGGATGCAAACTGATCCACTTTCGGATGATCAGTCTAATCGGTCGACCTCTCTCGGCCACCGCCCGCTTCCCCGGGCGCCGCGCCCTGCGCCGCGCCCTGCGGCGCGCCCACCCGGGGCCCGCGTCCCGGACGCCGTCTCACGATGCCTCCGCCCCGGCGTCCCAAGGTGCAGCTCCGGGCCGTGGGACGACCTCGGACCGTCTCAGAACCGCCGAAGACGCTCGAAGACCGGCGGAGAATCCCGCAGAGTGGGCCGCGCCTTGGCCGGCACGCCGGCAGGCTCCCGGCCCGGGCACGGTCACAGCACAGAGCAACGGGGGAGAAGCCACATGGACCGCCACCACGCGTCGTACACCACGTCTCCAGCCCCTGCCGACGAACTCGCCAGGGAGCTCCGGTCGCTGAAGTCCGAGTCGGGCCTGACGTACGCCCGGATCAGCGAACGCACCCACTACGCGAAGTCCTCCTGGGAGCGGTGGGTGAACGGCAAGCAGTTCCCGCCGCGCGACGCCGTGGAGAGCATCGCCTCCGTCTGCGCCGGCGACGCCGACCGGCTGCTCGACCTGTGGCGCCGGGCGGACGGCTGCCGCGCCGCGGGCGCACCGGTCGGCGCACCGCCGGACACCGCCGTGCCGCCGGCACCCGGGCCGACGGGGACCCACCGCTGTCGGACGGCCCTGCTGAGGCCGCTGATCGCCCTCGTGCTGGTGCTGGGGGCGGGCCTGGTGCTGGCCGTCACAGGCCGCCGGCCGTCCCGGCCGGACAGGACCTTGGGCTGACCACGACGACGCCCCCGCGGACGCAACGGATCCGCGGGGGCGTCGGGTGATCCGGGCCAGGGCCGGCGGGCACGGGGTCAGGCGACCAGCCGGCTCCAGGTGCGGGCGTCCACCACCCCGTCGGCGGGCAGTCCGGCCGAGGTCTGGAAGGCCGTCACCGCGGACCGGGTGCCGGGGCCGAACGCGCCGTCCACGCCCACCTGGATGCCGTGCGCGACCAACTGGTTCTGTACGGCCAGCACCGCGCCGCCCGAGGCGCCGTCGGCGAGGGGCGCGACCGCCTGGCTCCACGTCTGGTTGCCCGCGATGCCGTCCGCGGCGGCGTGCGTGAGGTTCTGGAAGGCCGTGACGGCGCTCTGCGTGGCGGGCCCGTACGCCCCGTCGACGGTCAGGCTCGCGCCGTGCTGCACCAGCAGGTACTGGAGGGTCCGCACCGTCTCGCCCGAGGCCCCGCTGGTGAGCACCGGCCACACGGGCCCGGTCGGGTCTCCTCCGATGCGGGCCGCGACGTCGCGGCGCAGCTGCGGGATCAGCGCGTACAGGCGGTCACCGGGGCACTCGGTGTTGTTGAAGTCCCGGTGCCCGTAGATCTGGTAGGCCCGCAGCCCGTACTGGCGGCAGATGTAGGTGATCAGGTCGACCAGCGCCGCGTACTGCTCGCCGCGCGGGTCGACGGTGGTGTAGGTGCCCTCGTTCTCGATGCCGATCGCCACCGTGTTCTGCGCCGTGCAGTGGGCGGACTCGACGTGCTGGGCGCCGCCGCGCAGCGTGGACAGGCTGTTGTGGCGGCCCTCCAGGACGTACGCGCCGCGGCTGATGGTGAAGTGCTGCCCGGTGTCGATCCAGCCCTCGCTGTCCATCTGGTACGTCTGCATCGACCGGGCCAGCGAGAACGCGGCCGCCTGCGAGTAGTCCGTCACGTTGGGGGTCGCGGTGTGGTGCACGATCACCTTGTCCGGCACCCCGGCCAGGACGTTGACGGGGATGCTGGAGGGCCGGGCGCCCCATGCGGCCGTGTCGGCGACCGTCGGCCCGTCGGCGGCTCGCGCCACCCCGGCGGGCAGGGCGGACGCGAGCAAGGCGCCGCCGCCGACCGCGAGGGCGGCGGTCAGGAAGGAGCGGCGACCGGGGCGGGGCGGGGTGAAGTCGGGGTACATGAACGGGGTCACCTGTTCCTTGGCGGGCGGGCGGGCGGGCGGGCTGGCGGGCGGGCTGGCTGGCGGGTCCGGGCGGGTCCGCGGGCGGTCCGCACCCGTCGGACCGGTCGGCCGCCACGCTAGGAGCGCGGAGGCCCGGTCCACCATGGCTTCGCCGTCCCTCCCCCGTCCCGGGACGCCGCAGCCCGGGGCGGGAGACGCGAGGGTGCGTTCCTCGGGGCGCCTTCGCGCACCCGGCGCCGATCGCCTACCATCGCGGTCGGCCGCGTCGAGCGACGGGCGGGGCGACGGGCAAGGGCGATCCGAGAGGCGCGGAGCATGGGCGACGAGCGCGGCTACCTGCTGGACAACCGGCAGCAGGAGGCGGGCCGACGGTTCGAGGGCATCGCCGAGCTGTTCGACCCGTGGACGCTGGAGCACCTGGACCGGCTGGGCCCGGCCGACGGGCACCACTGCTGGGAGGTGGGTGCGGGCGGCCAGGGGATCCCGCTGGCGCTGGCCGAGCGGGTCGGGCCGACCGGCCGGGTCCTGGCCAGCGACCTCGACACCAGCTGGCTGACCGGACTGCCAGCCGACCGCGTCGAGGTCCGCCGGCACGACGTCACCCGCGACCCGCTGCCCGACGAGCTGTTCGACCTGGTGCACGTCCGCCTGGTGCTGGTGCACCTGCCCGACCGGGCCGAGGTGCTGCGACGGCTGGCGTCGGCGGTCCGGCCCGGGGGCTGGCTGGTGGTGGAGGACGCGGACCCGGCCCTGCAACCGCTCGCCTGCCCGGACGAGCACGGACCGGACCAGGAGCTGGCGAACCGGGTGCGCCGGGCGTTCCGGGCCCGGCTCGCCGAGCGCGGCGCCGACCTCGCCTTCGGCCGCACCCTGCCCCGGCTGCTCCGCGAGGCGGGCCTGACGGACGTCGCCGCCGAGGCGTACTTCCCCGTCACCTCCCCGGCCTGCCGGGAGTTGGAGGCGGCGACGGTCCGTCAGCTCCGCGACCAGCTGGTCGGCCCCGACCTCACCGCCGCCGACCTGGACCGGCACCTGGCCAACCTCCGCGACACCGAACTGGACGTGACCACCGCCCCGCTGATCACCTGCTGGGGCCGGCGCCGGTAGCCGACCACCGCGGGAACGCTCAGTCCCCGACCGGACGGGTCGTCGAGGCGACGGCGTAGCCGGTGAGCAGGGCGGTCACGATGTCGGTGAGGCGGGGTTTCAGAACTCGGAGCTGGGGGCGTCCGTGACGGGGCCGAGGTCGGGTCGGTCGCGGAGGTCGAGGGCCTCGCCGTGGCGGGTGAGTTCGAGGAGGACGAGGGTGTTGGTGCCCGGGAGCCAGAGCGGGGCGGGGGCGTAGAGGGTGCGCTGCGGTCCCTCGTCGGTGTAGCGGCCGAGGAGGAAGCCGTTGAGCCAGAGCAGGCCGCGGCCCCAGCCGGGGAGGGCGAGGAAGGCGTCGGCGGGGGTGTCGAGGTCGGTCTCGAAGCGGTGGAAGGCCGGGTCGCCGTCGGTGGCGGCGGTGGCCGGGTCGAAGGCCAGGCCGCTCAGGTCGGTGAGGGGGAGCGGGCGGATCTCCCAGTCGTGGAGGCGCTGGCGTTCGTGCGAGACGCCGCGCCGGATGCCCTTGCGGTCGTCGAGTTGGGGGCCGTAGTTGGTGCGGCCGAGCGCCTCGACCAGGATGTCCAGGGTGGTGCCGGCCGGCGCGGTGGCCAGCGGGAGGGTGGCGCCGGGGTCGTTGCGGTCGAGGGTGCCGAGGGGGTTGCCGTCGGCGAAGACCTGGGCGCGGTCGCCGAGGCCGTCGACGCGCAGCGGCAGGGTGGGGCGGGGACCGGGGACACGGGTGCGGTAGTGGATGAGCCCGAGTGACTGGCCGAGGTTCTCCATGGGTTCCGGGACGGGCCGGTGGTGCGGGGTGGCGAGCGCGTCGAGGGAGTCGAACAGGCGGGCCCGGCCGGTCCTGCGGTCGATGCGGCGCGGGGCCAGGCGGGGCGGCTCGGCGGGGAGTTCGCCGTCGGGCAGGGGGAGGTACCGGCCGATGACGTCGCGCAGGGCGTGGAACTTGGGGGTGAGCTCGCCGGCCTCGCCGATGGGGGCGTCGTAGTCGTAGCTGGTGGTGGTGGGCTCGTAGCCCGGGGTGTCGGGGCTGGTGCCGGTGTGGTTGGCGCCGGACCAGAGGCCGAAGTTGGTGCCGCCGTGGGCCATGTAGAGGTTGACGGAGGCTCCGGTGGCGAGGAGTGCGTCCAGGGAACGGGCGGTCTCCTCCGGGTCGCGGACGTGGTGGGGCCCGCCGACGCGGTCGAACCAGCCGATCCAGAACTCCATGGCGGCGAGCGGCCCCTTGGGCTGCCGGCGGCGCAGCACCTCGAAGCGCTCGGGGGCGCGGGAGCCGAAGGTCGCGGTGGCGAGCAGGCCGGGGATCGCGCCGCCCTGCTGCATGAAGTCCTCGGCGCCGTCGGCGGTGAACAGCAGGCAGTCCACGCCGCGCGCGAGGAGGCCGTCGCGCAGGTGGGCGAGGTAGCCGGCGTCGGTGCCGTAGCTGCCGTACTCGTTCTCGACCTGGACGGCCACGACGGGACCGCCGCGGCTCGCCAGCAGCGGCACCAGCTCGGGTACGAGGGCGTCGAACCAGCCGTCCACGGCGGCCAGGAAGGCGGGGTCGGCACAGCGCAGGCGCAGGCCGTCGACGGCGAGCAGCCGGGCGGGCAGGCCGCCGAACTCCCATTCGGCGCAGATGTAGGGGCCGGGCCGCAGGATGACGTCCAGTCCGTGCTGCTGGGCCAGCCGGACGAACCGGGCCACGTCCCGCCAGCCGGTGAAGTCGATCTCACCGGTGGGAAGTTCGTGGAAGTTCCAGGGGATGTAGGTGTCCACGGTGTTGACGCCGAGGGCGCGCAGGCGGCGCAGCCGGTCGTCCCAGAGCTCGGGGTGGACGCGGAAGTAGTGCAGGGCGCCGGCGACGATCCGGTGCGGGGCCCCGTTGCGGCGGAACCCGGAGTCGTCGTAGTCGAGTTCGATCGTTTCGATCATGGCATGACCAGCTTTCGAGGGGGTGGCACGGGCTGCCAGGGTAGGGCAGGGCCGAACGGCGGGCGCCCGACGGCTACCGGCGCGGCGCGACGACCACGTGGGTGCGGTGGCGGTCGGCCACGGTGGCGAGGGTCTGCGCGCCGGGGGTGGCCCAGATCCGCTCGTTGAAGATCTCGACCTCGATCCAGCCGGTGTAGCCCGCGGCCGTGACCTGGTCGGTGAGGGAACGGAAGTCGATGTGGCCGTCGCCGACGTGGCCGCGCCCGAGCAGGACGTCGGCGGGCAGCGGCAGCGTCCAGTCGCACACCTGGTAGGCGGCGATGCGGCCGTCCCGGCCCGCCCGGTCGAGCTGTTCGGGCAGCGCCGGGTCCCACCAGACGTGGTAGCTGTCGACGACCACGCCGACCTGGGCGGCCGGGTGCGGCGCGGCGAGGTCGAGCGCCTGGCCGAGGGTGGAGACCACGGCGCGGTCGGCGCAGAACATCGGATGCAGCGGTTCGATGGCCAGCCTTACGCCGAACTGCCCGGCGTACGGTGCGAGTTCGGCGAGCAGGTCGGCGATCCGGGCGCGCGCGCCGGGCAGGTCGCGGCTGCCCTCGGGCAGGCCTCCGGCGACCAGCACCAGGGTGTCGGTGCCGAGTTCGGCGGCCTCCTCGACGGCCCGCCGGTTGTCGTCGAGCGCGGCGCGGCGGCCCTCCGCTCCGGCGGCGGTGAGGAAGCCGCCCCGGCAGAGGCTGCTGACGGTCAGGCCGCAGTCGCGGACCAGCCGGGCGGCGCGGGCCGTTCCGGTCTCGGCGACCTTGTCCCGCCACAGGCCGATCGCCGGGATGCCCGCCTGCGCGCAGCCCCGGACGGCCTCGGGCAGGGACCAGTGCTTGGTGGTGATCTGGTTGAGCGAGAGCCGTTCCAGTCCGGGGGCGGCGGTGCCCCGTTCGGCGGGGTGAGGTGCGGTCATGCCGACCACCCGGCCAGGGCGAGGTAGCGGCGCATCCGGTCGGCCGCGAGCTCGGGGTCGGGGAGCACCCCGGCGGCGTCGGCGAGCCGGAGCAGTTCGACGAGGTGCGGTACGGACCGGCCGCTCTGGGCGCCGGCCACCATGGTGAAGTGCTCCTGGTGGCCGGCCAGGTAGGCGAGGAAGACCACACCGGTCTTGTACTGGTAGGTCGGCGCGGCGAAGAGGTGCCGGGCCAGCGGAAGCGTCGGGCCGAGCAGCGCGTCGTAGCGGGCGGTGTCGCCGGCGTCGAGGGCGTGCAGGGCTGCCGCGGCGTGGCCGGCGATCGGGTCGAAGACGCCGAGCAGGGCGTCGCTGTGGCCGAGTTCGTCGCCCTTGATCAGTTCGGGGTAGTGGAAGTCGTCGCCGGTGTAGAGCCGCACCCCGGCGGGCAGGGCGCGGCGCAGCGCGATCTCCCGGTCGGCGTCCAGCAGCGACACCTTGATGCCGTCGATCCGCCCGGGGTGTTCGCGGATGAGGGTGAGGACGGTGTCGGTGGCCGCGTCGAGGTCGGCGGAGCCCCAGTAGCCGGCCAGTGCCGGGTCGAAGGCGGCGCCGAGCCAGTGCAGGATCACCGGCCGGGCGGACTGCCGGATCAGCCCGTCGTAGACGCGGAGGAAGTCCTCCGGGCCGCGGGCGCGGGAGTTGAGGGCCCGGCTGGCCATCAGGACGGGCTGCGCGCCGGCCGCCTCGACCACGGCGAGCTGTGCCTCGTAGGCGTCCGCCACCTCGCTCAGGGCAGCGGCCGTGATGTCGCTCAAGGAGCCTGCCGGGTCGGTGAGTTGGTCGGTGCCGACGCCGCAGGCGAGCCGGCCGCCGACGGCGCGGGCCGCCGCGCCGGAGCGGGTGATGAGTTCGCGGGTGGCGGCCCAGTCCAGGCCCATGCCGCGCTGGGCGGTGTCCATGGCGTCGGCGACGCCGAGGCCGAGCGACCAGAGGCGGTGGCGGAAGGCGAGGGTGGCGTCCCAGTCCAGGGCGGCCGGGGCGCCGGCGGCGTTGGGGCCGAGCGGGTCGGCGACGACGTGGGCGGCCGCGAAGGCCGTGCGGGAGGCGGGCGGGTGCGCGGGCAGGTCGAGCGGTGCGGGCTCGTGCAGCCGCAGCCGGCCGTGCCCGGGCAGGTCCAGTTCGGCCATCAGAGCACCAGCTCGGGGACGTCGAGGCGGCGGCCCTCGCGCGCCGAGCGCAGGCCGAGTTCGGCGAGTTGGACGCCCTTGGCGCCCTCCAGGAGGTCCCACGGGTAGGCGGAGCCGGTCGCCACGTGGCGCAGGAACAGCTCCCACTGCACCTTGAAGCCGTTGTCGTACTCCTCGTTCGCGGGCACCGGCTGCCACTGGGCGCGGAAGGGGTCGGTGGCCGGGAGGTCCGGGTTCCAGACCGGCCGGGGGGTGGTGGCCCGGTGCTGGACGCGGCACTCGCGCAGCCCGGCGACGGCGCTGCCCTCGGTGCCGTCGACCTGGAACTCGACCAGTTCGTCCCGGTCGACCCGCACCGCCCAGGAGGAGTTGATCTGCGCGACGACGCCGCCGGCCAGCTCGAAGACGCCGTACGCGGCGTCGTCGGCGGTGGCGGGGTAGGCCCGGCCCTGCTCGTCGACGCGGCGGGGGATGTGGGTGGCGGTGTGCGCGTACACCGTGCGGACGGGCCCGAAGAGGTTGTCCAGCACGTAGCGCCAGTGCGGGAACATGTCGAGGATCACGCCGCCGCCGTCCTCGGCGCGGTAGTTCCAGGACGGGCGCTGGGCGCTCTGCCAGTCGCCCTCGAAGACCCAGTAGCCGAACTCGCCTCGCACGGAGAGGATACGGCCGAAGAACCCGCCGTCGACCAGCCGCTTGAGCTTGCGCAGCCCGGGCAGGAACAGCTTGTCCTGGACGACGCCGTTGCGGACGCCGGCCGCCCGGGCGAGGCGGGCCAGCTCCAGGGCGGCGTCGAGGGATTCGGCGGTCGGCTTCTCGGTGTAGACGTGCTTGCCGGCGCCGATCGCGGCGCGCAGGGCGGCCTCCCGGGCGGGGGTCACCTGGGCGTCGAAGTACACCTCGGTGAGCGGGTGGGCGAGCGCCTCGTCGAGCGAGGTGGTCCAGTGCTCCAGGCCGTGGCGTTCGGCCAGGGCGCGCAGCTTGGCCTCGTTGCGGCCGAGCAGGATGGGTTCGGGCCAGAGCACCCGGCCGTCGTCGAGGTCGAGGCCGCCCTGCTCGCGGATGGCGAGGATCGAGCGGACGAGGTGCTGGCGGTGGCCCATGCGGCCGGTGACGCCGTTCAGGACGACACCGATCACCTTGCGGTCCACGGGTGTTCTCCTTGCAGCTGGTAACGGGGGGGGGCGGTCAGGCCGTGCGGTGGATGCCTTCGGGGTGGACGGCGTGGGCGAACGGCAGGCCCCGCGCGTAGCGGGCGAGTTCGTCGGCCGCGGCGGCGGCCATCCGGTGCAGCTCGCCGCCGAGCGAGCCGGCCACGTGCGGGGTGAGCAGGACGTTCGGCAGCTCGTACAGCGGTGAGTCGGCGGGCAGGACCTCGGGGACGGTGACGTCGAGGACGGCGTCCAGGCGGCCGGCGACGAGTTCGTCGGTGAGCGCCTGCTGGTCGACCAGCGAGCCGCGGGAGGTGTTGACCAGGGTGGCGCCGTCGCGCATCAGGGCGAGCCTGCGACGGTCCACCAGGTGATGGGTCTCCGGCAGTTCGGGGGCGTGCACGGTGACCACGTCGGAGGAGGCGCACAGGTCGTCCAGGCCGACGGCCCGGGCACCGAGCGCGGCGGCCTCGGCGGCCTCCACGTACGGGTCGTACAGCAGCAGGTCGAGGTCGTGCGGGCCGAGCAGTTCGAGCACCCGGCGCCCGATCCGGGAGGCGCCGACGATGCCCACTGTGCGCCGGTAGTTCCCGGCGGCGGCGTAGGCGCCCTGCCAGTCGTGCGGGGCGCGCCGGTGCCGGTAGTCCTCGCGGATCGCGAGCAGCCGCTTGTTGGCGAGCAGCACGGCGGCGACGGTGTACTCGGCGACGGGCAGCGCGTTGGCCCAGGCCGCCGAGGTCACCAGGAGGCCGCGCCGCCAACAGGCCTCGGTGACATGGTGCTTGACCGAGCCGGCGGCGTGGATGACGGCGCGCAGCCGGGGCGCGGCGGCCAGCACGGCCTCGTCCAGCGGCGGGCAGCCCCAGCCGCTGATGATGACCTCGGTGCGGGCCAGCGCGGCGGCGGCCTCGGGGGCGGCGAAGTCGTCCACGACCAGGTCGGGGTCGAGGTCGGCGAGGTCGGTGAGCCGCTGGACGGCGTGCCGGTCGAGCAGCCGGGCGGGCAGGGCGCGGTCCATCGCGAGCAGGGCGCGGGGCCGGCGGGCCGGGGCGGCGGGGGAGCGGATGTCGGCTGTGGTGGTGGTCATTTGACGCTTCCTGCGGTCAGGCCGGCCCGCCAGTGGCGTTGCAGGCCGACGAAGGCCGCCACCAGCGGGAGGACGGCGAGCAGCGAGCCGCTGACGACGAGGGGGTAGTACTCGGGGAAGGCGTGGGTCTGGGCGTTCCAGCTGAACAGGCCGAGGCTGACCGGGAAGAGCCGGTTGTCCGAGAGCATCACCAGGGGGAGGAAGAAGTTGTTCCAGATCGCGGTGAACTGGAAGAGGAACACCGTGACGAAGCCGGGCGTCATCATCCGCAGGCCGATCGACCAGAAGGTGCGCAGTTCACCCGCGCCGTCCATCCGGGCCGCCTCCAGCACCTCCCCGGGGACGTAGCCCGCGCAGAACACCCGGGCGAGGTAGACGCCGAAGGGGTTGACCAGGGAGGGCACGAACACCGCCCAGAAGGTGTTGACCACGCCGAGGTCCGAGGCGAGCAGGTACATCGGCAGGGCCAGCGTGGTGGTGGGCACCAGCACGCCGAGCAGCACCAGGCCGAACAGCTTCTCCTTGCCGGGGAAGGCGTGGACGTGGAACGCGTACCCGGCGCAGACGCAGACCAGGGCGCAGGCCAGGGCGCCGAGCCCGGCGTACAGCAGGGAGTTGAGGTACCAGCGGAAGTAGATGCCGTCCCCGGTGGTGGCCAGCGCGTGCAGGTTGTCGCCGAGGTGCCAGGTGGCGGGGGAGAGGGCGCGCCCGCCGAGCAGGTCGCCGGTGTTCTTGGCGGCGGCGGTCACCAGCCACAGCAGCGGCAGCAGGGTGTAGGCGGTGGCGAGGACGAGGGCGCCGTTGACGGCGGCCTTGGAGAGCGTCCACGGCCGGCGGGGCGGGTGGCTGCGGGCGGCGGAGCGCTGCCGGGGGCGGCGTCCGGGGGCGAGCGTGGTCATCCGGTGGCCTCCGTCCGCCGGTCCGGGCGCGGGCGGGTGGCCCGGGTGACGAGGAAGGACAGCGCGGCGGCGGCGAGCGCGAGCAGCACCGAGGCGGCGGCGGCCAGGCCGTAGTCGCCCCGGTCGAAGGCGGCGGTGTAGGCGTACATGCTGGGCGTCCAGGTGGAGACGACGCCGGGGGAGGCGCCGTGCAGGATCATCGGTTCGGTGAAGAGCTGGAGCGAGCCGATCAGGGTGAACAGGCCGACCAGCACGATCGAGGCGCGGATGAGCGGGATCTTGACGCTGACGGCGGTCCGCAGCGGTCCGGCGCCGTCGACGACGGCCGCTTCGAGGACTTCGCGCGGGACGGCCTGGAGCGCGGCGTAGAAGATGACCATGTTGTAGCCGGTCCACTCCCAGAGCGCGATGTTGACCACGGCGGGCAGTGGCGCGCCGAACGGGTCGGGGTGGGCGCCGCCGGCGTTCAGCACGTCGATGACCGGGCTGATGCCGGGCGTGTACAGGTAGACCCAGATCAGCGCGGCGATGATGCCGGGCACCGCGTGCGGCAGGAACAGCGCCAGCTGGAAGAAGCGGCGGGCGCGGGCCAGCGCCGAGTCCAGCAGCAGCGCGAGGAGCAGCGCCAGCCCCGTCATCAGCGGGATGTAGAGCAGGCAGTACTGCGCGGTGGTCCAGAAGCCCGAGCGGAACGCCTGGTCGCCGAGCGCCCGGGCGTAGTTGCCGAGGCCGGTGAAGACCGTCTCGCCGCCGCCGAAGCCGAGCCCGGACCGGTGCTCGGTGTACAGGCTGAGGTGGACGGCGTAGCCGATCGGGACGAGCGTGCAGGCGGTGAACAGGAGCACGAACGGGGCGAGCAGGACGGCCGGGGCTCCGTACCGCCCGCGCCGGCGGGCGCGGGCGGCGACGGCGGGCCCGGGCCCGGTGCGGGGCGGGTGGGCGGTCACTGCTTGACCTTGAGGCCGCGGTTCTTCAGCTCGGCCTGGGTGGACTGCTGCGCGGCGTCGAGGGCCGCCTGCACGGTGCCGCCCTGGGTGAGCTTGCCGAACGCGTCCTTGAGCGCGTTGTTGGTCGCGTTCATCGTCGGGCCCCACTGCCAGTTCGGCTTGATCGACTTCGCGGCGTCCGTGTAGAGCGCGTACACGTCCTGGCCGCCGTAGAAGTCGGCCTTGAAGGCCTCCTCGGCCACCGGGACGAGGGCGGGCGCGGCCGGGAAGGCGGAGGAGGTGCCGGAGGCGATCCGGGCCTTGATGCCCTCCGGCGTGGTGGTCGCCCAGGTGGCGAACTCGACGGCGGCCCCGGCCTTCCTGCTGTCCTTGGAGACGGCGAAGGTGGTGCCGCCGACCATGCCGCTGGCCGGGGTGCCGTCCCAGCTGGGCACCGGGGCGACGGCCCACGTGCCGGCCGCGTCGGGCAGGGTGCCCTTCAGCACCCCGCCGCCCCAGGAGGCGCCGAGGTAGCCGGCGGTCTCGCCCTTCTGCAGCGAGGCCGTCCACGGCTGGCTGAACGAGGGCTGGACGCGGACCAGGTCCTCGGCGATCAGCTGCTGCCAGTAGTCCGCGGTCGGTTTGGTCCCGGCGCCGTTGAGGTCGACGCTCCAGGCGTCGTCGCGGCCGGTGAACCAGTGGGCGCCGGCCTGCCAGGCCATCGCCTCGAAGGTGGCCGGGTCGTCGGGGAAGAAGGTGGCGATCCGGGTGTCCGGCTGGGCCTGCTTCAGTTTCTGCGCGGCGGTGCGGAATTCGTCCCAGGTCTTCGGCGGGGTGAGGCCGGCCCGGTCGAAGAGGTCCTTGCGGTAGTAGAAGGCCTGCGGCGAGGCGTCCAGCGGCAGCGCCCAGGTGCGGCCGCCGAGGGTGGTCAGGTCCATGGTCTGCGGCAGGTACTTCGCCCTGAGCTCGCCGGGGACGAGCTTGGAGATGTCCTGGACGGCGCCCTGGCTGACGAAGTCCGGCAGTTGGGCGTACTCGACGTTGAACACGTCGGGGGCGTTGCCGGCCTTCACCGCGTTGGAGATCTTGGCGTACCCGCCGGCCGTGCCGGAGGGTATCTCCTCGTAGACCACGTTGACGTCGGGGTGGGAGGCGTTGAAGGCGGCGACGACCTCCTTCGTCCCCTTGGACCAGGCCCAGAAGGTCAGCGTGACCGGCTTGCCGTCGTCGGCCTTCGGGGCCCCGCCGCCGCTGCCGGCGCAGGCGGCGAGGAGGACGGTGGACAGCAGGCCGCCGGCGGCCGCGCGGAGGAGTCTGCGCCGGGGGTGGGGGAGGGGGAGCGGGAGTGAGGGCATGCACGACTCCGGGAGAGGGGGGCGCGGCCGGGGGTCAGGGGGGCTGCCGGTGGCCGCGACCGGGCGGGCAAGTGGTCGCCATCCTGGGCGGGCGATCGATCGAAGTCAAGAGATCTGGATCAAATGATCCGTTGCGATCAAAAGCCTTGACGAACGATCAACCGCTTTCTAGATTCCCCGCACGGGGCGCGACTCCCGAGCCCCGGGCCATGGAGGACACCGCCGTGCTGCTGCCCCCGGAAGACCACGCCCTCAGCCCCCGCACCGGCTGGACCAGAGCCCACTGGGAGGCCGCCGCCGACGGGCTGCTCGACGCCGTCCTCCCCTGGGCCGGCCCCGGACACGCGCTGATCGACCTCCCCGGCCCCCGGCCGAGCTGGTCCGGCCGCCGCTCCGACGCCCTCGAAGGCTTCGCCCGCACCTTCCTCCTCGCCGCCCTGCGGATCGCCGGCGCCGGCGGCGCCGACCCCCACGGCCTGCTCGACCGCTACGCCGCCGGACTCGACGCCGGCACCCGCCACCCCACCACCGCTCGCGACCTCACCGACGACGACCCGGCGTCCTGGCCCGTCGTCACCGACCGCGGCCAGGCCATGGTCGAGGCCGCGGCCATCGCGTTCGCCCTGCGGCTGACCCGCCCCTGGCTCTGGGACCGCCTCCCCGCCGACGTCCGGACCAGGACTGCCCGGTGGCTCGCCGAGACCCTCCACCGCACGCCCAACGACAACAACTGGTGGCTCTTCCCGCTCGCCGTCGGCGGCTTCCTCGCCGAGGCCGGCATCGAGGAGCACGCCGCCCGCGCCGCCGTCCGGCGCGGACTGGACCGCGTCGACCGCTTCTACCTCGGTGACGGCTGGTACACCGACGGCCGCCCCCGCGCCTTCGACCACTACAACGGCTGGGCCCTGCACCTCTACCCCGTGCTGCACGCCCACCTCGCCGACGACCGCGCCCTGCTCGCCGAGTACGGCCCCCGGCTCGCCGCCCACCTCGCCGACCACGCCCACCTGTTCGGCGGCGACGGCGCGCCGGTGCACCAGGGCCGCTCGCTGATCTACCGGTTCGCCGCCGCCGCCCCGCTCTGGGCCGGCACGCTCACCGGCCACACCCCGCTCACCCCCGGCACCACCCGCCGACTCGCCTCCGGCGCCCTGCGCCACTTCCTCGACCGCGGCGCCACCGGCCCCGACGGCCTGCTCACCCTCGGCTGGTACGGCCCCCACCCCCCGCTCGTCCAGCCCTACTCCGGCCCCTCCTCGCCCTACTGGGCGGCCTCCGGCTTCCTCGGCCTGCTGCTGCCCGCCGGCCACCCCGCCTGGACCGACCGCGAGGAGCCCGCGCCCGCCGAACGCCGCGACACCGTCCGCGCGCTGCCCGGCCCCGGCTGGCTGGTCCAGTCCACCGCGGCCGACGGCCTGGTCCGCCTCCACAACCACGGCAGCGACGACCAGCCCGCCGACCGAGTCCACCCCGACGACCCGCACTACGCGCGGCTCGCCCACTCCACCGCCACCGGCCCCGTCCACACCGGTCCGGCCGACAACCACCTCGCCCTGCTGGTCGACGGCGAACCCACCGAACGCGGCCCGATCACCCCGCTCGCCACCGGCGACGGCTGGGCGGCCTCCACCCACCGCCCCCGGGCCGCCGGACACCCCCTGCCCGGCGTCACCGTCACCTCGCTGACCCTCGCCCACGGCGCCGACGAGGTCCGCGCCCACCTGGTCGTCGGCGCCCCGCCCGGCACCCCGCTGCGCGAGGGCGGCTGGGCCGTCGCCGGAGACCACCTGCCACCCGCCCGGCCCGGCACCGCCACCGCCGCTGCCACCGCCACCGTCCGCACGCTGGACGGCCGTCTGCTGACCAGCGAACTGCGCGCCCTGCACGGTTACACCGCCGCCCGCACCAGCCCCGTCCCGGACGGCACGGCCTTCGGGGCGGCCGCCGCCCTGCCGGTCCTGACGGGCGCCACCGGCGGGGCCGTCCACCTGCTGGTGTGCGCAGCCCGCCTCACCGCCGCCCGCCTCACCGCTGCCCGCCTCACCGCCGCCGCAGGCGAGCTCCCGCCGCTCGGTGGCCCGACGGCGGACGTGGCGGCCGCTCCCGACGAGGCCTACCGGCTGCGGGTGCGGTGGGCCGACGGCACCGTCCACGAGGCGGAGCTGTCGCCGGGAGCGGCCTTCGCCCGCCGACTTCCGCCCGGCGACCGAACCTGAGGAGCACCCGTGCCGCTCGCCCTGTCCACCCTCGGCCTGCCCGATCTGCCGCTCGCCGCCGCCGCGCGCCTCGCCGCCGACCACGGCTGGCACGGGCTGGAACTGCGCTGCGCCCCGGGCCAGCCGGTCCACCCCGGCCTGACCGCCGACGAGCGGCGCGCCGCGGTGCGCGCACTGGCGTCCACCGGGACGGTTCCGCTCGCGCTGGCCTCCTACCTCGGCATCGCCGCCCCGGGCGCGGACGCCCCGCTGCTCGCCGACCTCGGCGGACACCTGGAACTCGCCGCAGACCTGGGCTGCCCGGCCGTCCGGGTCTTCCCGCGCGGCGGCGCCGCGCCCGGACCGGCGGCGGCCGACGAACGGGCTGATGAGCGCGCCGCCCGGCGGCTGGCCGCCGTCGCCGGCCGCGCGGCCGCGCTCGGCGTCCGGGTCCTGGTCGAGACGCACGACTCGCACCCGACCGGCCGCGACCTCGCCCGGCTGCTCGCCCCCGTCGACCACCCGGCCGTCGGCGCCCTGTGGGACCTCCAGCACACCGTCCTCGGCGGGGAGCCGCCGCAGGCCACCCACCGGGCGCTGGCCGGCCGGCTGGGCCACGTCCAGGTCAAGGACGTCGCCTCGGCCGCCGACCGCACGCCGCTGCCGCTCGGCGCCGGCACCCTGCCGATCGCCGCCTGCCTCGCCCTGCTGCCGGCCGACGCCTGGGTCTGCTGGGAGTACGAGGCGCCGTGGTACCCCGAGGCCGCCCCGCTGGCTCCGCTGCTCGGCGCGGCCGCCGCCTGGCTGGCGGGACTGCGGCGGTAGCGCTCCCCGGCCCGGCCCATGGGCGGACCGCCCTGCGAAGGTGGCAGCTGGACGGCCCCCGGCCGGGGGCTGGGGGTTCAGCCGCCGCAGGAGGTGCGGATGCGCAGGGCCGGGAGCAGGGAGATCCGGTGCACCGGCAGGTCGGGCCCGGCGGTGAGGCGGCGCAGCAGGAGGCCGACGGCGGTCTCGCCGACCGCGCGGGTCGGCGGGGCGACGGCGGTCAGCGGCGGGGCCGCCAGGGCGGCGAACACGTCGTCGTAGGCGATCAGCGCGAGGTCGTCGGGCACCGCGAGGCCGCGGGCGCGGAGCAGCGGGAGCAGCTGGATCGCGTCCTGGTCGTTGTGGATGAGGGCGGCGCGGACGCCGTCGGACACGGCGTCGGCGATCAGCCCGGCGAGCCGGTCGGAGTCGGCGGGGCGGCCGTCGTCACCGAGGGTGTCCAGGACGGGCAGGGCGGCCAGTCCGAGCAGCCGGGTGCCGTGCTGGTAGCCGGCCCGGACCTCCCGGGCCGTCCAGGAGTCGCCGCGGGCCGCGAGCAGGACCCGGTCGTGGCCGAGGTCGGCGAAGTGGCGCAGCGCGAGGAGGACGCCCTGCCGGTGGTCCGAGCCGACGGAGTCCAGGCCGGCGCCGGGGCCCCCGTACTCGGGGGCGCCGCGTTCGACCAGGACGGCGGGCACCGGCAGGTCGTCCAGCCAGTCGTGGGCCTGCGCGGGCCGGCCCGGCAGGAGGTTGGGCGCGAGCAGCAGCCCGTCCAGGCCGGACTCCAGCAGCCGTTCGGCCTGCGTGCGGTCGTCGCGGGCCTCGTACGGGGCGATGCCGAGGACCAGCCGGGCGCCCGCCGCCGTCGCGGCGGCCCGGGCTCCGTTGATCAGCTCGTCGAAGTACGACCCGACGGAGGGCACGAGCAGCCCGAGGGTGCGGGTCCCGCCCTCGCCGTCCGTCGGCTTCTCCGGTGTGCGCCGTACGACGAATCCGTGTGAGCGCCCCACCCGGCCGGCCTCGGCCAGCGCGGCGACGTCCCGCCGCACGGTCACCGCCGGAATGGCGAGCCGCGCCGCCAGGTCGGCGAGCCGCAGGGGCCCGCTCGCCTCGCCGACGGCCTTGAGGATCAGGTCCCGACGTTCCTCGGCCGAGATGGTCATCGCCTGTCCCCCGTACTGCTCCGAACCGCCGCTGGTTGATCGGACCATATCTTTCGATCGACTTCCGATCAAGTATGACCGTGATGCCGCACCTCGGAGAACCTCACCGCCGGGCTCACCGACCCCGGCAGCGACACCTTCGAGGGCGCCTCCTCCGTCCAACTCGCCGAGGCCGAGCAGGTGGTGCGCTCGCTGTCCTCCGCCAAGGAGCGCAGCGTCGACGCCGCCTTCGGGTTCGCCCTGTCCAACGAGGTGGACGTCGACGTCTGGATGATCACCGCCCCGCTCGGCTCCGGCATCGCCAAGGCCATCGCCAAGGGCGGCGTCTCCGCTGGCGTGCGCGGCAACCTGGAGTTCTCCAACAGCTGGGCGGAGGAGACCTCCGTCTCCCAGGGCGAGAACACCGCCCGCACCACCAAGGTCTCCCTCACCGGCCACTGGGAGGACCCGGGCCGCCTGCTCAACCCCGCCACCGGCCGCCGCTACGTCCCGGCCAACACCGGCTTCGCCGTCGTGCAGTCCCAGACCGCCGACGTCTTCGCTGGCGGGTGCTGCACCGGGTCACCTTCGTCAGCCGGGTGCTGCCCGCAGTCCCGCCGGCCGGGGTGCCGCCGCTGGAGAAGGCCATGCGCCAGCTCGACGTGGAGAGCAACTACGAGCTCATCCGCCGCCTCGACCCGTACGTGAAGGGCGCCGCCACCGGCCTGCCCGAACTCGCCGAGGCCACCCGCTGGAGCAGCAGGGCGGCCTGGAGCCTGCTGGTCACGCCGAGTTCGGTGTTGATCCGGAGACCATTGGTTGGCACCCGCACCCGCAGGGGCCCGGCGCGGCGTCAGTAGTTCGCGGACTCCTCCAGGACCCACCAGACCCACAGGCTGAACGGGGTGCCGAGCCCGCCCACGACGACCGCGATCCACAGCGGCCAGTAGCCGCCGTCGGTGACGGGATCCCGCTGCGGGTGGACGGGATCGATCCGCACGTCGACCCGGTGCCCGTCGGGCCACTGCACGTCCGTGCCCTCGGCGGCGCGGTACTCGTGCCCGTCCGCCGTCCAGAGGAAGGTGCACTCGGTACTGGTGTCACCGCTGTTGTGGCAGCCGGTGACGGTGGCGGACACCCGCAGCGTGGCGTGCAGGTCGCGGTCGTGCTCGTGGAACCAGCCGCTGAGGGAGAAGGCGAAGCAGCCGGCGAAGGTGCAGAGCATCAGGGCGAGCATGGCGCTGTGGAACAGGGCGGCGACGGAGCCGGTGCGCGGGCTCTCGCCCAGGGCCGGCCGCACCGGTGAGGCCAGCGCCGCGAGTGCCGCCGCACCGGCCGCGCCGATCCAGCCGGCGTACCAGGGCGTGGATCCCCACGGCGTGCAGGCCGTCGTCACCGCGCCGGCCAGCGTGGTGGCCCAGGCCGCCTGTTGGATCAGACGCGTGGCGGCGCGCGCCCGGCGGCGCAGCCCGCCGGAGGGGGCAGGAGGAGGGGCGGGGGGTCGCTCGTCCGCGATGGTGGTCACCCGGCCACGCTGGCAGAGGGCCGGGCCGGGCACCAGCAAGCGGCGCTCACCCCCGGCGTTCAGCAGCGCTTACGGTGTCGCGACGGGCGGGCCGGCGGGTGTGTTCGGCTCGCTGGGGTCGACCAGGTGGCCGTTCACGCGCGGCTCACTCTCGGTCAGGCCCTGGGCCGCCAGCCGCTCGCTCGCCGCCAGCAGCGCGCTCTGCAGCGCCTCGGCCGCCGCCCGCACCGCCGGCGGCGCCCCCCACGGTCCGGTGCGGCGCAGCAGGCGCACCAGGTAGGCGCCCGGCACCGGCAGCGCGGTGACGGTGCCGGCGCCCGGTCCGATCAGGGCGGCGGCGTTCGCGGGCAGGATCGCCGCGCCCAGACGGGCGGCGAGCATGGTGTAGACGGCGAAGCGGTAGTGGGCGGTGTGCTCGACCAGGGGCACGATGTCGTGCCGGGCTGCCAGGCGTCGGAAGGCCAGCTGCCGGGGTGAGCCGGTCGGGGCGGCGATCCAGGGGCGGCCGGTCAGCTGGGCGGGGTCGGTGAGCGGGGGCCAGTCGGAGGGGACGACCAGGCGGTAGGCGTCCTCGAACATGACGCTCGCCTCGACGCCGGGCGGCAGCGGGGTGGGTTCCTGCCGGTCGTCCTCGATGACCAGGACGTCCAGTTCGCCCAGGCGCAGCGCGCGCAGGCCCTCCTGCCGTCCGGTCTCCACCAGGCGGGGGGCCAGGTCGGGGTGGGTGCGGGCGAGCAGGTGGACGGCGGTGGTGGCGAAGAACGTGATGGCGGGTGGCGGCACGCCGATGGCGACCGGGCCGGCGGCGGCGGCGCCGAGTGCGCGCAGGTCGCGGGCTGCGTCCTGGAGGGCCTGGCCGATCCGGTCGCCGTAGCCCGCCAACAGGCGGCCGGCGGCGGTCAGTTCGGCCCGTCCACCGGTGCGGTCCACCAGGGGGACGCCGACCTCGCGTTCCAGCCGGCCCAGTTGCTGGGACACCGCGGAGGGGGTGTGGCCCAGCGCGCGCGAGGCACCCGCCACGCTGCCGGCGTCGGCGATCTGGCGCAGGATCAGCAGCCTCTTCGGGTCGAGTTCCACCACTGTGCCGCCCTTTCGCCGCGCCCGGGGTCGAGGACGCCCATCCTGGCAGAGGCCGGACGCGGCGGCCCGGGCCGGGCGGCGGGCCTGCCGGTCGGTTCGAGGGCGAAGCCGTTCGCCGGGCACATCTCCTCGTCCTTCCCGAGGGGCAGGCGGGCGCGCCGCTGCCCGTCGGTCGGCCGCTTCCGGCGCGAGGGGCGGAACTCCAGCGGGTCCTCCCACGCGCCGCGTGCGCAGACGGTCACCGGCGTACCACCGGAACCATCCGATCGAAGCCGGGTGCCGGCTCGCGGCCGACGAATCGTCGGGAAAGCGCTGCTGCGGCCGCCATGCGAGGTCCGCGCCTGGCGGAGAGTAGCCTGGACATCACCGAAGGCACCTCGCATGCCGGGCAAGACAACTGGCGTCGTCTCCGGTGAACGGCGATGCCGGATCCGGCCCGAGGCCGGGTCCGGGGACAGGTCTTCGACCATGACCACGACCCTCGACCGCGCGATGACGCCCACCGCCCCGGAACCCGCGGCACGACTCTCCCGGGTGCCCGAGGGCACCCGGCCCGGTCGGTTGGACGGCGCCTGGTGGCCCCGCTCGCGTGACCTTCTCCTCGAACTCCCCTCCCTCGCCGCCGCGTTGGACGGTCCGTGGGGGCGGGTCACCCGGGCCACCGTGAACCCCGCGCAGTGGCCGACCGTCCCGCACCGGGCCCCGGTCGCCGGGCACACCGTCCACGTGGGCTGGTTCACCGTCGAGCAGGACGAGCACCTGATCGTGGTCTGCTCGTACGCCCCGCTGCGGCTGAACCTGCTGGTCGTGCCGCCGGAGACGGACGCCGTCACCGCCGAGCGGCTGATGGCCCGGGCGGCCGACCCCGCCGACAGCCGGACCGCGAGCGAACTGCTCGCCTCGGAGCCGGGCCGCGGCGCGGACGGGCCGGAACCCGGTACCGACGTCCTGCCCTCGGCACTCGTGCCCGCCACCGGCGCGGGCGAGGCCGGCCGGCGGGCGGACGTCGCCCGAAGCCGCGCCGCCTCCTGGCCCGCTGGCGCGTAGCGGTCCGGGTGCGGACACCTGGACAGTCCTCAGACGTGGAACGGGACGGTGGTGACGACGATCTTCGGCAGTGGGCGGAGCGCCCTGCGCAGGCGGGGGGCGAGTCGGTTGTGCAGGAGGCGGTGGCGCCGGTGCCGTACGACGATCTCCGGGAGGACGACGGTCAGGGTGAGGTCCGGGCGCTGGTCGTGCAGGGCCTCGATGTAGTTGACCAGGGGCGCGACGATCGTGCGGTAGGGGGAGAGGAGGATCTTCAGGGGCACGTGGTCGCCCCACAGGTTCCAGTACGCGCGGAAGCGCCGGGCCTCCTCCTCGCTGGCGCTGATGTGCAGGGCGAGGACGGGCTGGCGGAGCGAGGCGGCGTAGGCGAGGGCGCGCATGCCGGCCAGGTCCAGTGCGGCGATCGGCACGATCAGCAGGGGGTGGATCTCCTCGGGAGTCTCCTCGCTCTCAGCCTCGCGCTCACACTCCGCTTCCGCCTCTGCGGAGGGCGCGGGTGCGCCGTCCCGTGGGCGCGGCCGGGTGAGGGCGCGGCCGGGGACCTCGACGGCGTGCGGGTGCAGGGCGAGCGCCGCGGCGACCTGCTCGTAGTGGTGCCGGATCCTGGTGGCCACCAGGATGAACAGGCCCACCACGAGCGCGGCGAACCAGGCTCCCGAGGTGAACTTGGTGATCGCGGCGGTGACGAGCACGATCGCCGAGAGCAGCGCGCCGACGGCGTTGAAGATCAGGCTCTTGCGCCAGTGGCGGTCGCGCAGGCGCCACCAGTGCACGACCATGCCGGTCTGCGACAGCGTGAAGGCGAGGAAGACGCCGACCGCGTACAGCGGGATCAGCGGCGCCGTCATGCCGTCGAACGCCGCGTAGATCGCGGCCGCGGCGACCGAGAGCACGACGATGCCGTTGCTGAAGGCCAGCCGGTCGCCCAGCCGTAGGAAGATCCGCGGCGCCTGGTTGTCGCGTGCCAGGAGGTAGAGGACGCGGGGGAAGTCGTTGTAGGCGGTGTTGGCCGCCAGGAGCAGGATCGCGGCCGTGGCGGCCTGGGTGAAGACGTAGCCGAAGCCCGGGCCGAAGGCGCGGTGGGCGAGCTGCGACAGTACCGTCTCCTGGGCGTCGGGGACGACGCCGTCGAGGTGGACCAGCGCGACCGTGCCGGCGAAGAGCACGATCAGCAGGCCGACCATCCAGGTCAGGGTGGTACGGGCGTTGCGCCACTCGGTGGGCTGGAAGGCCGGGACGGCGTTGGAGATCGCCTCGATGCCGGTCATCGCCGTCGAACCGGAGGCGAAGGCGCGCAGGACCAGGAGCACGCCGACCCCCTCGGTCGCGGTCGACTGCGGAGCCGCGGTGGGCTGGAAGCCGTGGCCGGCCGCGTCGTACAGGCCGAAGGCGATGAGGGCGAGGACGGCGAGGACGAAGGCGTAGGTCGGTGCGGCGAACAGGACGCCCGCCTGCCGTACGCCGCGCAGGTTCCCGGCGAGCAGCACGCCGATCACGGCGAGGCCGATCGGCACGGCGTCGCCCCGCAGTGAGGGGACCGCCGAGGTGACGGCCTCCATGCCGGAGGCGATCGAGACCGCGACCGTGAGGATGTAGTCGGTCATCAGACCGGCGGCCGCCGCCAGCCCGGGGAGGCGGCCGAGGTTCGCGGTGGCGACGATGTACGAGCCGCCGCCGTGCGGGTAGGCGCGGATCGTCTGACGGTAGGACACCCCGACCGCCAGCATCAGGAACGCGATCGTCGCGGCGATGGGCACCGAGTAGCGCAGACCGGCGGTGCCGGCCAGGACCAGGACGGCCAGCATCGCCTCGGGCCCGTAGGCGACGGACGAGAGCGCGTCGGCGGAGAGCACCGGCAGCGCCACCAGCTTGCGCATCCGCTCGTGCGCGATCGCGGTACTGCGCAGCGGGGCCCCGAGCAGCACGTGCCTGACCCCGGCGCTCGCCCGGCCGAGTCGGGAGGTCCGGGTGTCCTCGCCGCCCGCCTCGACGGGCGGCGGCTGCCCGCCGACCGTGGCCACCCGCACGAAGCGGCCGAAGCGCACCGGCCGGATCTCGGAGGAGGCCGGAAAGCGGCCGAGCTCCGGGTCCACCGGCAGTGCCCGGCGCCACGCCTGCGGATCCCCGGCCGCCCGGCCCCATTCCCGGCCCACCCGGCGCAGTACCCCGACCTGTTCCCGGTCGAGGGCCGGCAGCGGGGCGTCGGGACTGGGCGCACCGCCCGCCCCCGCGCCACCGCCGTCATTCTTCGCATTCGACACAGCACACAGTGTTACGCATCGTGGCTCCCGGTGACGCGGGGCCGACCCCGGGTCGTCGAGCGGGGCCGCCCCTTGCCGCGCAGGCGTCCGCCGGCGCCCGTTCGCGCCCGTTCGGCCCCGGTGCGGTCGGAGTACCGTGGGAGGGCGGGGCGGCCCAGTTGCTGGAACCGAGGGGCCGGCCCCGTTCGGCGGGCCCGATCCGCGCCCGCGGAGAGGTGGCGAGCCATGTCGGACGATGCCGGTGCCCCGCACCCCGGGCTTCTGCCGGATCGCTTCCGGCAGGCGGTGAAACCGGGGACGGTCCTGCTGCGCCTGGAGACCACGCGGTCCCGCGAGGGCGCACTCGATGGCGCCTGGTGGCCGCGGTCACGGAACATTGGCGCCGAACTGCCCGGCCTGGTCGGCGCGTTGACCGAGCACCTCGGCCCCGTGGTGAGCGTGGGCCTGGACGCGGACGCCTGGGACGAGGTGCCGGCCCGGATTGTCGTCGACGGCCGGTCGGTGCGCATCGACCGGTATCCGGTCGGCGACGACACGGTGATCGTCACGCGGGGCGACCGCGATCACTTCAGTCTGCTCGTGGTTCCGCCGCGGGCGGGCCGGGAAGCGGCCCTGGCCTCGATGGCCCGCGCGGTCCGGGCCGGCGGCACCGACTCGGCGCGGCAGATCCTCCTGGCCACCGGCATCGGCTCCGAGCCCACGACCGAACCGCACTGACCGGACAGCACAGACCTGACAGCACAGACCGGACAGCACCGAGGAGCGGCCCCGGGCCGGAGGAGGTCAGGATGCGGCACTACCGATGGGTCCTGGAGACCCAGGACGACGACGGCCACTGGGCCCGGCAGGGCGGCGTGCCCATGCCGAACCCCCTGGAGTACGACGGGCCGCCCCAGCAGGCCGCCAACCACGTCCGGGAGGTGTTCGTGCGCACGCTCTCCCGACCGGCCCCGGGGCCCCGGGCGGTCAGGGTCCGGGTCTGGGGCGGGTCCGACGCCGTCGGCGAGCCCGAGGCCGAGACCGAGTGGTCACGCGAGTGACGTGCCCGGTCCCGGCCTGCGGGCGGTGTCCGTGGGGTCGGATCAGGAGCATCCCGAGCTGATCTCGCGGAAGTTGGCGTAGTGGTCGTCGCTGTACCAGACGTGGTCGGTGGCGGGGTCGCGGACCAGGCGTTCGGCGTCGCGGTGCTGGCCGGGCTGGCGCGGGTTGACGTCGTACTCGCGGTAGTGGCCGTCCTGGGGGAGGTCGCCGCTGCGGTTTCCGTAGACGTTGCTGCCGCGGATCACGAAGGGGGAGCCGGCCACGGGGTAGTCCCGGGGGGCGTTCGCGGTCGGCCACTGCAGGTCGTGCCAGATGTGGCACGCCTCCTCGACCTGGGGCGGGAACTGGTCGACGGGCAGCGGGGGTTCGAGGATGCCGCGGACGATCCGCGGCGCGGGGTGGGCCGCGGCGGCGGCGCCGGCCGGGGCGGCGGAGGGAACGGTGACGGCCGTCAGGAACAGTGCGGCGGCGGCCACCCGGAGCAGGCTTCGGTGTGCGGTCACGCAGCGGCCAACGACGCCCGGGCGTCACGGATGCGGGAGGTCACCCGTCCGGACCAGCCCCGGCACCGGACGCCGGTGGCCGCCGGCCGGGCCGTAGGGTGGGCGGGTGGATGATCTCTGGGGGCGCCTGCGGGTGCGGGTGGTGCCGCTGCTGGCGGCCGGGGCGACGGTGGCGGCTGGGCTGGGCGTGCGGGCCGTGCTCGGCGGGGACGTCGCGAAGTGCGCCGGGGACGCGCTCTACACGGTGCTGGTGTACGCGCTGGTGGTGCTGGTCGCGCCCCGTGTTCGGCCGGGGCGGGCGGCGGTGGTGGCGGCGGGGCTGAGCTGGGCGGTGGAGCTGTTCCAGATCACCGGGGTGCCCGACGAGTTGGGGCGGCGCAGCGGGCTGGCCCGGCTGGTGCTGGGGTCGACGTTCAATCTGCCGGACCTGTTCTGGTACCTGGTCGGTGCCGCGTTCGCCGCGCTGGCGCACCGGGTGCTGCGGACCGCGAAGGCCGCACGGACCGCGAGGACCGCAAGGGCTGCGAGGACGACCGCAGCACCCGGTGCCGCCTGACGTTGCGTCAGAGCGGAAGCAGGTCGGGCCGCTTGGCCTCGACGTGGTCCCCCGAGGACTCCCCGCGCAGCCGTCGACCGACCCAGGGCAGCAGGTACTCGCGGGCCCACTGGAGGTTCTCGCGCCGCTGGTCGGCGGCGGACGGCTCCGGGGTGGCCGGCCAGGGCGCCTCCGGGTCCTGCTCGGTGCGCAGCCCCAGGGAGCGGGCGGCCAGCAGGGCGACCCGCTGGTGGCCTTCGGGGGAGAGGTGCAGCCGGTCCTCGCTCCAGGCCCGGCGGTCCTGGACGGCGCGCAGCGACCACAGGTCGGCCACCTTGCAGCCGTTGCGGTCGGCGACCGCCCGCATGTGCCCGTTGTACGTGGCGATCTTGCCGCGCAGGTGCTTGAACAGCGGTACGTCCCGGGTGTCGAAGCCGGTGCAGATCAGCACCGTCCCGGCGGAGGCGGTGAGTTGGACGATGGCCGCCTCGAAGCGCTCGGCGACCTCGTCCGGGTCGCTGCCGGGCCGCAGGATGTCGTTGCCGCCGGCGCAGAAGGTGGCCAGGTCGGGCTGGAGCCGGCGGACCTGCGGCACCTGCTCGGCCGTGATCTGGTCCAGCAGCCGGCCGCGCACCGCCAGGTTGGCGTAGCGGAACCCGCCCGGCGGCCGTCCGTCGGCGAGCAACCCGGCCAGGCGGTCGGCCCAGCCGGCGAAGGCGCCGTCGGCACCGGGGTCGTTCAGGCCCTCGGTGAAGCTGTCGCCGAGGGCGGCATACGAACTGAGGTCAAGGGTCTCCTGGAGGTTCGGCATGAAGGAGATAGTTCACCCATTCAAGTGACCTACGCCACCGTAGGTGACCCCGCCGGCACGTGAGATGGGCCACGTGCCCCACCCGGAATACAACCGGAGTGCAGAGCGGCGGCCCCCGGAAACCGCAAGATCCCGCCCCCCTTCCGCTTTTGGGCCCGCCCGGACGATGCTCGAAGAGCGCGGCCGGCCCGGCCGCCGTCCTTCCAGGGGGAAAACATCCATGGCTCTGAATCCGACCTCCGGTCTGTCCGGGCAGTGGTCCGTCGACGACCGCTGCACCAACTGCGACGTGGCCCGGCAGCTCGCGCCAGGACTGATCCGTGAGCGCGCCGGCCGCTCCGAGCTGGTCCGCCAGCCGCACGACGAGGCCGAGCACCGCCAGCTGCTCGCCGCCGCCCACGCCTGCCCGACCCGCTCCATCCGGCCGGGCACCGGCCCGCTCGACCCGGCCACCGACCCCTTCCCGCTGGCCCTCGACGACGGCCTGCTGCTGCTCGGCCACAACTCCCGCCGCAACGCCGGGGCCAACTCCTACCTCTGCCGCCGCCCCGCGGGCTGGCTGATGGTCGACACGCCCCGCTACGCCGAGCCGCTCGCGGCCCGGTACGAGGCCCTCGGCCCGGTCACCGACATCCTGTTGACGCACCGCGACCACGCGGCGCACGGCCGGGCGTACGCCGACCGGCTCGGCGCCCGGCTCTGGATCCACGAGGGCGACCTGGACGCCGCGCCCGACGCCGACCGGGTGCTGCGCGGCGTCGAACCGGTGGAGGTCGCCCCCGGCGTCACCGCCCACCCCTTCCCGGGCCACACCCGCGGCAGCGTGCTGTACCTGGTCGACGAGCGGTACTGCTTCACCGGCGACACCCTGTACTGGTCCCGCACCACCGGTGACCTGGAGGTGTACGACACCGTGACCTGGTACTCGATCGAGGAGCTCTCCGCCTCGCTGGACCGCAGCCTGGACGCGCTGCGCTTCGAGTGGCTGCTGCCCGGCCACGGCCAGCGGCACCGGATGCCCGCCGAGGAGGCGGCGGCCCGGCTGCGGGCGCTCGCCGGCCGCTGCCGGGGCCTGCGGCCCGCACCGGTGGACTTCGGCGCGGTCCGCTGGTGACACCTCGGCGGGGCCCGTCCTCGTGACGTTCGGCGCGGCGCGTCCCCGTGACGCTCGGTGCGGTCCGTCCCGTGGCGATCGGCCGCGCGTGCGCCGGAGCCCGCGCCGGGTGCGCGGGGGCCTGCGCCCGCCGGGGGCGCCCGCGCGGGTGTGCGAACAGCCCCGCCGGGGCAGCGGCCTGGGGAACGGAATCCCCGAACTCCCCTGCACCCGAGGACGGTTGAGGAATGCCCACGCAGACCCCGGAGCGCACTGCCAGGCCGCGGCGCTACCTGATGTGCCGGCCGACGTACTTCACCGTCGACTACGCGATCAACCCCTGGATGGACCCGGCGCAGCCCACCGACACCGCGCTCGCCGTCCGCCAGTGGGAGCGGCTGTACTGGCTGTACCGCCGCCTCGGCCACACCGTCGAGCTGATCGACCCGGTGCCCGGCCTGCCCGACATGGTCTACGCCGCCAACGGCGCGACCGTGCTGGACGGCCGGGCGCTGGTCGCGACCTTCCGCTACCCGGAGCGGGCCGCCGAGTCCGAGGCCTACCAGGCCTGGTTCCGCTCGCACGGCTACCGCGAGGTGCACCGCGCCGGACACGTCAACGAGGGCGAGGGCGACCACCTGGTGGCCGGCGACCGGGTGCTCGCCGGGACGGGCTTTCGCACCTCCCGGGCCGCGCACGCCGAGGCGGGCGGGTTCTTCGGCGTCCCGGTGGTCGGCCTGACCCTGGTCGACCCGCGCTTCTACCACCTGGACACGGCGCTCGCCGTGCTCGCCGACGACCACGTCATGTACTACCCGGAGGCCTTCGACGCCGACAGCCGGGCCGTGCTGCGCACCCTGTACCCGGACGCGATCCTCGCCGACCGGGCCGACGCCGAGGTGTTCGGCCTCAACGCGGTCTCGGACGGGCGCCGGGTGCTGCTGCCCGAGGCGGCGAAACACCTGGCCGGGCGGCTCGTGGAGCACGGCTACCAGCCGGTCCCGGTGGACGTCTCGGAGCTGCTGAAGGGCGGCGGGGGAGCCAAGTGCTGCACGCTGGAGCTGCGGCCCGCCTGAATCCGGAACCTGCCGTCCGCACTGCCGTCCGCACTGCCCTTCGCGCTGCCCTCGCGGACCTTCCCGGCCGCCCCGCCGTCCGGTAGAGGTTGGCCAGGGCATCCGGGGCGGTGCCGTGCCGACAGGAGGGCCACATGCGCGATCAGGCTTCCGCATCCGAGGACGAGGCGGCGCGGCGGCGCAGGGCCGCGCCCGGGCGCCGGAGCACGGACCTCCCGGCCGAGGGCGCCCGGGAGGCCGCGGCCGTCGGCCCGCTGTCCCCTTCGACGGCGCTGCCCCTGCAACGCACCCTCGGCAACGCCGCGGTGGCCCGGCTGGTCGAGCAGCAGCGACACGGCCACGACGCCTCCGGCGGCGCGGGGGTGTCGGTCCAGCGGGCCCCCACGCCCGGAGCCGGGCCGGCTACGCAGATCGCGCTCACCCATCTGACGGCCGACGACCTGGAAGGCGAGTGCGGCTACTTCGAGCGCAGGCGGCAGTTGAGCGTCGCCGCGCCCCAGCAGGGCGTCATCATCCAGGAGATCAACCGCGTCTTCGCCGTGGAGGAATGGGACGGCACGGACTGGAACGCGATGTCGGGCAGCCGGATCGACTCGTACATCACCGCGAAGGGGTCGAGCGCCCACGCCACGGTCGCCCGCTACTGGGAGCTGTGGACGGTCGACGCGGCGGGCAACGTCTCGGACGGCGCCGAGGACACCTTCTCGCTGTGCTCGGTCATCCCCGGCCGCAAGCGCAAGGACACCACGCGGGGGACGTACACGATCACGGGCCGGGCGGTGTTCTACCCCACGGCCGTCGCGCCCGCGGACCTTGGCTTCACACCTGGCGGCGCCCCGCCGGCGGGCGGCCTGTTCAGCACGCTGGCCGACCCGTCGGCGGCCATCGCGGGGCAGGGACTGGCCGCTTCCGGGCGGCCGGTCGACTGCCGGGTGCAGGTGGCCTGGGACAGCTCCCAGGGCGACCGGTACAGCGAGGTGACGATGAGCTGAGTCGCCGCGGCCCCGGTCGGCGCGGTCAGCTCTCGACCAGCAGCACCTCCAGGGTGCGCGGGCCGTGCACGCCCTCGACCCGGTCGAGCTCGATGTCGCTGGTCGCGGACGGCCCGGAGATCCAGGTCTGCGGGCGGGCCGGGTCGAGCCGGGGCAGTGCGAGCGGCACGGAGGCGACGACCTGCCCGGGTGCCCGGACGACGCACAGGTGGTGGTCCGGGACGAGGGTGAGCAGCCGCCGCCCCTGGCCCGGCCCGGCGTCCAGCACGATCGTCCCGGTCTCGGCGATCGCGAGCGCGCAGCCGGTGACGACGCTGTCCACGGCGTCGAGCCGGGCGGCGGTGAGCGTGCCGTCGTCGGGGACGGCCGTGACGGCGGTGGCGCTGAGCCAGGCGGGCGGCAGGCCGGGCGGCACGGCGACCGTGCGGCTGCCCCGTTCGGCCAGCAACCGGGCCAGCACGGCGGGCAGTTCGGACTCGGTGCAGCTGTGCACCCGGGCGCGGTAGTCGGCCAGGTTGTGGTGCAGCAGGTCGAGCAGGGCCGCCGGATCGTCCGGACCGTGCGTGCGCAGGTAGTCCCGGGCGACCGGCTCCTCCGCTGCCCGGTCCCGGTCGGGGTCCCGGTCTGGGGCGGGGTCGGCGAGCGCGGCGCGGATCCGGGCGAGGATCAACTCCCGTGAGGTCATGAGCGGTTCCTCCGCCACCAGTCGCGGAACGGTTCGGCGGGCAGCTCCGGGAGGTCCCGGGTGTCGGTCCAGGCCCGGCCCGGGCCGGGCAGTCGGCGGGGGTGCAGCGCGCGGGTGCGCCCGGCGAGTCGCTCGGCGGCCGCGAGCGCCGCCGGGTGGTCGAGCACGTACCCGGCGGCCGCGATCGCGGCCCGCTCCAGCGGGTGCCCGCCCTGCTCGGCGACCCGCTCGCGCAGGTGCACCAGCACCTCGGGGATGTCGATCGCCACCGGGCAGACCTGGTAGCAGGCCCCGCAGAGTGAGGAGGCGTACGGCAGTGAGGCGTCCAAGGGGCTGGTGGTGCCGCGTAGTTGGGGTGTCAGGATGGCGCCGATCGGGCCGGGGTAGACCGAGCCGTAGGCGTGGCCGCCGGCCCGCTCGTACACCGGGCAGACGTTGAGGCAGGCCGAGCAGCGGATGCAGCGCAGCGCCTGGCGGCCGACCTGGTCGGCGAGCGCGGCGGTGCGCCCGTTGTCGAGCAGCACGAGGTGGAAGGCGGACGGGCCGTCGCCTTCCGTGGTGCCGGTCCAGAGCGAGGTGTACGGGTTCATCCGCTCGGCGGTGGAGGAGCGGGGGAGCAGTTGCAGGAAGACCTCCAGGTCCTGCCAGGTCGGCACGACCTTCTCGATCCCGACCACGGAGATCAGCGTGCGCGGCAGGGTGAGGCACATCCGGCCGTTGCCCTCGGACTCGACGACCACCAGGGTGCCGGTCTCGGCGACCATGAAGTTGGCGCCGGAGACGGCGACCCGGGCGCGCAGGAACTTCTCCCGCAGGTGCAGCCGGGCCGCTTCGGCGAGTTCGGCGGGGGAGTCGGTCAGTCCCTCGGGTGCGGGGCGGCCCCAGGCGGCCATCCGTTCGGCGAAGATCTCCCGGATCTCGGCGCGGTTGCGGTGGATCGCGGGCACCAGGATGTGCGAGGGCCGGTCCTCGCCCAACTGCACGATGAGCTCGGCGAGATCGGTCTCGTACGCGGTGATCCCCTCGGCGGCGAGCGCCTCGTTGAGCCCGATCTCCTGGGTGGCCATCGACTTGACCTTGACGACCTCGGTCTCTCCCGTGGCGCGGACCAGGTCGGCGACGATCCGGTTGGCCTCCTCGGCGTCGGCCGCCCAGTGCACGATGCCGCCGGCCGTGGTGACGGCCTCCTCCAACTGGACGAGGTAGCGGTCGAGATGGCGCAGCGTGTGGTCCTTGATCGCCTTGCCGGCCGCGCGCAGTTCGGCCCAGTCGTCGAGTTCGGCGACGGCGCGGGCCCGTTTGTCCCGGATGGTGTGGGTGGCGTGCCGCAGGTTGGCGCGCAGCCGCTCGTCCCGGACGGCCGCCGCTGCGGCCTGCGGGAAGGTCGCCTGCGGGGAGGCCGCCTGCCGGAAGGCGGGCATGCCGAGGAAGGTGCCGGTCATGCGGGCCTCCACGGGTGTTCCTCGGTGCTGGCGAGGATCTCCGCCAGGTGCAGCGGGCGCAGGGCCGCGCCCCGGCGGCGCAGCGTGCCGCCGAGGTGCAGCAGACAGGAGTTGTCGGCGCCGCACAGGACTTGGGCGCCGGTGCCGAGCGCGTGGGCGATCTTGTCCTCGGCCATGGCCGCCGAGACGGCCGCGTTCTTGACCGCGAAGGTGCCGCCGAAGCCGCAGCACTCCTCGGCGCCGGGCAGTTCGACCAGTTCCAGTCCCCGGACGGCGCGCAGCAGCCGCAGCGGCCGTTCGCCGAGACCGAGCACCCGCAGGCCGTGGCAGGAGGGGTGGTAGGTGACGGTGTGCGGGAAGTGCGCGCCGACGTCCTCGACGCCGAGCACATCGGTGAGGAACTCGGTCAGCTCGTACACCCGGGGCGTCAACGCGGCGGCCATGGAGTCGAGTTCGCCGCTTCGGCCGTCGGCGGCGGCCCGGGATCCGATCCGCGGATAGTTGTCCCGGACCATGGCCACGCACGATCCGGAGGGCGTCACCACGTGCTCGTACCCGGCGAAGGCCCGTGCGGTGCGCCGCAGCAGCGGCTCGCACGCCCGCCGGTAGCCGGTGTTGTACTGCGGCTGCCCGCAGCAGGTCTGCCCGGCGGGGAAGTCCACGGTCACGCCGAGGCGTTCGAGCAGCCGGACGGTGGCGACCGCCGTGGCGGGGAACAGCGCGTCGTTGACGCAGGTGGCGAACAGTGCGACCCGCATCGGCCCTCCCTTCGTCCGGCGACACCGGCCGGCCCGCTCGCGATCGTACCGAGCGGGCCGGCCGGGGCGGGGGACCTCGGGGACCTCGTGGGGTCCCAGGGGATCTCAGGCGAGCCAGAGGTCGGGGCCGAACACCTCGTAGTGGATGTCCGCGGCCGGGACGCCCGCCGCGAGGAGCTGCTCGCGGACGGCGCGCAGGAAGGGCAGCGGGCCGCACAGGTAGGCGGTGGTGCCGGCCGGGACGTCGACGGTGGAGAGGTCGACCAGGCCGGTGCGCTCGGCGGGCCAGTCGCCGAGCGGCCGTTCGTAGAAGACGTGGGCGGTGGCGTTCGGCAGCTTGGCGGTGAGCTGGGCGAGGTCGGCGCGGAAGGCGTGGGTGAGCTGGTCGCGGTCGCCGTGCACCGAGACGACCTGCCGGGTGGAGCCGGTGGCGGCGAGGTGGTCGAGCATGGCGGTCATCGGGGTGTTGCCGATGCCGGCGGAGGCGAGCAGCACCGGCCCGTCGCCGTCGGCGAGGGAGATGTCGCCGAGCGGGGGCGCGAGGTGGACGAGGCCGCCGGTGCGCAGGTGGTCGTGCAGGTGGGCGGAGACCTCGCCGCCGGGCTCGCGCTTGACGGTGAAGCGCAGCGCGCCGTCGGCGGTGCCGGAGAGGCTGTACTGGCGGATCTGCCTGGCGCCGTCGGGCAGTTCGGTGCGCACCGAGACGTACTGGCCGGGCCGGGCGGCGGGGACGGGGCGGCCGTCGGCGGGGCGCACCAGGAAGGTGGTGACGGTGTCGGTCTCCTGGTGGCGGGCGACGACGGTGTAGGGGCGCCAGAGGTCGGCCTGGTCGCCGCCGGCGGCGACCTCGGCGCGCAGCCGGTCCTCGACGGCGACGAGGGCGTTGGCCATCAGCCAGTACACCTCGTCCCAGGCGGCGGCGACCTCGGGCGTGACGGCTTCGCCGAGCACCTCGACGATGGCGGCGAAGAGGTGCTCGTGGACGATCCGGTACTGGCTGCTGTCGATTCCGACGGAGACGTGCTTGTGGGCGATCCGGGCGAGCATCGCGTCCGGCCGCTGGTCGGGGTGGGCGACCAGCGCGCCGGCGAAGGCGGCTATCGACCCGGCGAGCGCCTGGCGCTGGGTGCCGTTGGCCTGGTTGCCGCGGTTGAACAGGTCGCGCAGCAGCTCCGGGTGGGCGGCGAACATGCGGTCGTAGAAGAGCGGGGTGATGTCCCCGATGGCGCCGCCCACGACGGGCAGGGTGGCCTCGATGACCTCGGCGGACTTGGCGGACAGCATCAGTCCGGCTCCTAACTTGTATATGAGATTCGCATTAAAGGCCGTGCGTGAGCCCGGCCCCGGGGGGTGGGGGATCAGCCGGTGGGTCTGGCGGTGAGGCCGAGCAGCACCGGGCCGGTGGGCGCGGCCACCAGGTCGTCGATGCTGAGCGGGTCGAGTGCGGCGAAGAACGCCTCCTGGGCGGTCCGCAGCGCACCGCGCAGACGGCACGCGGCCCGCAGCGGGCACGGCGGGTCGTCCTCGCAGCCGACCACGTCGCCGACCCCCTCCAGCTCGCGCAGGAGCAGCCCGAGTGAGCCGGTCCGCCCGGCGAAGGTGAGCAGCAGTCCGCCGCCGCGCCCGCGCCGGGCCTCCACCACGCCGAGGTGCTGCAGGCGGCTGACCACCTTCGCCGCGTGGGTGTACGGCACGCCGACCGCCTCGGCCACCTCGCGGGTGGTCGGGTTGGCGTCCTCGCTCAGGACGGCCAGCCGCATGGCGATCCGCAGGGCGATGTCGGTGCTCTTGGTCAGCCTCACGTTCGAAACGCTATCGAATGCGACTCCACAACTCCAATTTCCTGCACGCCCCCGTCCCGACCGGCTCCCGACCGGCCCCCGACCGACCCATGACCCGTCCACGACCGGCCCGCGCCCCGCTCCCGGCCGGTCCCTGGTTGCGGCGGGGCGCGGCCGGCGGGGTGGCTGCTGTCCGAATCTCGGTCGAATCTGAACAGTTGGCGACATTACCGATCAGCCCCTGACGGATGGTCATACCGGCTTCTACGCTTCGTGCGGCTCCGGATCCGCAGGGGGCTGGAGCGACCGGCGTTGCATCCCTTGACCGACCATGCTGGAGAGACTCGTGAGAACACGTCGCGCACCCGGGCGCACCTGGACGGCCGTGACCGCGATAGCCGCGGCCACGGCCGCACTGCTGTCGCAGCCCGCCACCGCCGAGGCCGCCACACCGCCGCCGACCGTCAAGGCGCACGTGCCGGTGGCGCCCTACCCGGCGGGCGTGGCGCTCACGCCGGACGGCGGCCACGCCTACGTGACGAGCCAGAGCAGCGGCGCCGTGAGCGTGCTGGACACCGCGAGCAACACGGTGGCCGCCACCTTCACCGCCGGCACCGGCTCCTACGCGGTCGCCCTGTCCCCCGACGGGCACCGGGCGTACCTGACCCACCACCTCGACGGCACCGTCAGCGTCGTGGACACCACGAGCAACACCGTGACGGCCACCGTCCCGGTCGGCGCCCAGCCGTGGGGCCTCGCGCTCTCCGCGGACGGCTCGCGCGCCTACGTCGGCAACGCCGGGGCCGACACCGTGAGCGTGCTGGACACCACCACCAACGCGGTCACCGCCACCGTCCCGGTCGGCGCCGAGCCGCACGGGCTGGCCGTCTCGGCGGACGGCAAGCGGCTCTACGTCGCCGCCTCCGGCGCGAAGGCGGTGAACGTGATCGACACCGCGAGCAGCACGGTGAGCGCCACCGTTCCCGTCGGCCACAGCGTCTTCGGCCTCGCGCTCAGCCCGGACGGCACCCGGCTGTGGGCCGCCGACGCCGACGACGCCACCGCCAGCGTCCTCGACACCACCGGCAACACGCTCGTCGGCACCGTCGCCGTCGGCGCCGGCCCGTACGCCGTCTCGCTCGCCCCGGACGGCAGCGCCGCGTACGTCTCCAACTACGCCGACAACACGGTCAGCGTCGTGGACACCACCAGCCGGACGGTCACCGCGACCGTCCCGGTCGGCGCGAGCCCGTACAGCCTGGCGATCACCGGCGACGGCCGGCGCGGCTACCTCACCGACTTCACCGGCGGCGCCGTCGACGTGCTCGACTTCCCGCTGCCCGTCCCGGCCGTCACCGGGATCAGCCCGTCCGGCGGCTCGGGGGTCGGCGGCACGACGGTGACCGTCACCGGCACCGACCTGAACGGCGCCACCGCCGTGACCTTCGGCGCGGCGGGCGCCGCCACCGCCTTCAACTGCACCAGGACCAGCTGCACCGCCACCGCCCCCGCCACCGCGGTGACCGGGCCGGTGGACGTCCGGGTCACCACGCCCGGCGGCACCAGCGCCGCCGTCGCCGCCGACCGCTTCAGCTACACGGCGCCCAGTGCCCACCTCGGGGTCGCCCTGACCGCCACGCCGGTGTCCAACCTGCTGAGCGGCCGGGTCGACTACACCGTCACGCTGACCGGCCAGGGCCCCGACACGCTGACCTCGGGCACCGTCTCCGCCGACCTCCCGGCCGGCCTCGCGGCGACCTCCGGCGACTGCACCATCGCGGGCACCAAGCTCACCTGCAAGCTCACCGGGCCGCTCGCCAAGGGGGCGAGCACCACCCGGCACTTCTCGATCTCGGTCGGCCTGCTCAGCCTGATCCGCAGCTTCGACGTCACGGTGGCCCGCACCGCCGGCGTGCCCGCCGACCCGACCCCGGCCACCAGCCGGGACACCCGCAGCTGCACCGCCGTCCTCGGACTGCTGATCACCTGCCACTGACCCTCCCCGAGCACCGAAGGCCCCGCCTGCGTCGGCGGGGCCTTCGTCGTCGCCGCAGGTGCCGGATGTCCGGACGAAACGGCTGAACGAAACGCCTGAACGAAACGTCGCGGGTGAATCGTCTGGACTAAACGTCTGGCCTGGACGTACAGTCCGAACATGACCACCGAAACCCCCGACCCGCGCGTCCGGACCTGGACACCGGTCTGCCGCGCCGTGGCCCTGCTGCTCGGGCCGTACGCCGAGGTGGTGCTGCACGACGCCACCGCCGACCGGGTGCTGGCCATCTGGAACCCGATGACCCCCCGCACCCCCGGCGACCCGTCGCTGCTCGGCGAACTGGACACCCTCGACCCGTCCGCCCCGGACGTCTACGGGCCCTACGAGAAGCTGCTGCCCGACGGGCGCCGGCTCTCCTCCGTCAGCGCGGTGCTGCGCGACGACGCCGGACGGCCCTCGGCGGTGCTCTGCGTCAACCTCGACCGGGGCCCGCTGGAGCACGCCGCCGCCCTGCTGGCGGGTTTCGCCGCGCCCACCGCGCCCCGCCCCGAACCGCTCTTCGAGCGCGACTGGACGGAGCGGATGAACGACGTGATCGGCGGCTACGTCCGCGCGCACGGCCGCCCGCTCGAACGCTTCGGCCGCGAGGACCGGCTCGCCGTCCTGCGCGAGCTCGACCAGGCCGGGGTGTTCGCGGTCCGCCGCGCGGTCCCGGCCGTCGCCACCGCACTGCGGGTCTCCCGTTCGACCGCCTACACCCTGCTCGCCGAGCTCAAGCAGGCCCCCGAGCCCCGGCAGGCCCCTGAGCCCTGGCAGGCCCCTGAGAACCAGCAGGCCCCCGAGTCCCGGCACCGGCACCCCGGCGCCGGCGCCGGCGCCGACGAGAGCGAGTGACAGAGAGATGACCAGGCTCCCCGACTTCCGACTCGAAACCTACTTCTCGCGCTGGGAGTTCAGCGCCCGCCACCACCTCGCCGCCTCCGACGCCCAGACCATGACGATGGCCGAACTCCTCGCCCTGGCCGGCCCCGAGGACCGCCGGGCCTGGGACGGCCTCGCCCTCGGCTACACCGAGACCTACGGCGATCCGGAGCTGCGCCGCGCCATCGCCGGGATGTACCAGGAGGTCGACGCCGACGACGTGCTCTGCTTCGGCGGCGCGCAGGAGGGGCTCAACCTCGCCATGCAGGTGCTCCTCGACCGGGGCGACCACGCCGTGGTGGTGACCCCCAACTACCAGTCCGCCGAGACCATCCCGCTCTCCCTCTGCGAGGTCACCGGCGTCGCCCTGGACGAGAAGGACGACTGGGCGCTCGACCTCGACGCGGTCACGGCCGCACTGCGCCCGAACACCCGGGTGCTGTCGGTGAACTTCCCGCACAACCCGACCGGCAAGGTCATCGACGCGGCCGACTTCACGCGTCTGGTGGAACTGTGCGACGAGCGCGGCATCCGGCTCTTCTCCGACGAGGTCTACCGCGGTCTGGAGCGCGACCCGGCCCGGGCGCTGCCGCAGGCCGCCGACCTCTCCGCGCGCGCCCTCTCGCTCAACGTCACCTCGAAGTCGCTCGGCCTGCCCGGCCTGCGGATCGGCTGGATCGCCTGCCGCGACCAGGAGTTGCGCTCCCGGCTGGAGCGGGCCAAGCACTACACCACGATCTGCAACTCGGCGCCGAGCGAGGTGCTGGCCCGCATCGCGATCAACGCCCGCGAGCAGATCCTGGCGCGCAACCGCGCGATCATCGCGGAGAACCTGCCGCGGTTCGACGCGTTCTTCGCCGAGTTCGGCGACCTCTTCGAGTGGCGCGCCCCGGACGGCGGCTGCGTCGCCTACCCGCGCTACCTCGGGGCGGACGGGGTCGAGGACTTCTGCACCGCGCTGGTCGAGCAGGCGGGCGTCCTGCTGCTGCCCGCGAGCATGTTCCACTCCGACCTGACGCCCGCTCCCGCCGACCGCTTCCGGATCGGCCTGGGGCGCCGCGATCCGGGCCCTGCCCTGGCGGCCTTCGGCGACTGGCTCCGCACGCGCTGACCGCCGGGCGCTGCCGGGAAGGAACGTGGGTCGGGCCCGTGCGGGAGGCGACTGCCTCCCGCACGGGCCCGCCGACCTCAGAGCTTCTGCCAGGCCGGCTTGGCGGCGTAGGTGTCGCGGAAGTAGTCGGCGAGCTTGAGGCCGGAGGCGGCGGCCTCGTCGACCACCACGGTGGCGTGCGGGTGGAGCTGCAGCGCCGAGGCGGGGACGGCGGCGGACAGCGGGCCCTCGACGGAGAGGGCGACGGCCTCGGCCTTGGCCTCGCCGGTGGCGAGCAGGACGAGGTGGCGCGCCTCCAGGATGGTCCCGATGCCCTGGGTGATGACGTGGTGCGGGACCTCGTCGAGGCTGTCGAAGAACCGGGCGTTGTCCTCCCGGGTCTGCCGGGTGAGCGTCTTGATCCGGGTCCGGGAGGCCAGCGAGGAGCAGGGCTCGTTGAAGCCGATGTGGCCGTCGGTGCCGATGCCGAGCAGCTGGAGGTCCACGCCGCCGGCCGCGGCCAGCGCGCGGTCGTAGGCGGTGGCCGCCGCGGCGATGTCCGTCGCGTTGCCGTCCGGGCCGAGGAAGGAGTCCTCGGTCAGGCCCAGCGGCTCGACGACCTCGCGCAGCACCACCGAACGGTAGGACTCGGGGTGGCCGGCGGGCAGGCCGACGTACTCGTCGAGCTGGCAGATGCGCGCCCGGGAGGCGTCGAGCCGGCCGTCGCGGACCCGCTCGGCGAGGGCCTGGTAGATCGGCAGCGGCGTCGAGCCGGTCGCCACGCCGAGCAGGGCCTCGGGCTTGCCGGTCAGCAGATCGGTGATCGCCGCGGCGATGAGTTCGCCGGCCGCTGAGGCGTCAGGGACGATCACGATTTCCATACTGGTCCACCGTTCTGAGCCGGGTGCTTGGTCTAGACCCTTGAGGTCTAGACCAGTTTGCCGTGAACGGGTGCCCCAGGTCCACTCGGGCCCTGGTCGGAGCCGCTCCGCCGGCCCCGGACCGCCGGGAGCCGGCCTGCGAGGGCGCCGCATGCCGACGGGCCGGCCGCCGGGTGCGCTGGCGGCCGGCCCTGGAGCCGGGGCGCGGGCGCCCCGGCGGGTGGGGTGGATCGGGTCGATCGAGGGCCCCGGTGCTGGTGGAGCGGCGGGGTCCGTCAGAACGGGTTGGTGCAGGTGGTGACCTGCTGGGTCGCCTCCAGCGCCGGGCCGGCGGTGGCGCAGATGATCCGCAGGTCGGTGGTGACGACGCGCGGGGTGACCGCCTTCGCGGAGCCCAGGCGCACGGTGGTCGCGGAGGCGATCGTCTCCCACGGGCTGCCCCAGGCCTTCTGGGTCCGCACCTCGACCTGAACCATCGTCAACTGGCGCGGGTCGGCGGAGACCTGGGCGACGCCGAAGAAGCCCTCACCGTCGTGCTGGTGCGAGATGCAGGGCTTGTTGAGCACGGAGGCGCAGGCCACCGCTTCGTTCTCGGTCGTCGCCGGGGCCGCGGTGGCCGGTCCGGCCGCCAGGCCTGCTATCCCTGCCACCATCATCGTCACAGCTGCGATCCGAGCGCGCATGATATGAACCTCCTTGGAAATTAAGGGGATCTCACTCCTTGAGATGAGTCTTGCACAGAACGTGGACATGCCGTGTGTGTGTTGCGTCACACTCAAGGTGACCATTCAACTACGTGCTGCAACCGCCCGTCGAACGGTCGACGGACCGGCAGGTGAGAGGCCCGGGGGCAACTCGGCGACGCCCGGGCCGGGTTGGCGGTGTCCCTTCACTCGTCCGAGTGGCGAACTGCCGTCGGGGCGAATCGGGCCGTTAGCATCGACCCGAACCACGGAGGTGTCGGCGTGGACACGGTCATCGTGCAACTGCCCGACCGGGAGCCCGTGATGGCACCCGGCGAACCGCCCGGCCTGCTGCGGATGGGCCCCGGCGAGGCCGCGGCGTTCGGGCGCGGCGAGCCCGGCCGTCCGGCCCCCATCCCCCTGCCCGACCAGGGCGTCTCCCGGCGCGCGGGGGAGGTCACCGCCGCCGAGGACTACTGGCGGCTGTCCAACTTCAGCACCTCCGCCACCTACGTGGTGGAAAACCTGGAGGGCGCGGGCGAGCACGTCAAGGTGGCGCCCGGCCGGCTCGGCGCGCCCGTGCCGTTCGAGTTCTCCAGGGTGCTGCTGCCCGCGCTCGGCGAACCCGCCTCGTTCAAGGTCTTCGCCCCGCAGCACGCCTACCTGGAGGGCCGGCCCGGCGGCGTCGGCGGCGAACTCACCGTCAGCCCGTTCGCCCTCGACCCGACCGCCAAGTACTTCCTGGTGCTGCTCGCGCTCTGCGAGCCCCGGCTGCGCTCGCCCTCCGCCGCCGTCGTCCCCGGTGTGACGGAGGTGCTGGCCCGGCTGCGCGCCCTGCCCTCCTGCCACGGGCTGACCCGCTCGGCGGTCAACTACCACATCGACTACCTGGTGTGGACGAAGCTGCGGCTGCGCGAGCCCTACGAGGACGGCCCCGGCGGCGGCAAGCGCGAGGAACTCGCGGCCCTGGCACTGAAGTTCGATCTCGTCCGGGAGGAGCACCTGGCCCTGCTCCCGCCCCGGCGCCCGGCCGCCCGACCGTGAGGCCCGCCGGCCAGCCGCCCGACGAGCCGGCGTCCGACGAGCCGGCGTCCGAGCAGCGGGTGCAGGAGAAGGACCAGCCCCCGCCGGACCAGCAGTCCGAGGTACCGGCCGGCTACCGGCTCGCGGGCTACCGCACCGGCGCCTACCTCGGGGCCGGCGCCTGGGGCAGCGTGTACGCGGCCGAAGGCCCCGACGGCACCCCGGCCGCCGTCAAACTGCTCAGCCCCGCCCGGCTCAGCCCCGGCCAGCGACGGACCATGACGGAGGTCGCCCGCAGCGAGATGCGCTTCAGCCGCCGCGCGGACCACCCCCACCTGATCCGCACCCTCGCCGTGACGGTCGTCGACGACCCGGCCCACCCCGGCCTGGACGGCGCCGTCGCCCTGGTGATGGAACGCGCCGCCCGCAGCCTCCAGGACGTCCTCGCCGCCGCCCGCCCCGGCACCCCGGTGCCCGGCGCCGGACGCGTCCTCACCGAGGTCTGCGCCGGGCTCACCCACATGCACCGGGGCGGCTGGGTGCACGGGGATCTCAAACCGGCCAACATCCTGCTGATGCCCGACGGCACCGCCAAGATCGCGGACTTCGGCCTCACCGCCGAACTGGAGGGCACCCACGCCTACACGCCGCCGCTCGGCTCGCCCGACCACGTCCCGCCCGAGTGGTGGTCCGAGCGCACCGGCGCGCGCGGCGTCGCGGTGCGCCCCAGCGCCGACATCTGGGCCTTCGGGGTGATCGCCCACCAGGTGCTCACCGGCGGCCTGCACCCGTTCCTCGGCGCCACCGCCCGGGCCCGCTCGCTGGCCGCCCAGGCGTACGCGCGCGGCGCGGCGCCGCTGCGGCTGGACGAGGCGCTGCCCGGGCCCTGGCGGGCCGTGGTCACCGCCTGCCTGGCCCCCGGGCGGGAGGAGCGGGCCCGCGCCGACCTCGCCGCGCTGGTCGCCCGGGCCGGCGCGCGTCCGGCCTGCCGCCGCGGCGGCGCCCTGCGGGCCGCCACCGGCCTGCTGGCCTGCGCCGTCACCGTCCTCGCCCTGACCGGGGCCCCCGAGCCGGAGGCCGCGGAGCACGGCGCGGCAGTACCCGCCGTGGGGTCGGCCACCCACCCGGCCGCGCCCCCGCCGCCCGGCGCGATCCCGGCCGGCTCCGACGTCCCGGTGGCCTACCGCGGCATGATCGAGGTCGCCGCCCGGCGCTGCCCCGAGCCCGAGATCACCCCGGCGCTGCTGGCCGCGATGCTCAAGGCCGAGAGCGGCTTCGACCCGAACGCGGCCCGCCCCGAGACCGGCGAGTACGGCATCGCCATGTGGACGCCCGCCGTCTTCGACGCCTGGGCGAAGGCCGCGGCCCACGACGGCCCCAAGTCCTACCTGGATCCGGGCGACGCGATCGCCGCGATGGGCAACTACGTCTGCTGGCTGGACCAGCAGCTCAAGCACCGGGGCCTCACCCGCGACCTGCCGGCCCTGGTGACCGCCGCCTACCGGACCAGCGACAAGACCGTGGCGACCGCCGGAGGCGTCCCGGAACGGGTCCGCCCGCACGTCGACAAGGTGCTCCGGTACCTCGCCGACTACGGCGGGTGAGCGGGCAAAACGGGATGAGTTGTACCACATCCCTACGTATCCCGGCGCGGGCAACCGGGTGGGCGTCCCCCGGTCTGGGATGCTCGGCGGCATGATCACGAAGCTCCGCGTGGCCGCCGCGCAATGGACCGTCGTCGTTCCGGTGGTGTCGTTCGTCGTCCTCGTCCTGACCTGGCACCGGGACCTGCCCGGTTGGGTGGTGGGCGTCGTCGCCTGCTTCCTGGCCGGCGCCGTGCTCGCCGCCGTGCACCACGCCGAGGTGATCGCGCACCGGGTCGGGGAACCCTTCGGATCGCTCGTGCTCGCGGTGGCGGTCACCGTGATCGAGGTCGCGCTGATCGTGACGCTGATGGCCGACGGCGGCTCCAAGTCCGCCACCCTGGCCCGGGACACCGTGTTCGCCGCCGTGATGATCACCTGCAACGGCATCCTCGGCCTGTCCATCCTGGTCGCCGCGATCAAGTACCGGACCGCCGTCTTCAACGCCGAGGGCACCGGCGCCGCGCTCGCCTGCATCGGCACCCTGGCGACCCTCAGCCTGGTGCTGCCGACCTTCACCACCAGTTCCCCGGGCCCGCAGTTCTCCACCACCCAGTTGGTCTTCGCGGCCACCGCCTCGATCGTGCTGTACGGGCTGTTCGTGACCACCCTGACCTTCCGGCACCGGGACTACTTCCTGCCGGTCACCCCCGAGGGCCGGGTGCTCGACGAGGAGGACCACGCCGCGCCGCCGACCGCCAGGGCCGCCTGGATCAGCCTGCTGCTGCTCGGCGTGGCCCTGGTCTCCGTGGTCGGCCTCGCCAAGGGCGTCTCGCCGACCATCGAGTCCGCCGTGGACGACGCCGGACTGCCGCACTCCGTCGTCGGCGTCGTGATCGCCCTGCTCGTCCTGCTGCCGGAGACCATCGCGGCGCTGCGCGCGGCCCTGCGCAACCGGTTGCAGACCAGCCTCAACCTGGCCCTCGGCTCGGCGCTCGCCAGCATCGGCCTGACCATCCCGGCCGTCGCGATCGCCTCCTCCTGGCTCTCCGGCCCGCTCGTCCTCGGCCTCGGCCCGGCGCACATGGTGCTGCTGACCCTGACCGTCGTGCTCGGCACCCTGACGGTCATCCCGCGCCGGGCCACCCCGCTCCAGGGCGCCGTGCACCTCGCCGTGCTGGCCGCCTACGTGGTGCTGGCGCTCAACCCCTGACGCCGCCGGTGGCAGTTCCACGGAGCCCCTGCCGTCCGACACCGCCGTCGGAGGCAGGGGCTCCGTGGTCTCCCGGGGGGGCGTGCCGGACGGCGGCCCGCCGACGGGCCGGGCCCCGTCTCCGGCGCGGTGGTCAACGGCGGGCCCCGACCCGGCGGGTGGCCGCGCAGCCGCCCCCGTGGCCGGTATTGACCGGTCATCGGGGCGGGCCCGCGTGTCGGGGCGGCGGGCGGGTGCCGTGGTTCTCTATCGTCCGTCTCGGACCGCCGAGTCCGGCCGCGTCCGAATGGCCCCGTCCGAACGGCCCCGTCCGAACAACCTGTCCGAATGGCCCTGTCCGAGTCCGTCCGGGCAGCCCTGCGGCCCCGTCGGGCCCGCAGTCGATCCGACCCCGTGGGAGTGCGTGATGCCCGGCCCAGAGCAGCAGGTGCCCGCAGACGGCGGCCGGGCCCCCCGGCCCGCCCGGACCGAGGAGAACGCCGACGTCATCGTGGTCGGCGCAGGCCCGGCCGGCTCCACCGCCGCCTACCACCTCGCCCGCACCGGCCTGGACGTCCTGCTGCTGGAGAAGTCCGCGTTCCCGCGCGAGAAGGTCTGCGGCGACGGCCTCACCCCGCGCGCCGTCAAGCAGTTGACCGACCTCGGCATCGACGTCTCCGAGCAGGCCGGCTGGCTGCACAACCAGGGCCTGCGGCTGATCTCGGGCCGGCGCGCGCTGGAGTTCGACTGGCCCGAGCTGTCCGCCTACCCCGGCCACGGGCTCGTCCGCCGGCGCGCCGACTTCGACGAACTGCTCGCCCGCCGGGCCGCCTCGGCCGGCGCCCGGCTGATCGAACGGGCCAACGTGGCGGGCCCGTTGGTGGACGAGCGGAGCGGCCGGATCACCGGCGTCACCGCGAAGCTCGGCGACGAGCGCCGGCCCGTCAGCTACCAGGCGCCGGTCGTGGTCGCCGCCGACGGCAACTCCACCCGCCTCTCCGTCGCGATGAAGCGCTACCGCCGCACCGACCGCGCCATGGGCGTCGCCTACCGCACCTACTTCACCACCCCCCGCCACCAGGACCGCTACCTGGAGGCCTGGCTCGACCTGCGCGACCCGGGCGACCCCGCCCGCCGCCTGCTGCCCGGCTACGCCTGGGTGTTCGGCATGGGCGACGGCACCGCCAACGTCGGCCTCGGGGTCCTCGACACCGCCCACGTCGACCTCGACTGGCGCGACCTGCTCCGCCGCTGGTGCGACAACCTGCCGCCCGCGTACGGCTACACCCCCGACGCCGTCACCGAGCCCGTCCGCGGCTCCGCCCTCCCGATGGGCCTCAACCGCCAACCCCACTACGCCGACGGCCTGTTGCTCATCGGTGACGCCGGCGGAACGGTCAGCCCCGGTACCGGCGAAGGCATCGCCTACGCGATGGAATCCGGCCGCTACGCCGCCGAGACCATCGTCCAGGCCCTCGCCCGGCGCACCGACCGCGGCCGCGAACTGGCCCTGCGCGCCTACCCGCAGGCGCTGCGCTCCGCCTACGCCGGCTACTTCGCGCTCGGCCGCCTCGCCGCCGACCTGCTCGGCCGGCCCAGGCTGCTCGGCGCGGCCGGCGCCGCCGGGCTCGGCCACCCGGCGCTGCTGAAGGTGGCGTTCCGGCTCATGGTCAACCTCACCGAGCCCAATTCCAAGGACGCCCTCGACCGGCTGCTCCACCTGGTCGGGCGGGTCGCGCCGGGGCGCTGACGGGGCGCTGACGGGGCGCTGACGGGGCCGGCCGTCCGGAGTGTCCGGCCGGTGCCGAACCGTTCATTCTTTCGGGTGAACCGGTCCGGCGTCCGGGGGTTGGCCGGAACCGGGGAATTCGGTGCGCCTTCGGCCAAGTCGTGTTGACGGATGATCAGCTGATCCGCTTGCCTGGTGCCGAAACGGACACGGAGGGTGAGCAGGACGCCCCCTCCGTGCGACCCCCCTCACGACGGAGACACCGTGCGCCTTCGCCTTCGCCTGCTCGTCGCGCCACTCGCCGCGGCCGCCGCCCTGATCGCCCCGAGCATCCCGGCCGCCGCGGCCGACACCGCCACCGCGGGCACCTCCGCCAGGGCCGCCACGCCCTCCGACGAGTGCTCCGCCGACTTCTACCAGGGTGACAAGCGGCTCGGCCCCGCCGGCCTGCCCACCACCGGCCGGGTCGGCAGGGAACTCGTCGGGTACCAGCGCACCGGCTCCCTGAGCGAGCAGCAGTTCCTCACCACCTACTACGACCCGGCCGGCAACAACGGCGCCGGCGGCTGGATCTACCCGCCGTCCGACGGCTACGTCACCCTGCCCGACGGCACCCCGGTCGAGTTCGATCTCACGCTCTACCCGAACCAGAACATCGACCGCTACGGCAGCGAGTACGGCGCCTTCCTCGCCCCCGAGGGACTGCCCTACTCCACCCGCTCCATCCCGCCGCAGAGCCTCGACGGCACCCCGCCGGCGGGCTGCAACTACCACGACTACAAGGTGGTCAAGCCCTTCAAGGTGCACGCCGGCCCGATCGCCCCGTGGTTCGGCCAGCCCGGCTGGGGCCTGCAGTACCAGCTCGACGCGAGCCTGGTGCCCGGCGGCCCGGCCAAGCTGAACGTGCTCTGGCTGGTCGACAACGGGTACCTGTCCCGGATCGTCTGACCCGGCCGTCCGGGCGGCGCACGGCGGGCCCGCCGTGCGCCGCCCCGCTCACCGGACGTCCCGGGCGTCACCGCCGGTCCGCACGCCCCCGCCGGCCGGGCGGGGGCGGATTGCCGGCCGGGAAAATTCGCTGGCGGGCACCGGAGCGGGCGGGATAGGAAGGCCGGATGAGCACCACCGAGACCTCCGCCGAGCGGCGCGTCCTGCGGCCCGCCACCCTCGACCTGGGCGACATCGCGCTGCGCCCCTGGGGCAGGGCCCTCGACGTGCCCGGCGGCACCGTCCCCGCCCTGGTGGCGGCCGCGGCCGACCCGGAGATCGCCCGCTGGAACCCGCTGCGCATCGCCGACCCGGCCGGCGCCGAGGCCTACCTCGACCGCTGTGACACCGGCTGGGCCGAGGGACGCGCGGCCGCCTTCGCGATCACCGACGCCCTCGACGGGACCCTCCACGGCAACGCCTTCCTGGGCTGGACCGACCAGCCGGACGGCATCGCCACGGTCGGCTACTGGCTGCTCCCCACCGTCCGCGGCCGGGGCCTCGCCACCCGCGCCGTCACCGCCGTCACCCGCTGGGCCGTCGCCACCGCCGACGCCCGCCGCATCGAGCTCTGGCACGCGGTCGGCAACGAGGCCTCCTGCCGCGTCGCCGACCGCGGCGGCTTCCGCCACGAGGGCACCACCCGGGCCTCCTACCGCTACGGCGACGGCGACTACGTCGACGAACACCTCCACGCCCGCCTCGCCACCGACCCGGACGCCGGGTAGCCGGGTTCGCCGACCGGCCGCCGCGCGGGTCCTCCCGGTGCCGGGAAACCGGTGGGCCGCAGGCTGCGCGCACGGCGGGGGAGCGGCCTAACCTGGAAGAGCGCGTACGGTGCGTGGCCCGGGAAGGGAAACGGTCGGCCATGACGGTGATCTCGGCGGCTCTCTTCGGTACCGATTGGCGCCCTGCGCCGCCCGGTTCCGCCGAACTGCTGCGCGAGTGCGCCGCCCGGGGCTGGACGGTCGTGCTGACCGGGCCCGGGCCGGGAGGGGCACCGGCCCTGACCGTGACCGCCCCCGGGCGTGACCCGGTGCGGGCCGCGCTGGAACTGGTCGGCGGCACACCGCCGCACGCCGTGGCGGTGGCCGGCAGCGTGCGCGAGGTGCTGGCGGCGCGGCGGGCCGGGGTGCCGTGCGTCGCCCTGGCGGCCGGTGCGGACGCCGGCCCCGAGCTGCGGGCGGCGGGCGCGGTCGAGGTCCACCGCGACGCCGACGCCCTGCTGCGCGTCCTGGACGACAGCCTGCTGGCCCGGCCCCGGGCCTTCGGCCCCGTGGGCGCCGCCGCCGGCGCCGCACCACACGCCGCAACCGGCGGCCCCCTGAGCGGTTAGCGCCTGCCCGTACCGGGCAACCGCCCGGGTGCGAGCACGTCACCGGAAGTGTCGGAGGTGACCGAGATGGACGGACCCGCGTTGAGCGGATGGGAGCGACGGCTCCTTGAGGAGATCGAGTCCGATCTGCGCCAGGACACGCGCCTCGACCGGAAGTTGAGCACGATGGGCGCCAAGCCGCCGAGCCGGGCCCGGCGCGTGCTGCGCGGCGTCGGGCGCCGCCTGTCCGCCGGGGTGGTGCTGACCGCCCTGGTGATGTCCGCGATCTGCCTCAGCATCGGCGTGCGGACCCCGACCACCGCGGTGCTGACCGCCCTCGGGCTGGTGTGGGCGGCCTCGGTGGCGGCGGCGGTCGCCACCTCGGCGCTGCTGCGCCGCCGGGCCGCGGGCCGGGGTGAGGGCCGGGACCAGGCTGCGGGCCGGGACCGGGGCGAACGCCGTGCCGCACCCCCCGACCGGGACGAGCGCCGCGAACGCCGCCCCTGGGACCAACCGGAGGCCTGATGACCACCGACCTGTGGGAGTACCGTCCGGGCCCCCACCACGCTGCCGACCTGAACCTGACCGGGTACGAGGTGCAGGCCACCGACGGCCCGCTCGGCCGGGTCGAACAGGACACCGGGGACCACCTGTTGATCGACGCCGGGCCCTGGGTGGCGGGCACCCGGCTGTCCGTTCCGGTCGGTCTGGTGTCGCGGATCGACCACCTGGAGCTGACCGTCCACCTGGACTGCCCGCGCGCCCGGCTCAGCCCCGCCCCGTCCGCCGCCGTCCACCTGGGTTCCGCCTGCGACCCGCACCGGCGCTGAGCCATGGGCTGGCCGTCCACCACGCTCACCGGCCGGACGATCGCCTTCCTGGTCGCGCCGTACGGGGCGGAGCAGGTCGAGCTGACCTCGCCGTGGCAGGCGGTGGCCGAGTCCGGCGGCACCCCGCGGTTGCTGTCCACCGGGCCCGGCCGCGTCCAGGCCGTCCGGCACCGAGCCCCGGGCGACACCTTCGCCGTCGACCTCCTCGTCGCCGGGGCGCGGCCGTCCGCCTTCGACGGCCTGGTCCTGCCCGGCGGCGTCGCGAGCCCCGACGCGCTACGGCTGGACGAGGCCGCGGTGGTCTTCGTCCGCGCCTACTGCGCCTCCGGCCGCCCGGTCGCCGCGATCTGCCACGCCGCCTGGACCCTGATCGAGGCCGACGCCGTCCGCGGCCGCACCCTCACCTCCTGGCCGAGCCTGCGCACCGACCTGCGCAACGCCGGAGCCCACTGGGTGGATGAGGAGGTTCACGTCTGCCGCGCCGGCCCCGGCCCCCTCGTCACCAGCCGCCGACCCGCCGACCTGCCGGTCTTCAACGACACCCTGGTCACCGAGTTCGTCCACGCGGCGAAGCGGCGGAAGGGGTGAACCCGCTTCCCGCCCCGGGGAGTTCCCGGCGTGCCCGGCGCGAGCCGCGCAGGGGGTCAGTCGCCGCGCAGCCGGACGAAGGCGGCGACGGGTGGGCGGCCGGTGAGGGTCAGTTCGGCGCGCAGCGGTCCGGTGAGGGGGTGGACCGGGCCGTGCTCGGGGTCGGTGACGGGCGGGCCGGCGAGGGGACCGACGGCCTCGGCGACCTCGCGGGCCTGGACCGGGGTGAGCCGGGGAGCGCTGAGGAGCACCCGGCCGTCGTCGAGTTCGAGGACGAGGGCGTGCGGACGGGAGGTCGGACCGGTGAAGGCGCGGACGGTGGCGTCGAGGGTGTCGCTGCGGCGGTACTTGACCCAGGCGCGGCCGGCGCCGCGCGGGTGGTAGGGGGAGCCGGCGGCCTTGCAGACCAGGCCCTCGACGCCGGTGTCGGCGAGGCGGGCCATCCAGTCCAGCGCCTCCGTGCGGTCGGTGGTGGCCAGTACCGGCTGGATCGGCGGAGGGACGTCGGCCAGCGCGGCGAGCAGCAGTCGGCGACGGTCGGTGAGCGGCAGCCGGCGCAGGTCGCGGCCCGGTAGGGCGAGCAGGTCGAAGGCGATCAGGCCGAGGACGACGTCCGGGGCGGCGGCCCGGGCCCGGCGGGTGCGCAGCAGTTCCCCGAAGGCGAACCGGCCGGCCCGCCAGGCGACGAGTTCGGCGTCCAGCACCAGCCCTTCGGGCAGCCGGGCGACGGCGGCGGCGATCGGCGGGAACTCGGGGGCGAGGTCGCGGCCGGTGCGGGACTGCAGGACGGGCGGGCGGGCGCCGCGGGCGAAGGCGACGCAGCGGAAGCCGTCCAGCTTCAGCTCGTACTGCACGCCCGCGCCGCCCAGGCCGTCGGCGGGCGGGACGGCGGTGACGGTGGTGGGGCGCATCACCTCGACGGGCGGGTGGAGCACCTGGCGGGGCTGCTCCTGCCGGGTCGCCGGGCCGGCGGGGAGCGGCCGGGCCCGCTCCGGGTCCAGCAGCGGCGCGAACAGGTCGCCGTGGGCGGCGAGGCGATCCGGCACCTCGGCGAGGGTGAACACCAGGTCGTCCGCCGTGCCGGCGCGCTCCAGCTCGGCCCAGGTCAGCGGGGTGGAGACGGTCGGCAGCGGCCGGGCCCGGAGGGTGTACGGCGCGGCGGTGGTCTTCCTGGCGCTGTTCTGCGACCAGTCGACCAGCACCCGGCCGGCCCGCCGGGCCTTCGCCATGGTGTGCACCACCAGCTCCGGGCGGTCGCCCTCCAAGGCGGCGGCGAGCGCCTTCGCGTACGCCGAGACCCGGGTGCTGGGGGTGGGCTCGATCGGGACCAGCAGGTGCAGGCCCTTGGAGCCGGAGGTCTTCACCCACGCCGCCAGGCCGTCCGCCGCGAGCCGCTCGCGCAGCAGGACGGCGACGGTGCGGCAGGTGAGGACGGACGCGCCCGCACCGGGGTCGAGGTCCAGGACGAGGCGGTCGGCGAGCCCGGGCGCGGCCGCGTGCCACTGCGGGACGTGCAGTTCCAGACAGCCCAGGTTGGCGGCCCAGAGCAGCGCGGCGCCGTCGTCGAGGACCACCTGGCGCAGGTCGCCGCCGCTGCTCGGCACCTCGACGGTGCGCACCCAGCGCGGGGTGCCGGCCGGCGGGTTCTTGGCGATGAACACCTCGGCCTCCACGCCGTCCGGGCAGCGCAGGAAGGAGACCGGGCGGTCGCGCAGGTGGGGGAGCAGGGCGCCGTGCACGGCGGCGTAGTAGCGCAGCACCTCGCCCTTGAGGGTGCCGGTGCGCGGGTAGTACACCTTGTCGAGGTGGGAGAGCGCGAGGGTGCGCCCGTCCACCGTGAGCTGCGGCATGGGTGCTCCCCGGAGCCTGGGTGGGCCTGTGCGTGGCCCCCGCAGCCAGTCTGCCCGGGCGGCGGCGGGGGCGCAGCCGGTCCACCGGCGTCGGAGACGGGCCCGCTCAGCCCCGCGCGGGGGCGGCGGGCCGCGGCGCACCCCGGTAGGTGCCGAAGTACCACTGGTTGCCCTCCGGGTCGGCGGCGGCGAAGTCGCGCGAACCGTAGTCCGTCTCGGTGAGCGCGGTGGTGATCCGGGCCCCGGCGGCGACGGCGCGGTCGTGCACGCCGTCCGGGTCCGCGGTGACCACGTACGCGGTGAAACCGCCAGGCCGGCCCGGGCAGGGCGCAACGCCCTCGGGCGTCTCCCGGTCCGAGCCGAGCATCACGCCGCCGCCCTCCGGCCAGGCCAGTTCGGCGTGGGCGACGAACCCGCCCTCACCGTAGGCGACGACCTCCTGGAAGCCGAAGGCGTCGACCAGGAAGCGGATCAGGGCCCGGGCGTCGGTGGCGCGCAGGCTGGGCCAGACCTGCGGGGCGGGGGCGGTGCCGTCCATGGCTGTCTCCTCGGGGGGGGGGCTCGGGTTGCTTACGCCTCCCACTCTGCGGCCGCCGCACCCGCCCCGCCTTGGACGTTTCGGAACTTCGCCTCCTCCGGCCCCTCCGCCGCCAGCCACGCGCTCGGCGCGGCCCCGGCCAGGGCGCGGAACTCCCGGGCCAGGTGCGCCTGGTCGAAGTACCCGCAGCGGACGGCCAGGTCGCCGAGCCGGGGCGGCGGCGAGGCGGCCAGCAGATGGCGGGCCCGGTCGAAGCGGATCACCCGGGCGGCGGCCTTCGGCGTCAGACCGGTCTCCCGGCGGAACCGCTCCTGGAGGTGCCGGGTGCTCCAGCCGGTCTCCCGGGCCAGCGCCGCCACCGGCAGGGCGCCGTTGCTGCGCCGCAGCGCCCGCCATGCCCAGCCGACCTCCGGCGGCACCTGCCCGGACGGGCGGGCGGCCCGCAGCAGCGTCCCGTCCAGCACGGCGAAGCGCTCGGACCAGGTGCGCGCGGACTGCAACTGCTCCTGGAGGCGCGGGCCGAGCCGCCCCAGCACCTCTTCCGCCGGGAGGTCGATCCCGGCCAGCTCGCCGGCGGGCAGCCCGAACAGCGCCCGGGCGGCCAGCGGGTGCACGGCGATCTGCACGCCGGACTGCCGGCCGTCGTGGGTGATCAGCGCCGGGCCGGTGTGCAGGCCGCCGAGCAGCGTCGGGTAACTGCCGGGCGGCTGCGCCGGGTCGGGGTGCCCGGCGATCACCAGCGGCTCGTCCAGGGTGAGGATGAACGTCAGGTACGGGGACGGCAGGCCGCGGTGCAGGGCGGGCGGGATGCCGCGCTGGCGGTACCCGGAGTACCAGGCCACGTACGGGCGCAGCGCGGGCGCGGGCCGGGCGCGGACGGCTTCGTCGACCAGGCCGGCGGCGGTGTCGGCGGCCGTGTCCGCGGCCTCGTCGGCTGCGGCCGCGGGCCCGGTTGCGCCGGCTGCGGACGTCTCGGGGGTTTCCGTCGTCACGTTCCCAGTATCGGCGGCCGGTGGCGCGCGTGCCGCGCGGCGGGGGCGGGCGTCTTGGACAAATGCGCACCGGGGCCGCCGAGTTCGGTCGCCCTGCGGGCGTCCCGGTGGCGCCCCCGGCGAGGCGGCCGTCTCGCCCAGTGGATCATCCTTTCTTGCCAGGCGAGATGGGCGCACACTGGCGGGCATGGGAAAGCAGTACGAGAGCATCGACGGCAGGCTGCGGGAGTTCATCGAACGGCAGCCCCTCTACTTCGTCGCGACCGCGCCCCTCTCCACCGACGGGCACGTCAACGTCTCGCCCAAGGGCCGCTCCGGCACGCTCGTGGTGATCGACGAACTCACCCTCGCCTACCTGGACTTCGGCGGATCCACCGCCGAGACGATCGCCCACCTGCGGGAGAACGGCCGGATCACGCTGATGTGGTGCGCCTTCGACGGCCCGCCGACCGTGGTGCGGGTGCACGGCCGGGGCGAGCCGGTGTTCCGTGACGACCCGCGCTTCGCCGGGCTGTTGGGCCGCTTCGACCCGGCCGTCGACGGCTCAGGGCTGCGTGCGATCGTGCTGGTGCGGGCCGAACGGGTCAGCGACTCCTGCGGGTTCGCCGTCCCGCTGATGGACTACCGCGCCGACCGCGAGCTGCACGCGCAGTTCTTCGGCCGCAAGGACGAGGAGGAGTTCAGCACCTACTGCGAGGGCAAGCAGTACGTCGGCACCAGCATCGACGGCCTCCCCGCTCTCCCGCTGCCGCTCCCGCCCCGGCCGGGCACGCCGTAGCGGGCCGTCTCGTGCCGGAGCGGAACGGCGCCGCCGGCCGCGCTACGGACGGCAGCCATCCGGTTGCCCTGGGTGTCGGACGGGGGGAGCGTGATGGTCATGATACGAACCCTGCGTGCCGCCGCCCTGGCCGCGCTCTCCCTAGTACTCGTGGCCTGGCCGGCCCAGGCCGTCACCGCCCCGCGCGCGGAGCGGTCGGCGACCGCGCGGCTGTCCGTCGAGCTCTGCCCGCCCCGGGGCCCGGTGGTCCCGGGCGAGAGCGGGACCCTGGAGGTGCGCGTCACCAACCAGGGCCCGGCGGCGACCACCGATCCGACCCTGGTGGTCGTCCACCTGCCCCCGCCCGCCGTGGTGAAGTCGGCCGACCCGCCGGTGGAGCTGACGTACTTCGGGACGGGCAGCTCCTATTCCGTCCCGGCCGGCCTGGCGCCGGGGGCCACGTCCGTGGAGCGGCTGTCGCTGTACGTCGCGCCGATCACCCCGCCGTTCACCACCATCGGCGGTGACGTGCAGGCCTTCTACCCGGGCGACCCGGACCAGTCAGGCCACACCACGCCGTACAGCCTCACCACCGCCGACACCCGGGCCCACTTCATGGTCGGCGCCTCCTCCGCCTGGCAGGCCGGGCACCCGGTGCCGCAGCCGGGCGACCTCACCGGCGCACCCGGGGCCACCATCGACCTGCCGCTGTGGGTGTACAACGCGGGTCCGTCGTACTCGACCCACCCGATCGACGTGCGGATCACCGTGCCGGAGCACACCACGCTGACCGGCCCGACGCCGTACGACTGTACGGCCGCCGGGCCGCGGACCCTGACCTGCCACTACGGGGTCGGGCCGCGCTACCAGGACGCGATCTTCATCGACCCGGCCGTGGTGATCGATCCGGGGACGACCGCCGGCCAGGTGCTGTCCGGCGGGACGCTGGACGTGTCCGGTCAGGAGGACTGCCCCTCGCCCGACTGGCACACCGACTTCTCGGTGACGGTGACGGTGACGGTGGCGGCCGGCCCGCCCGGCGGCGGCCCGGAACGGGCCCCGGTCCGGTAGCCCGACCGCCGCCCGTGGGCGCGGCCCGCAGGCCGGCGCGCGCGGTCGGCCGCAGGGGGCGGGAACGCGACGACGCCGCCGCACCCGGGGAGGGTGCGGCGGCGTCGGGGGCCCGGGACAGGCGGGCCGGGGGGTGGGGACTACTTGCCCAGGCCGGCCTTGACGGAGCAGATCGGCCAGGCGCCGGGGCCCTGGGCGGCGAGGACCTTCTCGCCGATGGCGATCTGCTGCTCCTTGGTGGCCTGGTGGGCCTGCGGGGCGTACGCGGTGCCGCCGAAGGCGGCCCAGGTGCTGGAGGTGAACTGCAGGCCGCCGAAGAAGCCGTTGCCGGAGTTGACGGCCCAGTTGCCGGTGGCCTCGCAGGAGGCGACCTTGTCCCAGACGGTGGCCGGCGCGGCGGAGGCGCTGGTGGCCGTGACGAGGCCGGCGACCGGCAGGGCGGTGATCGCCCCGGCCATCAGAGCCATCCGGACGCGGTTGCGGCGCTTCGGGGTGGCGGTGGTGGTGGCAGCGGCAGTCTCGTTACGGAAGGTCATGCGGTTCCTTTCGGAGGAGGCTGCGAGCGCGCGGAACCAGGCCCTCGGAAGGCCGTTGGTTTCGGGGGACACGTCACTCGCGTGGTCCGGCACCGTTCCGGTTCCGGGGCGGTGAAGCCGGCCGGAGCGGAGTGCTTGGTGCAACGGATTCGAAGGTACGGGGGCGCTTGAGGCGGTTTCAAGGATTTGGAGGTTTAGGCACGTCAGGGGGCCGTTACCGGGCGTAAGGATCAAGGAAATGACATGATTTGGCCCGATTTGCCACCATTTGCAAGATCAAACCACCCGTCGAAGTGGCCTGCGTCACGCCGAAAGCCGTGTGAGCCCGCCCACATCGTCGACAGCGCGTGACGTACCACCAGCCCCCGGTGTCGAAATCGCCGCCCCGCCCGGCGCCCCGGGTGGCCCGCACCACAACCCTCACCGGGAGGGCCCCCTCCGCTCACGCACGGTGGCGGGCATAGCCTCGGGGCCATGAGCAACGAGAGCGATGCAGAGGACGTGGAGGCCGTCGGCGGCGCCGGGGAGCCCGGGGCGGCAGCGGCCCCCGCGGGCTTCGAACTGGGGACGGACGGGCCCAAGGTGATCCTGGCGGGGCTGGACGGCTCCGACTCCTCCTGGCGCGCCACCGCCTACGCCGCCGGGCTGGCCCGCCGCCAGGGTGCCACCCTCGCGGTCGCGTACGTCCAGCCGATCCTGGGCTCGGCCACCGCGCTGGCCGGGGCCGTGGTGGAGGAGACCACCCAGGAGATCGCCGACGAGCTGCTGACCGCACTGCGCGAGGCCGAGCACCACGTGAAGGAGGTGTGGCGGGTGGAATGGCGCTTCCTCACCATGCGCGGCGACCCCTATACGGGGCTGGCCAAGCTCGCGGACGAACTGCGCGCCGACGCCGTCGTGGTCGGCGCCTCCGAGCAGGCCGGGCACCGGGTGATCGGCTCGGTCGCCGTCCGCCTGGTGAAGGCGGGCCGCTGGCCGGTCACCGTGGTGCCGTAGCGCGGCCGGGCCGCCCGGTAGGGGGCCGGGCGGCGGCGGGTAGGGTGCGTGACCATGACGGAAACGCCGGGCGCGCACCCCACCGGGCCCGCCCACCCGACCGGCAGCGACCTGCACCTCGACCTCCCCGCCGTCGGGGGCCGCCGTGCCGCGCTGATGGCGGCCCTGCGCGAGGCGATCCGCAGCGGCCGGCTCGCCCCCGGCACCCGACTGCCGCCGTACCGCGCGCTCGCCGCCGACCTCGGGCTGGCCCGCAACACCGCCGCCGAGGCGTACGCCGAACTCGTCGCGGAGGGCTGGCTGACCGCGCGTCAGGGTTCCGGCACCGCCGTCGCCGAGCGGGCCGAGCCCGTCCCGCCGAGCCCGTCCCCCCGACCCTCCGCGCGGCCGGGGCCCGTCCACGACCTGCGTCAGGGCCGGCCGGACGCCGCGTCCTTCCCGCGCACCTCCTGGCTGGCCGCCGCCCGCCGGGCCCTGACCGCGGCGCCCAACGAGGCCTTCGGGCCCGGCGATCCGCAGGGTCGGCGCGAACTGCGCACCGTCCTCGCCGACTACCTGGCCCGCGTCCGCGGGGTGCGCACCGACCCGGACCGGATCGTGGTCTGCTCGGGCTTCGCCCACGCGCTGCGGCTGCTGTTCGCCGGCGGGGCACCCGCCCTGCCGCCCGAGTCGACCGGGCCGCTGGCCGTCGAGGCGTACGGGCTGGGGTTCCACCGCGGGCTGCTGGCCGCCGCCGGGGTCGCCACCGTGCCCCTTCCGGTCGACGAACACGGCGCCAGGATCGGCGGGTTGGCGCACCGTCAGGACGTCCGGACGGCCCTGCTCACCCCCGCCCACCAGTTCCCGACCGGCGGACCGCTGCACGCCGGCCGCCGCGCCGCCGTGGTCGACTGGGCGCGCGGGCGCGGCGGCCTGCTGCTGGAGGACGACTACGACGGCGAGTTCCGCTACGACCGCCAGCCGGTCGGCGCCGTCCAGGGGCTCGACCCCGAGCGGGTGGTCTACCTCGGCTCGGTCAGCAAGAGCCTGTCACCGGCGCTGCGGCTCGGCTGGATGGTGCTGCCGGACCACCTGGTCGACCGGGTGCTCGCCGCCAAGGGCGAACGCGAGGGCTGGGCCAGCGCGTTGGACCAGCTGACCCTCGCCGAGCTGATCGACTCCGGCGGCTACGACCGGCACGTGCGGCGGATGCGCCGCCGCTACCGGGAGCGCCGCGACCAGTTGGTGGCCGCGCTGGCGGCGAGCGCCCCGCACATCGGGGTCTCCGGCGTCGCGGCCGGCCTGCACGCCGTCCTGCGGCTGGAGCCCGGCACCGAGCACGCGGTGCTCCAGGCCGCCGCCCGCCGGGGCCTGGGCCTGGACGGGCTCGCCGACTACCGGCACCCGGGGATCGGCCCGGAGGCCATGCCGGCCATGGACGGCCTGGTCGTGGGCTACGCCGCGCCGCCCGACCACGCCTACCCGGCGGCGCTCGCCGCGCTCTGCGACATCCTGCCGCCGCCCGCCTGAACCAGCCGGGCCCGGGGCGGCCGGACCGGCATCGGCCTGCCGGGCGACCGGCTCCGGGTGGACGTCCGGGGCGGCGGGCGAAGCATAGGGCCCCGGGCGGGGGAGTGGGGGCGGAACGCGGCCGGGGTGGTCCACGGTGTCCGCCCCCGACTCGTGCGTCGGTACGGACCGGGGCGGAGCGGGGCAACGGAACCGGTACCGCGCCCTACGCTCCTTGGTCATGCGCAGAACACATTTGAGCCGTGTCGCCCTCGCCGCGTGCCCGGCCCTCGCCGTCGGTCTGCTCCTCTCCGCCACACCCGCCCAGGCCGACACCCCGCTGCCGTTCACGGCCGTCTCCGACCGGCAAACGACCGTCCGGGGCGGCGAGTTCACCCTGACCCTGACGCTCAGCAACCCGTACGACACGCCGATCCAGTTCGTGTACCAGAGCGTTCAGCCGACCTACCAGACCAGTCTGGAGAGCGGCCTCAAGTTCACCGCCACGGCCTGCGGCACCCAGACCAACGGCTGCAGCGACAACGTCCACGGCGGGATCGCCCGGTACAACGTGCCGCTCGCCCCCGGTGCCACGAGCAGCTTCACGGTCACCTACACCGTGGCGCCGGACTCGACCTGCGGCGCGGCGACCAGGATCGACTTCTACTCCTACCTGTACTACGAGTACAAGGGGGGCGAGGCCAAGAACTCCGGCATCGTCGGCATCCCCGGCAGCCAGATCGCCTGCGCCTGACGCATCGCCCGACCGGCGCTCCCTCGCCGCTTCCCCGTCGCACCCCCACTGCGCATCCCCGATCCCCCGTCAGGTGCCGGCCGCCCCCGTCCCGGCACCTGACGGGCCGTTCGCGTGCCCGGATCCCGGTGGCGGGCCGGCTCCCATGGTCGGGGCGCAGCTGACCGGCCCCGTTGCGTCGGCCCCGTTGTGCCGGCCCCCCGTTGACGACCCGCTCCCGCCGATGTCGTACGGGAGGTACGCCGCCTGTCCGCTGCCGCTGTCCGTGCGCGGGGGTCGGTCGCGCGGGATCCGCGGCGGGGAACGGATGTTCTCGCGACCCGGGGCCCGAGCGGAATGGGACTGCTTCAGATTCACCCTATCGGGGGGTAGTCGGCCTCCGCGCGGGCCCGGTCGGGCGCTGGTGATCTAGGGTTCCCGATGGGCCGCCGGGAGACGGTGGCCGTGATCGCGATGAATCGCCAACACCCCCATCGATACGCGTGTCTGATGAGCCGTCATGGCATCAGTCGGGGTGGATCGGGGCGACCCCGTCGCCGTCCGACCCCGACCGCGTGATCCGACCAGATGAATGGAGACCCCTGCCGATGCCCGTGGACACGAGCCCGGAGACAGCGCAGGTCCCGCAGCAGTCCAGCCTCACGACGGCCGCTGCCCGCAACCTCGCCACCACGACCAAGTCCGCACCGCAGATGCAGGAGATCACCTCCCGCTGGCTGCTCAAGGTGCTTCCCTGGGTACAGGCCGCCGGCGGTGCCTACCGTGTCAACCGACGGCTCACCTACACCGTCGGCAACGGTGTGGTCGAGTTCATCAAGACCGGCTCCCAGGTCCGGGTGATCCCCGCCGAGCTGGGTGAGCTCGCCCTGCTGCGCGGCTTCGAGGACGAGGAGGTGCTGACCGCCCTCGCCGACCGCTGCGAGCAGCGCGACTTCGGCCCCGGTGAGGTGCTCACCACCCAGGGCGGGGCCGCCGACCGGATCTTCCTGATCGCGCACGGCAAGGTCAACAAGATCGGCACCGGCAAGTACGGCGACGACACCGTGGTCGGCGTGGCCGGCGACGGCGACCGCTTCGGCGACGACGCCCTGCTGAACCCGGACGCCGTCTGGGAGTTCACCGCCACGACCGCCACCGCCGGCGTCGCGCTCACGCTGACCCGCCGCGACTTCGCCGCCATCCGGGACAACTCGCCGAGCCTCCAGGAGCACCTGCTCGGGTTCCTGGCCCTGCCGCAGCAGGCCCAGAACGAGCGCGGCGAGGCCGAGATCGCCATGTCGGCCGGCCACCACGGTGAGTTCGAGCTGCCCGGCGCCTTCGTGGACTACGAGCTCAAGCCCCGCGAGTACGAGCTGAGCGTTGCGCAGACCATCCTCAAGGTCCACACCCGCGTCGCCGACCTGTACAACGAGCCGATGAACCAGATCGAGCACCAGCTCCGGCTGACCATCGAGGCGCTGCGCGAGCGCCAGGAGCACGAGCTGGTCAACAACCCGGAGTTCGGCCTGCTCAACAACGCCGACTTCGACCAGCGGATCCAGACCCACTCCGGCCCGCCCACTCCGGACGACCTGGACGAGCTGCTCAACCGCCGCCGCGACCCCGACTACCTGCTCGCCCACCCGCGGACGATCGCCGCGATCGGCCGCGAGTTCAACGCCCGCGGCCTGTACCCCCACCACGTCGACCTCGGCGGGCAGCAGGTGCCGGCCTGGCGCGGGGTGCCGATCCTGCCGTGCAACAAGATCCCGATCACCAAGGAGAACACCAGCTCCATCCTGGTGATCCGTACCGGTGAGGACAACCAGGGCGTCATCGGCCTGCACCAGAACGGCATCCCGGACGAGTACCAGCCGTCGCTGTCCGTCCGCTTCATGGGCATCGACGAGAAGGCGATCATCTCCTACCTGGTCAGCGCCTACTACTCGGCCGCGATCCTGGTGCCGGACGCGGTCGGCGTCCTGGAGAACGTCGAGATCGCGCACCGCCGCCACTGAGGACGGCCGACAACGGGGCCGGGCCGTAACCGGTCGGCCCGAAGATCGTTTGACCTGATGACGGACGGCCCGCCCCCGGAAGGCGGGCCGTCCGCCTGATCGTGCCTCATCACGTCTGATCACGCCTGCCCGCGTCCTCCTGCGGGCCGGGCGGATCGTCCTGTTCTGATCCCGTCCCCGGCGACCCGAGAGGTGAGTGGAGCCCATGCCGCAGCGCCGGCAGTCCCGACGGATATCGCTGGACGGCGGTGGGGGTGCGGCCTCCGGTCGGCGGACCAGGCTGATCGGCGCCGCGGTCGGCGTGGTCGCGATGTGCGCCCTGGTCGGCGGCGCCTCGGCGTCCGGCACCGAACACCACGGCGGGGAGCAGCAGCACGGCACGATCGTCGACTCCTGCGTCTGCACCGCGACGGACGTGTCGGTGCAGGTCGGGCCGGGCGGGGACGTGAACGTCGGGGTCGACGTGGACGTCCAGGTCGGCGTCACCGTCGCCCCGACGGCCGACGCGCGGCACCCGGGGCCCGGGCTCCCGCACCGGCACCACCCGTGCCGCACGCCGAAGGCCGTGCCCGGACCGGCCTCACCACGGCCCTCGGACACCACGGGGGTCCGTCGGCAGCCCGGCCGCCCGGACGACGAGCACGGCGGGTACGGGGGGTACGGGGGCCACGACGGGGACTGGTGGCACGGGGACTGGTGGCACGGGGACTGGTGGCACCACCACCATCACCACCCGCACCCCTGCCCGAGCCCCACGCCGACGCCGACGCCGACGCCGAGCCCCACCCACACGCCCAGCCCGACGGCGACCCCGACACCGAGTGCCACGCCGACGCCTTCGCCGACGTCGAAGCCCAGTCCGACTCCGGCACCCGTCCCCACGCAGTCGCCGACCCCCGCGCCGACAACGCCGGCTCCCAGCAGGACACCTGGGCCCACCCCGCCGCCGACGGCACCTGCGCCCCCTCCGCCGCCCGCGCCGAACCCGCCCGCACCCCCGGCGCCGGTCCCGGTAGCACCGGCGCCCCCACCGGACCCGGTGGCCCCCAGCCCGGACGCGCCGAGCCCGGTGCGCTCGAGCCCGCTGTGGCCGACCCCGGCGGCGCAGCCCGTGTACCACGTGCGGGCGGCGCAGCCGCCGGCCCCGCCGCAGCACCACCACAACGCCCCGGCGACGACCACCATGCTGCTGGTCACGGTGCCCGCCATCCTGGCGGCGGCGGCCCTGCGCCCGGGCCGTGGACGCGGCCGCGGCCGTTCCGGGCGGTCCTGACCGCCCCACCGAGGCGGCCCGCCCCGGCCCCCGGTCCGGCCCTGGAGCCCGACCTGCCCGGCCCGGGGCCGGCCCCGATCCTTTGTTCCGTCACAAGCCGAGCCAGAGAAGGGAGTTCCCATGTCCGAATGGTTGGCGTTGGCCATCGCGATGGCGGCGGCCTGTGCCGTCGTGGTGGCGGTGGTGGTGCTGCGGCACCGCCGGGTGGGCACCGAGAAGAACGTCGACGAGACCCCGGACGTCATCGACTACATCACGATGATGATCGGCGTGGTCTACGCGATCGTCCTCGGCCTCGCCCTCGCGGGTGTCTGGGAGGCGCGCGGCGCCGCCCAGGACGACCTGTTCCGGGAGGCGCAGTCGTTGCAGGAGGTGAGCGACCGGGCGGTGGTCTACCCGGCCGAGTTCCGCGACCAGGTCCGGGCCGACGTGGACGCCTACGTCTCGTACGTGGTGAAGGTCGAGTGGGACTACATGCGCAAGAACGGCGAGATCTCCGACAAGGGCACCGAACTGCTGGACAAGCTGCGGGTGGACGTCGCCACCCGGCCGCCGGCCTCCGAGCTGGAGTCGCAGTCCTACCAGCCGATCATGGACCGGATCAGCCAGGCCGACGACGCCCGCAACTCGCGCGGGCAGAACGCCGGGCCGACCATGCCCGGGGTCGTCTGGTTCGGCCTGATCACCGGTGCCGTGGTGACCGTCGGCATGCTGTTCGCGCTGCAGATCCGGCGCACGCCGAGGGAGTTGATCCTGGCGGGCTGCTTCAGCGCGCTGATCGCGTTCCTGCTGTTCATGATCTGGGACTTCGACGATCCGTTCGGCCGGAGCGTCTCGGTGACCACCCAGCCGTTCGTCGACCTGTTCCCCTCCCTCGGGCTCAAGGGCTGAGCAGGGCCCGCCGAACCTCGCCGAAGCGGGTGGGCCCGCGCGGAGATCCGCGCGGGCCCACCGGCGTGCCGGACGTCAGCGCAGGCTGCCGTCCATGGAGTTGAGCAGCGTGCCGGAGGCGTCGTCGTTCTCCAGGGAGAAGGCGAACAGGCCGCCGAGGCCCTTGCTCTTGGTGTAGGCCCCGCGCGCCTGGATGGCCTGCGGGGTGTCGCCGGTCCAGAAGTTGGTGCCGTCGTAGACCCAGCTGCTCTCGGTGACCGGGTCCCAGTGGGTGGTGGCGGCGGTCGGGTTGAGCTCCTTCCAGGCGGCCAGTCCGGCCTCCTGGCTCAGCGGCTTGGCGGCCGTCGGGCCGGTCGCGCTCTGGTACAGGCCGTAGTTGGAGCCGGCCGGGACGCCCGTCCAGCCGCGCCAGTAGAACGGGATGCCGAGCACCAGCTTGTTGGCCGGGAAGCCGCCGGGGATGCCGTACTCGGGCAGGCCGGTGGTGTACGCGGCGAGCATGGTGTCGACGTTGTACTTGCGGGTGCCGGGGGTGATCGGCGTGGTCGGGTCGGCCGGGCTGTCGTGCAGCGGGTCCTGGTGGTTGGTCGGGCCCTTGGCGTCCCAGGCGCCGTGCATGTCGTAGGACATGACGTCGGCGTAGTCGAGGTAGTTGCCGATCTTGTCGGTCTCCAGCTGGGCGATCTTGTCCTGGCCGCTGGGCAGGGCGGCGGACAGCAGGTAGCGCTTGCCCTGGGCGGAGCCGAGCGCGTCCAGCTGGGTGCGGAACTCCTTGAGCAGGAGGGTGAAGTTCTGCTTGTCGGCGGGGGAGTAGTGGTTGCCGGTGTGGCCGCCGGCCGAGCCCGGGTACTCCCAGTCGAGGTCGACGCCGTCGAAGATGCCGGCCGCCGTGGCCGCGCCGCCGGAGGCGTCGCCCGCGACGCCGGTCGGCAGGTTCCCCTTGAGGAACATGTCGACGCAGGAGGAGACGAAGGTCTTCCGGGAGGCGTCGGTGGCGGCGGCGTCGGAGAAGTACTTGGAGTACGTCCAGCCGCCGATCGAGATGGTGAACCGCAGGTTCGGGTACTTGGCCTTGAGCTGGCGCAGCTGGTTGAAGTTGCCCTTGAGCGGCTGCTCCCAGGTGTCGCTGCTGCCGTCCACGCTGGTGCCGGAGTTGTAGTCGGACTGGTAGTCGGCGTAGGCGTCGCCCGCGCCGTCACCGGCGTTGGGGTTGTTCTCGTTGGTCGAGTCGGAGGCCTTCACCGCCTGGAAGCAGGTGAGCTTGGTGGGGTCGATGTTGGCGAACGCGTAGTGGATGACGTCCAGCTTGCCAGCGGCGCCGCTGGTGTCGACGTTCTTCGGGTAGTACGCGTTCTCGTAGACGCCCCACTGGTCGAAGTAGGCCGAGCGGACGGGCTGTTGCGCGGGGGCGGCGGCCGTCGTGGTGCTCACCGCGGCGGACTGGGCGGAGGCGTGGGAGCCGGAGTAGCCCTGGACGCTGAAGGTGTACGCCTTGCCGGGCAGCAGCGAGCTGACGGCGACGGAGGTGCCCATCGAGGTGGCGACCAGCTGGCCGTTGGACCACACCTTGTAGGCGATCGGGCCGTCGCCGGTGGTCAGGGTGGAGGGCTGCCAGGTGAGCACCACGGCGCCCGCGGTGACCTTGGTGACGGCGACGCCGGTGGGCGTGGTGACCTTGCCGTCCCCGGCCGGGCCGCTGGCGGTGGCCGTCGCGGTCGGGCTGCCGGACGCGGTGGGGCTGCCGCTCGCGGTGGGGCTGCCGGACGCGGTCGGACTGCTGGACGCGGTCGGGCTGGTGGAGGCCGTCGGGCTGCCGCTCGCGGTCGGGCTGCTGGTGGCCGTCGGGCTGCCGGTGGAGGTGGGCCCGGCCGGGCCGGTCAGGCTGAGGTCGTCGGCGTAGTAGGCGCCGGTGCCGTACCAGCCGTGGGTGAAGACCGTCACCGAGGTGGTGGTGGCGCCGGTGGTGAAGGTGGTGCTCAGCTGGTTCCAGCCGGTGCCGCCGGGTGTCCAGACCGGGGAGTTGACGCCCGTCCCGGTGGCGCCGAGGTAGACGTAGCTGCCCTGGACGAAGCCGGACAGGGTGTACGTGGTGTTCGGCTGGACGGTGACGGTCTGCTGGCACTGCGCGGTGTCGGAGGCCGAGGCCGCGCCGCTGAGCGCGTAACTCCCGCCGTGCACCGGGGTGGTGACGACGGAGCCGTTGGCGCAGGTCCAGCCGGTCAGGGTGCCGGCCTCGAAGTCGCCGTTGGCCAGCAGGTTCACCGGGGCGGCCGAGGCGGGGCTGAGGGTCAGGGCGAGGGCGGCGCCGCTGGTGCTGAGCGTGGCGGCGAGGGCCAGGGCCATGGCCCGTCTGCGCGGGGCGGTCCGGTGCCCGGCGGCCTGGGCGGGCCGTGCGGGCGTGACGCGGTCGTGCATGCGGTTGTCCTCCGGATGTGTGGGGGTTCCGGCGGTGCGTGGCCCGGGGTGGGCCGGGGGAGCCGCCCGGGCGCTGTGGGGGCGCGCGGGCAGGTGGAGCGTGCCGACGTACGGACGGCGGGCGCGGCGGGCCGGCTGACCCGCTCGCGTCACGACATCACAGATTGGACTGGACCAATATTCGCCGTCAAGGGTGTCCGCCCGCTGGACCGTTCCGGGCCGCCGCCGCCCGGGCCCGGTAGGTTGACCGCTGCGGAGCAGGCCCGCCGAACGGAGGACTCGCGATGGACAGCCAGGACTGGGACGACCGCTACGCCGCGACCGAGCTGGTGTGGGGCGCCGAGCCCAACCGCTGGGTGGTCCGCGAACTGACCGGCCTCACCCCGGCCCACGTCCCCGGCCACGCCCTCGACCTGGCCGCCGGCGAAGGCCGCAACGCCATCTGGCTGGCCGGCCGGGGCTGGGAGGTCACCGGGCTGGACTACTCCGCCGTCGCCCTGGAACGTGCCGAGCGGCTCACCGCCGACCTGCCCGACGAGGTCGCCGACCGGCTCACCTGGCGGCACGGCGACGCCCGCACCTTCGAGGCCCCCGCCGCCGGCTACGACCTGATCCTGGTCGCCTACCTCCAGGTCCCCGCCCGGGACCGGCGGGCCGCGCTGCGCCGCGCCGCCGCCGCGCTCGCTCCCGGCGGCACCCTGCTGGTGGTCGGGCACGACCTGAGCAACCTCACCGAGGGCGTCGGCGGCCCGCAGGACCCGGCCGTGCTGTTCACCCCGGAGGACGTCCTCGCCGACCTCGCGGACCGCGGCCTGCGCACCGTCCGGGCCGAACGGGTGCACCGGACGGTCGGCCCGGAGCCCGGGCACAAGGGCGAGGGCGACGGCGTCGCGGTCGACGCGCTGGTGCGCCTGGAGCGGGGTGCCGAGTGACGGGGGACCGAGTGACGGGGCACCGAGTGGCGGGGGACCAGGTGACGGGGGGCCGAGAGATGGAGCACCGAGTGGCGGCGCGGCCGGCCCGGCGCACCCTGCTCGCCGGCCTGGCGATCGCCGCTCCGGTGCTGCTGGCGGGCTGCTCGGCCTCCTCCGGCAAGGCCGGCAAGAAGGCGGGCGAGGAGGCCGGCGCGGCCAGGGCGAGCGACGCGGGCGGCGAGGCCCTGGTGATGATCATCCGGCACGGCGAGAAGCCGGACGGCGGCCACCCGGGACTGGACGAGAACGGCGGCCACGACGGCAAGTCCCTCACCGAGCGCGGCTGGTCCCGCGCCCGGGCGCTGCCCACCCTGTTCGCCCCGCCCGCACCCGGCCTGCGCACCCCCGCCCGGATCCTCGCCGCCGCCGACCAGGGCCCACTGGCGGGGGCGCACCGGATGCGGCAGACCGTCACCCCGCTCGCCGCCAAACTCGGGCTGACCGTCGACACCGGGTACGCCGAGTCCCAGGAGACCGCCCTGGCCGGCGCTGCCCTGGCCGGGCCCCGGCCGGTGCTGATCTGCTGGGAGCACTCGCGGATCCCGCGGATCGTCGAGGCGCTCGGCGCCGCCGGCAGCGGCGCACCCGCCACCTGGCCGGACCGCTTCGACCTGGTCTGGGTGTTCGCCCGCCCGGCCGGCGGGGCCTGGACCTTCCAGGAGGTCCGCCAGCACCTGCTGGACGGCGACGCCTGATCCGCCTGCGGGCGGACGCGATGTGACGAAGCGTCAACTAGCTTGTGGGTCATGAGGACTCGCACGTTCTTCGCCGCCGCGGCCGTCACGGCGCTGCTGCTGTCCGGCTGCGCCGAATCCGGCTCCGAGGACGGGCCGCAGCCCAGGCCGAGCCGGGCCGGCGGCGCGCCGCCGACCGGGGGCGAGCGCCGGGCCGACGGCGCCGAGCTGCTCTACCGGGCCGAGGGCGGTCGCAGCGCCCAGAACCCCGCCTTCGCCCCGGACGGCCGCTCGGTGCTGCTGACCGAGTTCAGCGAGGGCTACAACAAGGGCGCCGCCGCCCTCGGGGTGCTGCCGCTGGACGGCGCCCGCGCGCCGCAGAAGGTCCTGGAGGATCCCGACAAGGCCGCCGTCAACCTCCCGGGCACCAGCTGGAACGCCGCCACCGGCGCCTTCACCTTCGCCACCGACCGGGAGTCCGGCCACGACGAGGTCTGGCTGATGACGCCCGGCGGCAGCCCCGAGCGGGTCACCCGGCACGAGGACGGCAGCGGCTACAGCGAGCCGAGCTTCTCCCCGGACGGCGCGTGGATCGTCTTCCAGCAGAGCTGGGAGCCGGAACACGCCGCCGTGCACGGCGACGACGCCGAACAGGACTCGCTCTGGAAGGTCCGCCGCGCCGGCGGCGCCCCCCTCCGGCTGGTCGACGGCAAGGGCACCGGCACCGACAACCGGCAGCCGAACTGGTCGCCCCGGGGCGACCGGATCGTCTTCCAGCGGCGCGCCGCCGGCGGCGAGAACTGGGCGCTGTGGACGGTCGGCGCGGACGGCACCGGCCTGCGCCAGGTCACCGACGTGCCGGGCGAGCACACCGACCCCACCTGGTCCCCGGACGGCCGGTACCTGGTGTTCTCCTCCAACCTCGGCGACCTGCCGAACGCCCAGGTCTTCGTGGTCGCGGCCGACGGCGGCCGCCCCGTCCGGGTGACCGGCGACGACGGCTCGTACGACGGCGCGCCGAGCTGGTCCCCGGACGGGAAGTGGATCGCCTTCGAGTCCGCCCCGGGCGGCGAGGCCAACCCCGCCGCCCTCTGGCGCATCCCCGCGCCCGCGCTCTAGCTCACCGTCACCGTCACCACCGAGTACTGCACGACGGTCAGCGGCACGCTGACCGTCGCTCCCGTGACGGTGTACGGGACGGGCTTGGGCGTCGGGTCGGTGCCGTCCGGGGTGGCGACGGTGACGGCCGTGACGGCGGCGCCGGCCGGGAGGGCGTAGGAGAGCGCGCAGTTGGCGGGCGTGGTGCGGAAGGCCGCCGGGGTGTCGCCGAAGTTGGTGAAGTTCACCAGGTGGACGACGGTGTCGTTGCCGAGCCGCCGCGCGTCCAGGAAGATCCGGCGGTCCCCGGCCAGGGTGACGGCGGGCGGTGCGGACTGGCGGACGGGGGCGAGTAGTTGGTCGGCCGAGGCCTGGTCGGTCTTGGTGAGGTAGCTGAGCCCGGCCCGGTTGCGGACGTACCAGCAGGTGCCGCTGCCGTAGGCGTTCTGCTTGCCGGCCGGCAGCGGGCTGCCCCGGCGCAGCCCGAGCACGTCGGAGAGCGCGAACTCGGCGCGCTGGCCGCCCAGTTCGTCGAGCGCGGTGGGCGCCGGGCCGGTGATCACGATCGTCCCGCCGGCCGCGACGAAGCCCCGCAGCACGGCCGCCTCGGCGTCCGAGACCGCCTGGAGGTCGGGCAGCAGCAGCACCTTGAACCGGGCCAGGTCGGCGGCGGCCAGGCCGGGGCTGGGCACCGTGTCGAACGGGATGTGCGCGTACACCAGCGCCTTCACCGCGCCCCGGAACTCGCCCAGCCAGGGGACGGAGGCGCAGCTCTGCTCCGGGTCGTCGCCGCCCCACCAGTCGCTGATCCCGGCCGGCGCGGTCGCGTTGACGTACATCCCGATGCCCGCGCCCGGGCTGACGTAGTCCCGGGACGGGCTGGAGTGGTAGACGCCGACCTGGGCGGCCGAGGCGGCGTTGTAGAGCCGCTCCTGGTTGGTCTGGACGAAGCGGTACATCCGGGCGCGCATCGCCGCGTCCACGGTGTCGTTCTTGTACGGCGTCTTCACCTCGTAGGGGTTGCAGCCGGCCGCGATCAGCTGGGACATCACCAGCGAGGCGTCGTCGGCCTGCCAGCCGTAGGAGAACGCCCAGGCGGGCTTGGTGCCGCTGGCGCCGCGCGCGTACTTGTACATCGAGATGAGACAGACCCAGTCGGAGGCGGTGGCGTGCCGCATGCCGTCGTAGTTGCCGAGGATGTCCACCTCCCAGACCTGGCTGACGGCGCCCTCGGCCTGGCGCAGGTAGCCGCCGTCCAGGCCGATCGAGGTGGCGTAGCGGTAGTCCATCGAGACGGTCTCGACGAAGGTGACCAGGTCGGGGTTGACCGCGCGCCCGGCGGCGGCGATGTCGAGCTGGAACTGGAGCAGGTTGCGGTGGCGCCATTCGAGGTAGCGGCGGAACGCCGGGTCGGTGAAGTCGGCGGCCTTGGGCAGGGCGAGGCCGGTGTCGGCCTTGAAGGCGGCCGCGCCCCAGGTGGAGGCGTCGCACCAGGAGAGCACGCCGTCGAAGTAGATCGGGACGTCCGGCCAGATGCCGTCCACGCCGGTGGCGGCCACGCCCTTGATCCGCTTGAGGTAGTAGTCCCGCCAAGGAGAGTTGGGGCTGAGCCAGACGCTCTCGTCGCCCGGGTCGACCCAGACCACCACGCTGCCGTAGAACACGTTGGGCTTTCCGGCGAGGTCGCGCTGGACCCAGGCGCCGCCCTGGTCGTTCTTGTAGAACGAGCGGCCCTTCTCGCCGCCGGGGGAGATCAGCTCCAGGGAGGGGTAGTACATGACGACCTTGAGGCCGGCGGCGTGCGCCAGGCCGGTGAAGGTCTTCACCTCGGCCATGTGGGCCGCGAACTCGGCGTCGGTGAGCCAGTTGGAGAGCAGGGTGTCGAGTTCGATGACGCTGACGTTCTGCGCCTTGAGGGCGTCGACGGCGCTCTGCATGTCGGCGGGCTCGTTGAAGGTGCCGTCGCCGACGCGGGCGAACCGGGCCCAGTCCGGCCAGGGTTGCGCCGTGGCGGTGCCGCCGCCGGGGAGGGTGGCGGGTGCGGGCACGGACTCCGGTACGGGCGCGGGCGCGGGTTCCGGGGCGGCGGCCCAGGCCTGGCCGCCGGGCAGCAGCCGGACGGCGGCGAGCGCGCCGCCGGTGCCCAGGCCGGCCCGCAGCAGGCGGCGGCGGCCGAGGCGCGAGGTGGTGGCGGCGGTGGCGGGTGCGGGCGGTGTTCCTTCGTGCTCGGACATGGTGGTCCCCCCAGCGTGGGTTGGCGGATCACGGGAACGTGCGCGGAACGCTCGGTGCGGCGGCGGCCGTTCTCCCGGTCGGCGGCGCCTCCGAGCCGACCCTAGTCCGCGGGCCGCCCGCCTGTTCGGCCCCTGCTCGCGGCTACGCCAGACGTCGGAATCGCCGGTTGCCAGGTTGGCCGAGCCGGATTGCGCGCCGCCCCGCACAAGCTCCTCCCCGGGGCGCTTGACAGTGTGCAGACCGCCCCCGGTGGTGACGGCGGGGGGAGTGCGGGGTAGGGGTGCTGGGAGCGCGCCGGTCGGATGATCATAGATGTTCGACAGTGCTGTAGATTCACGGCACGGAGCGGCGGCAGGGACGAGGAGGGCACGATGAGCGTTTCGCTGGCCAAGGGGCAGAAGATCAGCCTGGAGAAGCCGGGCGGCGGTCAGCTGAGTGTGGTCCGGATGGGCCTGGGCTGGAAGGCCGCGCAGCCCAAGGGCTTCTTCGCCAAGCTGCTGGCCGCCGGTCGGGAGATCGACCTGGACGCCTCGGCGGTGCTGTTCTCCCAGGGGCGGCCGGTGGACGTGGTCTTCTTCCAGCACCTCAACAGCAATGACGGTTCCGTCCGGCACAGCGGCGACAACCTGGTCGGCGGCGCGGGCGACGCGACCGACGACGAGTCGATCACCGTCGACCTGACCAAGATGGCCGCCGAGGTCGACCAGATCCTCTTCACCGTCAACTCCTTCACCGGCCAGACCTTCCAGGAGGTCGAGGCGGCCTTCTGCCGGCTGGTCGACGAGCAGACGGGCGCCGAGCTGGCCCGGTACACGCTCACCGGGGGCGGCCCGTACACCGCGCAGATCATGGCCAAGGTGCAGCGCACGCCCGCCGGTTGGCAGATGACCGCGATCGGGCAGCCGGCCAGCGGGCGGACCTTCCAGGACCTGATGCCGGAGCTGGTCAAGCACCTGTGACCCGGCCAGGGGCCGGCCCGCCGTGGCCGGCCCCGTCCGCTTCCCCCGCCGCGGCCCCGGGAGTCAGCGCGTTTCGAGGTCGCGGCGCCGGAACCCGGCCAGCGCCAGGGCGATCAGGGCGGCCGCGACCAGGGTGAGCGCCGCGAGCGGCGTCCAGTCCATGGCGGCCGCCGGGAGCCGGGGCACCTGCCCGAACGGGGAGAGCCGGTCCAGGCCCGCCGGGAGCTTCAGCAGCGGGCCCAGGTAACCGATCACGAACGCGTACGCCGGCACCAGCCAGGCCAGCTGCGTCGCCCGGGGCAGCCAGCCGTACACGGCGGCGGCGAACCCCACCGTCACCCACTGGGCGGGCGCGAACGCCAGGGCCGCGCCGACCAGTCGCGGGAACGCGTCGGCGTCACCGGTGGACAGCGCCCCGGCCAGGCCGAAGCCCGTCCCCGCCGCGAGCAGCACCGCGGTCGAGCCCAGCAGCGCCGCCGCCAGGTGCCCGCCCAGCCAACCGGACCGGGACACCCCGGTGGCCAGCACCGGCTCGGCCCGCCCGGCGCTCTCCTCGGCGCGCGGGCGCAGCGTCGCCAGCACCGCGTAGACCGCGCCGACCACCGCCACCACCAGCAGGGTCATCGCGGCGAAGGAGTCGGTGAGCGAGCGGCCGCCGAGCCGGGCGAGGGCCTCCTTCAGCTGGTCGACGTCCTTGACCATCGCGTCGGCGCCGCCCAGCAGTGACCCGTACATCGCGCCGAGCAGCAGCAGCGCGACCGCGAAGCCGCCCAGCAGGCCGCGGTGCAGGCGCAGGGCGAGGCCGAGCGGGGTGCCGAGGGCGGGGCGGGCGGTGGGCGGCCCCGGGCGGGCGGCGCGCAGCCCGGCGCCCACGTCCCGTCGGGTGCTCAGTGCGAAGCCGGCCGCCCCGGTGACGGCGGCCAGGGCGAGCGCGGGCAGCAGCGGCCACCAGCGGTCGTCCACGAAGGGGTAGCTGCGCTGGAGCCAGCCGATCGGGGAGGCCCAGGAGAGCCCGTTCGACCCGGCGTCCCCGGCCGCGCGCACCGCGTAGGCGGTGCCGAGCACCGCGAGGGCCAGCCCGGAGGCCGTCCGGGCGTGCGCGGTGACCTGGACGGCGACGGCGGCGACCGCCGCGAACAGCAGTCCGGCGGCGGTGGTCGCGGCCCCGAACAGCAGCGCGCCGCCGGTGCCGAGCCCGGGGACGCCGAGGGCGGGCAGCCCGGCGGCGAGCAGCAGGCCGAGCGCGAGGTCGGCGACGGCTGCGGCGCCGAGGGCGGCCGCGAGCTGGGCGTGCCGGCCGACGGCGGCGGAGCGGACCAGCTCGGCCCGCCCGCTCTCCTCCTCGGCCCGGGTGTGCCGGGTGACGGTCAGCACGCTCATCAGCCCGGCCAGCACCGCCAGCAGGCCGAGCAGCCGGTGGCCGAGCATGGCGCCCCAGGTGTAGTCGGCCAGGTAGTGCCCGGGGCCGGTCATGGCGAGGACGGCCGGGCCGGCGGAGGCGTGGGCGATCGAGGCGCGGTCGGCGGCGGTCGGGTAGAGGGTGTGCACGCTGTTGGCGCTGGCGAGGGTGAGCAGGCCGAGGCCGAGCACCCAGGCGGGGAGGCGGAGCCGGTCACGGCGCAGGGCGAAGCGGAGCAGCGTGGCGGTGCCGGCCAGGGTGGTGCGCGGGCGTGGCGGGCGCGGGGCCGTGGCGGGCGCGCTGGTCGCGGTGGTGGTGGCGGTCATCGGGCGGCCTCGCCGTCGACCGGGTGCCCGTTGGCGGCCAGCTCGTCGCCGTAGTGGCGCAGCATCAGCTCCTCCAGCGTGGGCGGGTGGCTGACCAGGCTGCGCAGCCCGGCCTCGCCGAGGCGGCGGACGGCGGCGTCGAGGTGGGCGCCGTCCACGGCGAAGCGCACCCGGGTGCCCTCGGTGCGGACGGCGTGCACGCCCTCCAGCGTCTCCAGCCCGGTGACGGGGCGGTGGGTCTCGGCCTCGACCGTGGTGCGGGTGAGGTGGCGCAGTTCGCCGAGGCTGCCGGTCTGCACCACCCGGCCGTGGCGGATGATGCTGACCCGGTCGCCGAGCTTCTCCACCTCGTCCAGGATGTGGCTGGACAGCAGGACGGTCCGCCCCTGCCGCCGGGCCTGGAGGACGACGTCCTGGAAGACCACCTCCATCAGCGGGTCGAGGCCGGAGGTCGGCTCGTCGAGCAGCAGCAGTTCGGCGTCGGAGGCGAGCGCGGCGACGATGGCGACCTTCTGCCGGTTGCCCTTGGAGTAGCTGCGGCCCTTCTTGGTGGGGTCGAGGTCGAAGCGCTCGATCAGCTCGTCGCGGCGGCGGCGGTCGAGCCGGCCGCGCAGCCGGGAGAGCAGGTCGATGGCCTCGCCGCCGGTGAGGTTGGGCCACAGTTCGACGTCGCCGGGGACGTAGGCGAGGCGGCGGTGCAGTTCGACGGCGTCGTGCCAGGGGTCCTTGCCGAGCAGCCGGGCGCTGCCGCCGTCGGCGCGCAGCAGACCGAGGAGCACCCGGATGGCGGTGGACTTCCCGGCGCCGTTGGGCCCCAGGAATCCGTGCACCTCGCCGGTCTCGACGGTGAGGTCGAGGCCGTCCAGCGCGGTGGTCCGGCCGAAGGTCTTGCGGAGGCCGGTCAGAGCGATTGCCTTCGTCATGCTGCTGAAGCTACCGTAGTTTCAGAAAAACGTGAATATTGGGAAGGCGTTAAAGTTCAGTCGAGTTGTTGATCACCGGAGAGGGGAAGGCGCGCGTGGTGGAGCGGGAAGCGGAGAAGGAGCGCGACGAGCAGGCGGTGTCGGACTTCGTCGAACGGTTCGCGGCCGAGCTGGTGGCCGCGGGCATGGGCCGGATGCCGGCCCGGCTCTTCTCCTGCCTGATGGCCGAGGAGAGCGGCGTCCTGACCTCCGCCGAGCTCTCCGAACGGCTGCGGATCAGCCCGGCCGCGGTGTCCGGCGGGATGCGTTACCTCACTCAGATCGGCCTGGCCGCCAAGGAGCGCGAGCCGGGCTCGCGGCGCGACCGCTATCGGGTGCTGAACGACGTCTGGTTCGAGTCGCTGACCCGGCGCGACGAGTACCTGCTGCGCTGGGTGCGGGTGCTCAGGGAGGGCGAGGCCACCGTCGGCGCGGGCACCGTCGCGGGGGAGCGGCTGGCGGAGAGCGCGGCCTTCTTCGCGTTCATGGTGGACGAACTGCACGGGATGCTCGCGCGGTGGCGGGTGCACCGGGCGGCGCTGGGGCCAGGGGCGTTGCCCGGGGCCGGGGCCGGGTCGGATCCGGCGTAGGTCTCGGTCCAGCTCTCGGTCTCGGGCTCGGTCTCGGTCTCGGAAGCTTGGCGGGGCGGGGCGGGGAACGCGGAAGGCCCGCACCAGGGGTGCGGGCCGTCGGCGGATGGGGCGGTGTCAGCGGGTCGGCGGGGCGGCCGAGGGGGAGAGGCCCGCGCTGGGGGTCGTGCTCGGGGCGGCGGAGGAGGGGGTGCCGCCCGGGGTGGGAGTGCCACCGGGGGTCGGCGTCGCCGTGGCGCACCCGGGGGCGGCCGGGGTGCCGGACGGCGTTCCGGTCGGGGTGGCCGTCGGGGACGGGCTGCCCGTCGGGGTGGTCGTGGCCGTCGGGCTCGGGCAGTCGGTGGGAGTTCCGGTCGGCGTCGTGGTCGGCGTCGTGGTGGGGGTGCCGGACGGCGTGCCGGTCGGGGTGGCCGTCGAGGACGGGGTGCCGGAGGGGGTGCCCGACGGAGTGGTCGACGGCGTGCCGGACGGCGTGGCCGGCGGGGTCGACGGCGGCGTGCTGCTGGGCGTGCCCGTCGAGGGGGTGCTCGGGTCCGTCGTCGGCTGCGCGGAGGAGGACGGCGTCGGGGCCGGCGAGGTCGGCTGCGCGCTCGGCGAGGGCTGCCCGCCCGGGGTCGGGGTGGTCCCGGGGGCGTTCGGCGTCCCGGGGGTGGCGCCAGGAGTCGTCCCGGTCGGCGGCAGCAGCGGCGCGAGCGGCAGCAGCGGGGAGGGCAGCGAGGCCGGCGGGGTCGAGGAGGCCGGGCGGTTCGGCACGGTGGTGACGCTGCCGCTGCCGTAGTGCGCCATCCAGTTGCGGACCGTCCGCAGGTACTCGCCCGAGTTGTTGTAGCTGAGGATCGCCCGGTCGAGCTGCGCCGGGTCGGCGAGGTCGCGCCCGCCCGCGCACAGGTAGCGGGCGGCGCTCTCGGCGGCGTCGAAGATGTTGTTCGGGTCGGCCTTGCCGTCGCCGTTGGCGTCCGTGCCCCAGGTCGCCCAGGTGGAGGGGATGAACTGCATCGGCCCGACGGCGCGGTCCCAGCGCGCGTCGCCGTCGTAGCGCCCGCCGTCGCTGTCGGGTATCGCGGCGAAGCCGTTGCCGTCCAGCGCCGGACCGAGGATCGGGGTGAGGGTCGTCCCCGTCGCGTCCACCTGGCCGCCGTTGGCCTGGCCGGATTCGACCTGGCCGATCGCGGCCAGCAGTTGCCACGGCAGGTGGCAGCCGGGCGAGCGCTGTGCGGCCGAGGCCTCGGCCTGGCGGTAGGCGGCGAGCACGGTCGCGGGCAGGGCCGGGCCGGTGGCGGCGAAGGGGCCGGCGGCGGGCGCGCCGGGCACCGTGCCGGGCGGCTGCGGCAGTTGGACGGTGCCGCCGCCGTCGGCCGGGACGCCGGTGCCGAAGGCGCTGCCGGCGCCGCCGGTCGGGCTGCCGCCGGCCGGTGAGCCGGGCTGGGAGGCGGAGGCGTCCGGCGACGTCACGGCGTCGGCGGCCGCGACCGGGGCGAGCCCGAAGCCCGTCACCTGGGAGCCCGTCAGTGCGGCGAGTGCGGTGAAGGCCGCAGCCGTCCCCGTGACCCGCTTGCCGAGCCGCAGTCCGCGCCCGCCCTGCACCTTGCCGAACCTCGCCGTCATACCGTGCCCCTCCCCGTAGCCGTCCCGACCCTGCCGGAACGGATGAACCGTCGTCATCGTGCCTGCCGCCGGACGGCGGCTCCCGCCGTCGCAACGATTAGTATCACGACGGTCTGACGCGACAGGGGCGGCCGGAGGTTGCCGCGGCCCGGCGCCGACGTCGAACACCGCAGGTCAGCAGGGGTGGGGGAATGCCCGCTCGGGCTCGGGCCGGGGGCCCGATCCGCGTCGCGGCCAGGCTGGCCGACGGCCCGGCCGGGTAAGCGAGTTGGGGCGTGTGCGCGTCCGCCACGGGTTCCGTCCGCAGGCCCGGTGGCGGCACCGGAGGGCTGTGTGGGTCGAGCGTCGGCGGTATCTCCCGTTCCTGCCAAGGGAGTTGGCCGGGGGCGTGCCGGTGGTGGGCCGGGCGTGCAGGGGCCCGGACCGGCGGTCCGGGGCGCGGGGGTGGTGCGTGCGCGTCGTTCCGGGCTCCCCGGCGGCGCCCGCCGCTGACCCTCCTGACCTGCGTGGATGTCCGCCGCCGGGCGGGCGTTTCCCTACCAGGGCGGGCGTGCGGACACCAGGGGGCGGCCCCAACTCGCCCCTGGACGGGTGACGTTCTGGTGAAAAGGGCATGCCAGGAATCTCCGCCCGGCATGCTGTGCCCCGTGACCATGCGGATGGAGGCCCGGACTGTGAGCGCGAACCTGCCCGAGACCGTCGCCGAGGGAGCGGTCGTCCTTCCGGCCCCCCCTCGGGCGGTCGACGACCTGGCCCGCGACCTGACCCAGGCCGCGGCCGCCGTCCGGGCGGTCTCGCGGGTCGCCCGCAGCGGTGGGGACCTCGCCGTCGCCGCGTACACCGCGGTGGTGTGCACCGGGCGTTCGGCCGCCCGCGTACTGGAGGAGGCCGCCGCCTGGTGCCGGCAGGCCCCCGGGGCCGAGGTGCACTCGCTCGCCTGGGCCCGGGTGCCGGGGCACCGCGAGGACGTGGACGAGTACCGCGTCACCCTCGCCGTCAGCTTTCCCGACGACGAGACCGGCGAGCACCTCGGCGACACCCATCGCGCCCGCCGGTGAGGAATCCGTAGGATGATCCCCATGGGTGATGGGGACACGAAGCAGCTGACGGGCGACCAGGCGCAGGACGCGACGGACGACGGCCCGCGAGAGCTCTCGCGGGCCGCCGCCGTGGCCGTGACGGTGCTCGCCGCCCTCTGCGGCGCCGCCGTCCTGCTGGCCGTCTTCCACTGGCTGGGCTGGAGCGTCCCCTGGGTCGGCTGGATCGTCGCCAAGGCCGGCATCAAGCTCGCCGTCGGGGGCTTCGCCGGGCTCGCCGCCGCCTTCGCCTGGCTCCGGTCGCGGCTGGGGCGTGCGGCGAGCGACTCGCGGTCCTGACGGCGATCCAGGGCCTGTCCGGGCCGGCCGTGCGTCAGCCGGAACGGCCCAGCAGCATCATGAAGAGCGCGTAGTTCGGGATCCGGCTGACCGCGGTGTTCGACAGCGAGAGGAACCTGCCGTCCTTCTTGACCACCAGGTAGCCGTTGACCACGCTGATCGACTTGATGTCGGACCAGGGCACCAGACCGCGCTTCACCGTGCGCAGACCGGCCGAGCTGACCAGCAGGTCGCCGAAGGCCAGTTCCCCTCCGTCCGCCAGCGAGGCCCGGGCCCCGGAGAGCTGGGTGGCCGCGACGTAGTGCGCGGCGACCTCGCCCAGTTCCGCCCACCTGCCCAGCTGGGTGCCCCTGTCCCCGCCGCTGAGCTTGGCGCGCCGCGGGTCGCGGTACTTGCCGTCGATCGTGAACGTCTCCCCGTCGTCCCGGATGAACCGGTAGGAGAAGTCCGTTTCGGTGTAGATGTTGTGCGAGTAGTGGGCGACGGTCGCCTGCATCACGGTCGAGACCTCGTCCCAGCGGAAGACCGTGAGCTCCAGGCCCCCGCCCTCGTGCACCAGGCCGTGGTCGAAGTGGTAGACCCGGAGCTTCTCCTCGTCGCGCGGCTTGCCGAACAGCCGTGTCTTCGTCAGCACCAGGAAGCACTGGCGCAGCAGGCCGAGGCCGGCCTGCTGCGCCTGCTCGGCCACTGCGGCGGTGATCTGGGTATCCGTGGTCTCGACGACCTTCACCATGGGCTCGCTCCCGTGTGTGGCGACTACGGCCATGGCAGTATTCCCCGGAGCCGGGGGACGTGAGGCACAACAGCGGCCGCCCGCTCGGGCTTTCGCAGTCTTTCGGCCAGTCGCGGGCCGCCTGCTGGACGAACGCGCCCCGAGGGGCGCCGGCACGGCGGGGGCGTCGACCCGTGACGGTCGGCGCCCCGCCGTGCCTCACCCGACGCGCGCCCCGACGGCCGCGGTCGAGCGGCCGGGCACTCAACCCGCCTGCGGGGTGGGGCAGACGAGGTCGCGCTCGGGGGCGCGGCCGCCCAGCAGGTAGCTCTCGACGACGTCGGTGACGCAGGAGTTGGCGGTGGGGTACTGGCCGTGGTCGCCGCTCCCGGTGACGGTCACCAGCTTGGAGCCGCGCAGCGCGCGGTGCGCGCCGAGCGCGGCCTCGTAGTACGTCGCCGGGTCGTGCACCGAGTTGAGCATCAGCACCGTCGGCAGGTGGGCGCCGGTCACCTTGACCTTGGGGGCGGGCGCGGTCGGCCAGGCCGCGCAGACCGCGCTGAAGGCCAGCGTGCGCGCGCCCGCCAGCGGATAGCGCGCGGTGTTCTCCGCGCCGCGCTGGACCCAGGTGTCCATGTCCTTGGTCCACGGGGTGTCGTTGCAGGTCACCGAGAAGTACTCGGCGAGGAACTCCGGGCTGAGGTACTGGCCGAACAGCCGCCCGGCCATCGTCCTGGCCGCGGGGTCGGTCCCCTGCCAGTCGTCGACGGCGGTCAGGGCCTGGGCGAGGAAGGGGAAGGTGTCCCGCTCGTAGATCGCGCTGATCGCGCCGTTGTCCAGCTGGTTCGGGCCGATCGTCAGGGAGCCGTCGACGATGGGCTGGTCGTGCAGCGCGGCGCGCCGCTGCTCCCAGTGCGCCTGCACCTCCTCGGGGGTGGAGCCCCAGTGGTAGGTGGCGTCGCGGGCCGCCAGCCACGGCACGAAGTCCTCGTCGAAGCGGCGCTGGAAGCTCATCGGCTGGCCCAGTTCGAACTTCTCCCAGGTGCCGTCGAAGCCGATGTTGCTGTCCAGGATCATCCGCTCGACCCGGTGCGGGAAGAGCGTCCCGTAGTAGGCCCCGATCATCGAGGCGTAGGAGGGGCCGAAGTAGCTGAGCTTCTGCTCGCCGAGCAGGCCGCGGAACAGGTCGATGTCGTGGGCGGTCTGCTCGGTGTTCAGGTAGGGCAGCAGGTCGCCCGTGCGCTCCTGGCAACTGGCGGCCAGCTTCTTGGAGTTGGCGACCACCCGGTCGATCGCCGCCGGGGACTGGTCGCGGAAGTCGCCGGCCAGGAAGTCCTGGAACTCCTCCGGCGTCTGGCACACGGCCCGGGTGCTCTCGCCGACCCCGCGCTGGTCGAAGCCCACGATGTCGTACGCGGCGCCGACGGCCGGGGCGGCCGTGGCCAGGTTCGCCGGGCGCAGCAGGCCCGACGCGCCGGGGCCGCCGGCGGCCATCAGCAGCGTGCCCTTGCGCTTGGCCGGGTCGCCGGCGCGGTGCCGGGAGACGGCGATCGTCACGTCGGCGCCGGCGTCGGCGTGGTGCCAGTCGCGCGGGGCGGTCATGGTGGCGCAGTCCAGCGCCGGCTGCTTGGCGCAGGGCTGCCAGGCGAGGGCCTGGTGGGTGTAGCGGGCGGGGGCGACCTCGGCGTCGCCCGGGTTCCGGCCGGCGTCCGGGGCGGCGCTGGCGGTGGCCGGCACGGCGAGGCCGGCCAGGACGGCGGCGGCGACGGCCAGGGCGGCGCGCCGGGTGCGGGAGGCGGTGGCGCCGGCCGCCGGGGTGTGCGAGGCGGTGGTGTTCGGCGCGGTGGTGCTCGGCGTGATGGGGTGCGAGGCCGTGGTGTTCGATGCGTTGGTGTTCACGGGAATGATCCTGTCCGAGCTCGACCTGACGGTCGATCATGCGGGGTTCCGTGTCCGGGGTGGTGCTGGGTACACCCCGGACACGGAGGATCGCCCCAGGTCAGTAGGCGGCGGTGAAGCGGGTGCGGCGGTGCGCGGGCTGCTCGGCCTCGTCGAGAAGGGCGACGGCGAGGTCCTCCATGGAGATCACCGAGGCTCCCTCGGCGTCCACCAGCAGTTCGTCCCGTCCGAGCCGGAAGCGGCCGGTGCGCTCGCCGGGTTCGAGCAGGGCGGCGGGGCTCAGGTAGGTCCAGTCGACGTCCGGGTCGGCGGCGCGGTAGAGGTCGAGCTGCTCGCGGCAGGCCCGGGCGATCGGCCGGAGCTCGGCGGGGAAGCCGGGGTCGTCGGCGAGGGCCGTCCCGCCGCGGCCGGGGAGGGTGAGGCTGCCCGCGCCGCCGACGGCCATCAGACGCACGCCCGTTCCGGCGAGACCGGCCAGCAGGCCCCGGGTGGCGGCGGACAGCTCGTGCTCGCTGCCGGGCGCCGGGCGGGTGGCGGTGATCACCAGGTCCTGCCCGGCGGCGAGGCGGGCGACGTCCTCGGGGTCACGGGCGTCGCCGACACCGAGGGCGACGGCGGCCGGCAGACCGTGCGGTTTGGCGGGGTCGCGCAGGACGGCGGTGATCCGGTGGCGGCGGGCGAGCGCCTCGGTCACCACCCGGCTGCCGACGTTGCCGGTGGCGCCGAACACGGTGATGTGCATGGAGGTTCTCCTGGTGCGGTGGGTGCCAGCGGCTGCTGGGCGGGGATCGGGGAGTGCGGAAGGGGCTTCGGCGGAGACGAGGCGGGGTCAGGCGTTCTCGCGGACGGGCGGTGCGGAGGCGGGGGCGGCCGGAGCGGAGGGCGCGGAGGGCGCGGAGGGCGCGGAGGGCGCGGTGGTGCCGGGGCGGCGCCGGGTCTGGGCCGCGATCAGCGAGCCGAGGACGATCAGTGCGCCGAGCGCCTGGAGCGGGCTGAGGTCCTGCCCGAGGGCCAGCCAGCCGATCGCGGTGGCGACCACCGGGCTGAGCAGCGAGAGGAAGGAGACCGAGGTCGGCGGCAGTGCCCGGATCCCGCGGAACCAGAGCGCGTACGTGAGCGCCGCGCCGATCAGGCTGAGGTAGCCGTAACCGAGCAGGTTGCCGCCGGTGAGGTGGGACGGCGGGGCGCCCTCGACGAACAGTGCGACCGGCACCAGCAGCAGTCCGCCGGCGGTGAGCTGCCAGCCGGTGGTGGCGAGCAGCGGGGCGGGGGAGACCCAGCGTTTGGAGAGGACGACGCCGGTGGCCATGACGACCGCGCCGGCGAACGCGGCGGCCACGCCGACGGCGTCCAGCTGGGCGTCGGCCCGCAGGACCAGCAGGCTGACGCCCGCGATCCCCGCGATGCCGCAGATCACCGTCCGCGGCGTGAGCCGGTCGCCGAGCAGCGCGGCCGAGAGTCCGGCGGTGATCAGCGGCTGGACGGCGCCGACGGTGGCGGCGACCCCGCCGGGGAGGCGGTAGGCGGCTATGAAGAGGAGGGCGAGGAAGGCGCCGATGTTCAGCGCGCCGAGGACCAGTGCGCGCCACCACCAGCTGCCCTTCGGCAGCCGGTGGGTGACGGCGATCAGCAGCAGCCCCGCGGGCAGGGCCCGGAGGACGGCTGCGAGGAGCGGACGGTGGGGCGGGAGCAGTTCGGTGGTGACGATGTACGTCGACCCCCAGACGGCGGGGGCCGTCGCCGTCACCAGCACGATTCCGAGGCGATTTCTTAGCACTAAGCAAATGTATCTCAGTGCTAAGGTATCTCTCACCGCTTTGGCGGGGTGACGTGGCTCACAGTTACCTCATCGCTAAGGAATCCCGACGGGATCCCCTACCCTGAACCTGTGGCAGATGCAGATCATGTGGACCGAGTAGTCGCGCAATGGGCCGTCGAGCGCCCCGACCTGGACGTCTCTCCGATGGAGGTGTTCGGCCGGCTCAAGCGCCTCTACCGCCTGGTGGACGCGGAGCTCAACCGGACCTTCGGCGAACACGGCCTGGACGCCGCCTCCTTCGACGTCCTCGCCACCCTCAAGCGCAGCGGCCCGCCCTACCGCCTCACCCCCACCGGGCTGATGCAGTCCGCCATGGTCACCTCCGGCGCCATCACCCAGCGCCTCGACCGTCTGGAGGCCCGCGGCCTGGTCACCCGCACCCAGAGTGACCAGGACGGCCGCAGCCGCGTGGTCGCGCTCACCCCCGAGGGCCACGCCCTGATCGACCGCGCCCTCCCCGACCACCTCGCCACCGAGCGCGCCCTCCTCGCCGGCCTCGACGACCCCGGGACCGCCGCCCTCGTCGACGCCATGCGCACCCTCCTGGCCGCCCTCGGCGACAGCCCGGAGTGAGCGGTCGGGCGCGCGGGCGGACCTCCCCGCCCGACCGGCCTACGGGTTGACCGCCACCGCCTTGAAGAAGGTGTAGTGGAACGTCCCGCCCGGCTCGGCCGTGCGGCGCAGTTCGGCGATGCCGTGGTCGAAGGCGTCGGGGGTGGTCAGACCGGCGGCCAGCGCCTCGGCGCGAACGGCCTCGACCATCGCGACGAAGGTGCGCCGGGTGAAGCCCTCGACCAGGGCGGGGCGGGCGCCGTCGGCGTGGACGGTGCGGGGGCGGACGGCCACGTCCCGGAAGCCGGCCTCGGTCAGGAGCGGGTACAGGCGGCGCCCGAGCAGGGCGTCACCGCCGGCCGCCGCCTGGAGCCGCACCAGCAGGTCGACCGCGTCGCGGGCCGCCGGGCCCTGCGGGTGGAAGAAGGCCGAGCCGTGGTCGCCCTCGATCACCGTGATCGTGCCGCCCGGCCGCAGCACCCGCCGCAGCGCGGTCAGCGCGGCCACCGGGTCGGCCAGGTGCTCCAGCACGAAACACACGAAGACGTGGTCGAAGGAGCCGTCCGGGAAGGGGAGTCGGTGCAGGTCGCCGTGGTGCCAGGTGACCCGCGCGGTGGGCGCCTCGGCCGCCACCCGGGCCCGGGCCCGCGCCAGCGACTCCGCGGAGACGTCCACCGCCGTCAGCAGCACGCCGGGGCAGGCGGCCAGCAGGTGCGCGGTCTGCGCCCCCACCCCGCAGCCCGCCTCCAGCACCCGGCTGCCCGCCGGGTACGCGGTGCCCGCGTGCAGCAGCTCGGCGAGGGTGTCCGCCTGGTCGCCGAGCCGTTGCGCCTCGGTCTCCGAGTAGCCGTGGACGTAACCCGGGGCGTAGTCGGGGCCGGGGCCGGGGTCTGCGGCGTCCTGCCGGTCGTTCAGTGATGCCGTTTCCGTGGTCATGGCCCCACCCTCGCGCCACAATGGCCCGGTGAACAGGTCCAAAGAAGCGCCGGACGGCAGGTCCAAACAGGCGGACCCGGGCGCCGACTTCCTCCAGCTCGACACCGCCGACGCCCCGCCCGGCGGCCTGACCGGCTGGCTCGCCCGCCGGGTGCGCGAGGCCATCGCCGACGGCCGTCTCCCCACGGGCAGCCGGCTGCCCGCCACCCGGGGGCTGGCGGCCGAACTCGGCGTCTCCCGGGGAGTGGTGACCGACGCCTACCGGCGGCTGGCCGAGGAGGGCCAGATCGCCGGCCGGGGCAGGGGCGGCACCGTCGTCGTCGCGGCCCCGGCGCCGCCCGCGCCCCCGTGGTCGGCCACATCTCCGTTGTCGGACACGGCCCCGGCCCCGGCCCCGTCGCGCGCCCGGCCGGAGCCCGTCCTGTTCCACGCCGACCCCGACCCCGAGGTGTTCGACCTGCTACGCGGCACGCCCGCCCGGATCGACCTCACCCCCGGTGTGCCCGACCTCGCCGCCTTCCCCCGCGCCGCCTGGCTGCGCGCCGAACGCGCCGTCCTCGACGGCCTCGCCGCCGCGGACCTCGGCTACGGAGACGTCCGCGGCACCCCCGCACTGCGCCAGGCCGTCGCCCACTGGCTGGCCCGCAACCGGGGCATCCGCGCCGACCCGGACGAGGTGCTGATCGTCGCCGGGACGGCCCAGGCCCTCGCCCTGCTCGGCCGGGCGCTCGGCCGGGTGGGCGTCACCGAGGTCGCCGTCGAGGATCCGGGCTCGCTCGGCGCCCGCCAGCACCTCGCCCACTGGCTCGCCGCGACCCCGCCCGTCCCGGTCGACGCCGAGGGCGTCCGGGTCGACGCGCTGCGCGCCACCGGCGCCCCGGCCGTCCTGCTCACCCCGGCCCACCAGTACCCGACCGGGGTCGTCCTCGGCGGCGAGCGGCGGCGCGAACTGCTGCGCTGGGCGGGCGAGGGCGGCCTGGTCATCGAGGACGACTACGACGCCGAGCACCGCTACGACCGCCCGCCCGTCCCCGCGCTGCGCGCCGCCCTGCCGGAGCAGGTCTGCTACGCGGGCAGCATCTCCAAGCTGCTCGCCCCCGCGCTGCGCACCGGCTGGCTGCTGGTGCCGCCGCGGCTGCGCGAGGCCGTCCTGGAGGCCAAGCGGTTCGCCGACCTGGGCAACCCGGTGCTGCCGCAGCTGGTGCTGGCCCGGCTGATGGAGTCCGGCGAACTCGACCGCCACCTACGGCTGTTGCGCCACCGCCACCGCCGCCGACGGGACGCGATGATCGCCGCCGTCCACGCCCACCTCCCCGGCGCCACCGTCCACGGCGCGGCGGCCGGCCTGAACCTGATGCTCACCCTGCCGCCCGGGGCCCGCTGCACGGACACCGAACTGGCCACGGCGGCGCTCGCCGAGGGCGTCAAGGTGCAGCCGCTGTCCTGGCACGCGCGCCTGCCGTACCCGCCGGGGCTGGTGCTCGGCTACGCGGCGGGTGCGCCGGGGGAGATCGCGGAGGGGATCGCCGTCCTGGGGCGGTTGCTGCGCCGGTAGGGCTGCTGAGGGCGTCCGGCGCCCGGGTCCCCCGTCCGCGTCGGCGCGGGTGTGCTCCTCCGGGGTCCGGGCTATGGTGGCGACGGGCTCGGGTGCCTTGACAGGCGTGGGTGCCTTGACGGGCCGTATCCCGCTGCCGACCTCAGGGAGGCGTGATGGCCGTGCTTCGGCGCACCGTCCAGTTCGGCGCGATGCTGGTGGTGTTGGCGGCCACGCTCGGGCCGGTTCCGGCCGGGTCGGCACCGGCGTCGGCGCCGGTGTCCGCGCCGGTGTCCGCGCCGGCGTCGATACCGGAGTCGATACCGGGGCGCGGAGTTGCCCCGGGAGAGGGGATGGTGGCGGCGGAGATGGCCGATCAGGACGCGCGGCAGCTCGCGGGGCGCCGGATCGTGCTCTCGTACGCCGGTCCGACACCGCCGCCGGGCGTGCTGCGGACGATCCGGGAGGGGCGGGCGGCCGGGGTCATCCTGTTCGCCGAGAATGTCACGAGCCCGGCGCAACTCGCCGAGGCCGTCGGTCAGTTGCGGGAAGCAGCGGCGCAGTCGCCGGTGCCCGAGGGGCTGCTGCTGATGACCGACCAGGAGGGCGGCAAGGTGCGCCGCCTGCCCGGCGCGCCCGAACTCTCCGCCCGCCGGACCGGATCGGACCCCGATCCGCTCGGCGCGGCGGGCCGAGCCGGTGTCGGCGCCGCCGGGACGCTCGCGGACGCGGGGCTCAACGTGAACCTCGCGCCGGTGCTGGACGTCTACGACACCCCGGGCAACTTCATCGACCGCCATGAGCGTTCCTACGGTCAGGACCCGGCCGGTGTAGGCGAGTTGGGCAGCGCCTTCCTCGCCGCCCAGCAGGGCCTGGGCGTGGCCGCCACCGCCAAGCACTTCCCCGGGCTGGGCTCGGCCGCCAACGGCGAGAACACCGATGACCGCCCCGTCACCCTGTCCGTGCCGCTGGACGAGCTGCGCACCCGCGGCGAGGAGCCCTACCGGGCGGCCATCGCGGCGGGTGTCCGGCTGGTGATGGCCTCCTGGGCGGTCTACCCGGCGCTCGACCCGGACCGCCCGGCCGGGATGTCGCCCGCCGTGGTCCAGGGCGAGCTGCGCGGACGCCTGGGCTTCCAGGGCGTCACGGTCACCGATGCCCTGGAGGCCGAGGCCCTCGCCTCGTACGGCGGCGCGGGCGACCGTGCGGTCGCTGCCGCCGAGGCCGGGATGGACCTGATCCTCTGCTCCGCCCGCGACCCGCAGCAGGCCGAGGACGCCACCACGGCCCTCGCCGACGCCCTGGACTCCGGCCGCCTCGACCGCGCGGCCTTCGCGGACGCCGTCACCCGGGTCGACGCCCTGCGGGCCTCTCTGGACTGAGCCGGCGGCGGCCGACCGGCGGTGGTCGGCCGGCGGTGGCCGACAGTGGCCCGCCCGTGGGCGCGGGCGCCGTGCGGGCCGTCCCCAGGCCGACGCCTGCGAGGCGGGCGACCGCCCCGCGCCGGGCGCCGGGCAGACCGGCCGTGGCAGGTGCGCGGATCCCGACCCTCCGGGGTGGGATTACGCCATCGAAGGTCTGGTTTCGGTCGGCTCGGCACTTCGAAGGCAGAATCCCAGTCATGGCATGGGAATCGCATGGCAAAGTACCGTCATGGCACATGTGAAATGTCACATGTGACCTCACCTGTTCTGATCGTTCCTCGTACCCTCCGAAGGAGAAGGCAATGAACCGCATCACTCGGATCGCCTCGGGCGCGGCCGGTGCCGTCGCCCTGCTCGTGGCGCCGGCGCCGGCGCTCGCCGCGTCGGCCGGCGGCGCGGCCGAGACCGTCGCCACGGTGACGACCTGCGGCTACAACGGTCTCCAGGCCGGGCTGTCGACCAAGGTCTGCGCCGAGGTCACCGGCGGCAGTGTCGTGCTGTACGGGCAGATCGGCCTGGCCGGTCCGCCCACCCCGGACACCCCGTTGCCGCCGAAGCCGCAGGAGCTGCTCACCCGCCTGTCGGCCGGGGTGGTCGGCGGCGAGTCGCTCGGCTCGGCGAGCGTGCGCGCCGTGTTCACGGCCGCCACCGTGCGGGTCGACGGCATCAGCGTCACCGTGCCGTGCGGTTCGGTCCTTCACGCGACCTTCTCCGTCGAGTCGATCTGGCGGGGTCCGGCCCCGGTCGAGGTGGATGTACCTGTAGGCTGCTGACGGAACCTCACCATGACCGCCGAGTCCGGGAGTTGGCAGCGTCCCGGACTCGGCTTCCGGCGTTCCCGAGCGCCCTCCGGATGTGACGTGGACCACTCGGGGGCGGCCCCGGCGGGCCGGGCGACCGACAGGCGACGGCCGGGCGCCCACTGTGACGACTTGAAGAAACCTTCATCTGTGGCGATGATGCTTGCCGGCCGCCGTTGAGGGCGCGGCCGCACGCCCAGCGAGCCGTACCCGAGGGAGGGGCGCCGACGATGCCCGTCCCGCTGTACCAGGCCAAGGCGGAGTTCTTCCGCACCCTCGGCCACCCGGTCCGGATCCGGGTGCTGGAACTGCTCCAGGACGGGCCCCGGCCGGTGCGCGAGCTGCTGGCCGAGATCGAGGTCGAGCCCTCCAACCTCTCCCAGCAGCTCGCGGTGCTGCGCCGTACCCAGCTGGTCGCCGCCACCCGCGAGGGCAACACCGTGGTGTACGCGCTCAGCACCCCGGACGTGGCCGAGCTGCTGCGGGCCGCGCGCCGGATCCTGACCGAGCTGATCACCGACCAGGGCGCGCTGCTCACCGAACTGCGCGAGCCCGGCGGCCGGCCGCACCGTTGAGCCCGCCGAGGCCCTCGGGCCGGCTGAACCCGAGGAGCCCGGCCAGCCCGTTGAACCCGCGCCCGACCCGACCGGCCGACCCGAGGAGGACCCCCGCCATGAGCGAGAGCACGAGCGACGGCACGCGCGAGGAGAAGCGCCGACGCAAGGCCATGCTCATCCGGGCCGGCATCTACATCTTCGCCACGCACCTGTTCGCCGGCTTCGTGTTGCTGCTGTTCGCGCTCGGCGGCCGCAAGTAGGCACCTCCTACGTCCGAGGGCCGTCCTTCACGAGGTAGCGGTCGCTGGTGCTGGTCCAGGCCTGGACGCCCTCGATGAGCTCCCGGGTGCCGTCCAGGTACCAGCGCCCGGCCGGGTGGCGGCGGCGCAGGTCGCTGCGCAGGGCTTCGTTCTCCCGCCGCAGCCGGGCGACCCGGGCGCGGACGGCGCCGACGGCCCGGCTGCGGGTGCAGCCGCGGATCCGTTGCAGGGTGAGGACGGTGTTGAAGGCGGCCGCGGCCTGGCGCTCCTCCCGCTCCAGTGAGTACAGGTCGTTGATCAGCGTGGCGGCGTCGGCGGTGTTGGCGCGCAGCCGGTGCAGTGCGGGCTCCGCGTGGAGGGCGGCGGGGGCGTCGGCGCCGTGGACCCGTTCCAGTATGTTCATGAACGGGTAGAGGCAGCTGCCGTGGCGGCGCAGCCGCATGGTCTCGGGCAGTCCGAGGGCGGGCACCGTGCCGTGGGCGCGGTGTTCGGCCTCGGCGGGGAAGGTCTCCAGACAGGCCTGCCACTCCCGGGCGGCCCGGACGCGCCAGTTGGGCGACATGCCCTGCGCCTGGCGGCTCCACAGGTCGTGCCAGGCGCGGAGCAGGTGGTCGCCCGAGCGCGGTGCCGGGCCCTCGCCGACCGGCGCGGGGGCGCCCGTCCGATCGGCCCCGGTGCGGCGCAGGGCGTCGATGAGCGGGTCGACGACGTCGCGGGCTTCGGCGGGGCGGCGCCCCGGCGGGCCGTCGAAGCGGTCGTCGAGGATGGTGAACCAGCCCAGCATGTCCACCAGCAGGTCGAGGTTGGCGCCGTGGGCGCGGGGGAAGGCGTGGCCGATCAACTCGTGCAGGGCGTAGGCCCCGTAGCGGGTCATCTCGGGCGGGGTGAGGAGGTTGCGGCCGACCACCCAGGCGGCGTGCCGGGCCGCGGCGGTGCGCAGTTCGCCGGACCGCTGCGGGAGTTGGGGCGCGGCGGGGGCCGGGTCGGGGATGCTCACCGGGCAGCGGGCCGCCGGCGGGGCCTCGACGCCCACCTCGTCGTCCCCCACCCGGTCGTCCGGCACCCGGTCGTCCCCCACCCGGTCGTCCGGCGGGCTGTCCGGGCGGGGCACCCGGGCGCCGCGCGGGGCCAGCCGCACGCGCAGCCCGTGCGCCTGGACCGTCGTCCACACCACCTCCCGGGCCCGGGAGCCGGGGACGGCCACCGGTCGCCAGCGGCGAAGGATCGCGGCCGCCGCGACCGTCAGCTCGGCCCAGGCGAAGGCCTCCCCGATGCACTTGTGCTTGCCGGCCCCGAACGGGAGGAAGGAGTGCCGCCCGGCCCCGCCCGACTGCCAGCGCTCCGGGCGGAAGCGCAGCGGGTCCGGGTAGCGGTCCGGGTCGCGGTGCAGCGCGGTGAGGCTGTAGAGCAGTTCGGTGCCGGCCGGGATCCGGTACGGGCCGAGGTCCACCGGCACCTGGGCGGTGCGCATCAGGAAGGCGTTGGGCGCGTGCAGCCGCACCACCTCCTGGGTGACGCTGCGGGTGTAGGTGAGCCTGGCCAGGGCCTCGGGGGTGGGGGCGGCGCCGGCGGGCAGGTGCTCGTCGAGTTCGGCGAGCACCCGGGCCTCCACCTCGGGGTGGCGCAGGAGTTCGTCGAGGAGCCAGGTCAGCGTGGTGGAGACGGTCTCGGTGCCGGCGCCGAACATGGTGATCGCCTCGGACCGGACGTCAGCCTCGGTGAGCGGCCGGCCGGTGCCCGGGTCGGTGGCGGCGCGCAGCAGGGCGGGCAGGGTGCCGCCCCGCTCGGCGGACCGGGTGCCCGTCGGCCTGACGGCCTGGTCGACGACCCGGTTGAGCACCCGGACGGCGGCGTCGAAGCGCCGGTTGACGGGCAGCGGCAGCCGGGCGAGCGCCGGGTGCGGGTAGAGGGACTGGACGATCTGGCCCTTCACCAGGTCCGGCAGGGCCTGGTGGAAGGCCAGGGTGGCGTCCTCGCTCAGCCGGGCGTCGAACAGCGAGCGGGTGACGATCTCCAGCGCGAGGTGGTTCATCTCCTTGGCCACGTCGAGGACTTGACCGGGGTGCCAGCGTCCGGCCCGTTCCTCGGTGACCTGGTGCATCACGGCGACGTACTCGGCCATTCGGTCCGGCCCGAAGGCGGGTTGGATGATCCGGCGGCGGTCGCGGTGGGCCTGGCCCTCGGACATCAGCAGGCCGTCGCCGAACGCCGTCTTGAGGGTGTCCTGGACGGCGCCGCGCGGGCAGTCGTAGGCGAGGGCGACGAGCAGGGTGTGGACGAGCGGGGCGTCGGTGACCACGCAGACGGTGCGCGGCCCGAGCCGGATCCGGACGACGCCGCCGTGCCGGGAGAGTGAGCCGAGGAATCCGAGCGGGTCGCGGAGCAGGGCGGCCGCGTGGCCGAGGCCGGGGACCGCGCCGGGGGCGAGCGGGGGGACGGCCGCACGGGTGGTGCGGGGTGCGGTCGGTGCGGTTCTCGGGGGGAGGTCCCGTTGCCGCGTCTCGGTCAGCAGGGTCATGTCAGTACCTCTCATCAGAGGAGCCGGTGCGGACGATACCGGGGGCCCCGACGGGCCGGCCGGGAGGTGGGGGGCCGGCTCGCGCGGATCCGCGCGTGCCCCGGCTGGAGGGGCGCACGTCATGGCAAACGCGCCGGTCCGACGGGCGTTGCGCCGAACGCGGGCGGATCACTCCAACGGTCGATCATCCGCAGTGGCTCCGACTGCCCCGGAACGTGCTGCTGACCTGCGGTGAAGGCCCCACCGGAAAGATCCGGGCCGGGCCCCTCGCGCAGGGTCTTTGGACCCTCGCCGCCTGGCCGCCCGAGGGCCAGCATGGTCGGGGAGAAGGAGGACCCTGATGACCAGTCTGCGCCACCGGCCCGCCCTCGACGTCCGGGTGGAGATCCGCGGCGAGCTGCCGCGCGAGGACGCCGAGTACGCCCGGGCGCAGGCACTGGACACGGCGGCCGGGCTCGGTCCCGGAACCCGCGCGCTGCGCATCAGGCTCACCCGCGTGCGCGACCGGGCCATGACCCGGCCCGCCCTCGCGCAGGCCGACGTCGACCTGGCCGGCGTCGGCCCGGTCCGGGTGCAACTCGCCGCCGTCACCGCCCGTGAGGCCGTCGACGTCGCCCTGGGCACCCTCGCCGGCCGGGCCGGTCGGCTGCGCGAGCAGGGCGACATCGGATTCGCCGCCGCCCACGAGAGCGCCTACCGCCCGCAGTACGCCGCCCGCCCGCTCGCCGAACGGCGGATCGCCCGGCGCAAGGAGGTCGTCCTCGCCCGCCGCACCCCCGAGCAGGCCACCCGCGAACTGCTCGCGCTGGACCGGCCGTTCCACCTCTTCGTGGACGCCGCGACCGGCCGGGACGCGCTGGTCCACCGCTGCCCGCTCAGCGGCGCGCCCGGGGTGGGCCGGTCCACGGGCGCCGACCCGGCGGGCCCGCTCGACCTCACCGAGGCGGCCCGGCGGCTCTGGCTGACCGGCGGCCCGTTCGTCCGCTACGCCGACCCCGGCGACGGCCGTGCCCGGGTGCTCTACCGCCGCTACGACGGCCACTACGGCCTGATAACGCCGGTAGCGGAGCCTCGTTGACGGGCAGGAGAACCACCGGGGCGGGCCCACCGGCCCCGATGGCCACGACCGCCACGACCGCCACGACTTCCACGACAGGGGAACCGGGACCATGGACTGCGACGAGGTCATGCTGACCGTCCGGATCACCGCCGCCGAACGCGCGCTGCTGCGGGCCCTCGCGCGCGGCCACGGCGGGGACGTCTCCGAGGTGGTGGTCGACGGCCTGCTGGAGGTCATCCCCGCGCTGCACGACGACGCCTCCGCGCTGCCGCTGCGGCGCGTCCTGGCCCGACCCGCCCCCTGCGCCCTGACCCTCTGGCTGCCCGCCCCGATCGCGGACCTGCTGCCGCTGCTGGGCGAGCGGATCGCGCGGACCGGCGGCCCGTCGAGCGGACCGGCCAGCGCCGCGCTGTCCGCCGCGCTGCGCCTGTGGCTCGCCGGGGACCGGGCGGGGCTGGCCGCCGGGCTGGCCCGACTGCACGGCGGCTGCGCCGGCGGCCGGGCGGCGGCGCAGCAGGCCCCGGTGCGGGCGGCGGCCTGACCGGTGGTTGACGGAATGTCGGTCATCGGCCTCAGCTGGCATGTTCTGGGCGGGAATTGGCCAGTTCAGGACTCTGTTCAGGGCCCCGTGGCACGCCCTAGCATTTCCGTCACGGCCGTCTGAGCCCAGGCCCCGGGACTCCGGCCGGGTGGCCGCCACCACCCCGTTGCCGGGGAGCGCACACCCCCCGAGTGCGCTTCCCGGCACCGTCGCGTCCGGGGCCGTCCCCGGGGTCTCTCGGGCCGTCCTCGGCCCGCACCTCCGGTGTCCTCCGCTCCGCGCGACCCGGCCCGCCGCGCGCGGGCGGCCGAATTCCGCAAGAGGTTTTCGTTATTCCCGTGCGGCCCACCGCTCTCCTGAGTGCCGGAAGGTTCGGGCCCCGCTCCGCGGGGTGCCCGCACCTCGTACGAGGAGGGGAAACGCGATGGGACGCCGGAGCGCGGAGCCGCGCCCCCCGTAGCGGCAACTCGCCTCCGGTGTCGGCCGGTTCACTTCACGGCGGGTGGCGGCGCGCTGGTGCTCGGGCTCGACGGCCGCTGGTACTACGGTGGTCGGCTAGGGCGGGTCCGACGATTCTCGCAGGGCGCGAACCGTCGGACCCGCCCCGGGGGAGTTCCAGCAGCCCGAACGGCCGGCCGCGCAACAACCGGCCGCTGCTGAAGGCCTCCTGAGACCGTCCGGTGGCGCCCGCACCCGGCGTCACCGCTCCCTGCCCCTCACCCCTCACGAGGATTTCCCGCCATGCGAACCCGACCCCTCGTCGTCGCCCTCGCCCTCGCCGGTGCGGCCGTGCTGCCCGCCGCCGTGCCGGTCGCCGCCCACGGCGACACCGTCCACCTGGACGTCTCCGGCCAGCGGAACGGCCGCGTCAGCACCAGCGCCACCTGGGAGAACGACCACGACCCGGTCACCGGGGAGTTCACCGGCACGCTGGCCGCGACGGCCACCGACGGGCGCACGGTCGGCCCCTGGCGCCTGGTCGCCGTCCCGGGCGAGCCGGGGACGTACACCACCCGGGAGATCCTCCCGGCCGGGCACTGGCGGGTGAGCGTCGACTGCGCGTTCCCCTCGCCGGGGCACGGCGAGGGTGAACTCGACGTCGAGGCCGCGGTGATCGGCGATCCTCCGCTGCCGGGGGCGACGGGCGCGACGACCGGCGCCCCGGCCCCGATACCCGCGCCCGCTCCCACGGCCACACCCACTCCCACACCCACGGCCCCGACCGCCCCGACGGCCGCCGACAGCGCCGCCCGGGCCCGCTCCGCCGCCCGGGACACCCCCTCCGACACCACGCCCGACGCCGCCACCTGGGCCGCGATCGGCACCGCCGTCGCGGCCGTCGTGCTGGTCGCCACCGGATTCTGGCTCCGCCGCCGGTGAGCCCGGCGGCGGAACCATCGAGCGCGAACCACCGTCCCACAAGCCACCGGGCGCCACCGGGCGCCCGGCCGACCGCAAGGGAGCGTCCGCGCATGAAGAAGGTCCTGATCACCGGCGGCGCGGGATTCATCGGCAGTTCGGTGGTGTTCGCCCTCCTCGACCAGGGCATCACCCCGGTCATCCTGGACGACCTGTCCAAGGGCCGGGCCGAGTTCGTCGAGGGCAAGGTGTTCTACCAGGGCGACGTCGCCGATGCGGCCCTGCTCGACCGGATCTTCGCCGAGCACCCGGACATCGACGCCGCCGTGCACTGCGCGGCCAGGATCGTCGTCCCGGACTCGGTGGCCAGGCCGCTGTACTACTACCGGGAGAACGTCGGCAAGACCGTCGAACTGCTCGACGCCCTCCAGCGCCACGGCTGCACCCGGGTCGTCTTCAGCAGCTCCGCCTCCATCTATGCGCCCACCCCGGACGCGCGGGTCGACGAGAGCAGCCCGGTCGAGGCCAACAGCCCCTACGCGCGCACCAAGCTGATGATGGAGCAGGTGCTCCAGGACTGGACCAGGGGGGAGGGCGCCGAGCGGCAGCGGGTCATCTCCCTGCGCTATTTCAACCCGATCGGGGCCGACCCGCGGCTGCGCACCGGACTCCAGGACCTCAACCCCACCCACGCCCTGGGCAAGCTGATCGAGGCGCACACCAACGGCACCCCGTTCACCGTCACCGGTGTCGACTGGGCGACCAGGGACGGCTCCGGCATCCGCGACTACGTCCACGTGCGGGACCTCGCCGAGGCGCACGTCGCGGCGCTGCTCCGCTTCGACGAGGTGATCGCCGAGGGCGCCGAGGACCGCTACCGGGTCATCAACGTGGGCACGGGCGACGGCACCACCGTGCGCGAGCTGATCGCCGCCTTCGAGCAGGCCGTCGGCGTGAAGCTCGACGTCCGCGAGGCGGGCCCCCGGCCGGGCGACGTGATCGGCTGCTACGCGGCCGTCGACACCGCCCGCGAGCTGCTCGGCTGGCAGCCGCGGCGGGGCATCGCCGAGGGCGTCGCCGACGCGCTGGCCTGGCGCGCGCAGTGGGCCGCCCGCCTCGGCGCCAGCTGATCCCCGGCGCGGGTGCCCCCGGGGGCACCCGCGCTACTGGACGGCCGTGCCGGACTTGGCCCAGTTGTCGTGCAGCCGGTCGAGGTAGGACTGCGCCTGGGAGCCCACCTTGACCCCGCGGGCGAAGGCCAGCATGTTGCCCGCGCCGGCGTTGTAGCCGAGGGCGAGGAGCTCGTCGTGGTTCAGCGGCGCGCTCGGCCGCGCCGGGAGCTGCCCGGCCAGGTCGTGCAGGTGCCAGGCGGCCGCCTGGACGGCCAGGTCGCGGTCGTCCGGCAGCTCCTCCCACTTGCGGTCGGCGAAGGGGCGGCCGGGTTTGGTGTCGTCGAAGGCGGCGCGGTGCATGTTGGCGATGCCGAACGAGGCTTCGGGCTTGCCGCGCTGCCAGGCCCGTTCGAGCTCCGGGTCGTGCGGCTTGTAGGACTCGTTGTAGAGGATCGCCATCAGCAGCTGCGGGTTGACCCCGGCCTCGGCGGCGTACCGGCGCACCGGGGCCGCGTAGTCGGCGGGGTCGTAGCGGCCGGACGGCTTCGACGGTTTCGACGGCGCGGTCGAGGCGGACTCGGACGGGGAGGACGCGGACGCGGAGGGCGCGGCACCGTCCGGGGAGGGGGTCGCCGACGGGGAGGCGCCGGACGACGCCGTGGTGGGGTGGTCGCCGCCGTGGACGATGCCCCACCCGGCCGCGACGAGTACGCCGACGACCAGCCAGCGCCCCCAGCGCGACCCCTGCTGCCCCTCGCTCATCGCTGCCGACCCCTCCCCGTGCGCCCGTGTCCTTGTTCGACCGTCGTACTGCCGATCGTGCCGGCGACCGTGCCCGGTGGCAGGCTACTCGGCCGGCTTCTGCTCGCCGTCGAGGTTGCGCAGGAAGCCCTTGGCCTTCTCGACGCCGGTGTCGATCTGGCCGCTGTACTTGCCGTCCGTGCGGTCGTCGATCACGTCGCCGACCTTGTCCAGGCCCTGCCCGAGCACGTCGCTGTGCTCGCGGGCGAGGTCGGTGGCCTTGTCCGCGAGGTTCTTCAGACTCTCAAACATGGTGACGCTCTGCTCCTCTGACGCGTTCCTGATGGTGTGCCGACGTGGCGGGGGATCATGACCATCCTAACGACGGCCCACCGGGCGCTCGGCCGCTGCCGAAGGACGGCGGAGGACTTTGCTGAAATGGGTTTGTATGCTCCAGCCCAACTTCTACAGCACTGTAGAAATTGGGAACCGCCACCAGGACGGAACGCGTCCCGGCACGCACGGCGGCGCGCACGCGCCGCGGCAGCCGAAACGAGCGAGGGAAGTGCGCATGGCCGGGCAGCGGGCGAGAACGCCGTACCAGGACGCGGGACCGCGCACCGAGGACCCCGCCCTGCCCGCGCAGCGCTCGCGCGCGGCCGACCGGGCGGAGCCCGCCGCGCCACCCGCCGCCCGCCCGCCACGGACCGCGGCCTCCCGCCGCCGGCCGCAGGCCCGCCGGGGAGGCCGGGGAGGCCGGCTGCCGGTGCTGCTCACCGCCGTCGGCCTGCCCGTCCTCGGCGGTGTCGCGGACGAACTCGGCGGCCCCGGCGTCGGCGTGCTCTTCGCGGTCGGTGCGGTCGGCGGGACGGGCGCCGCGGCGGCGCTGTGCAGCCGGGCCGGCCGCTGGTGGGTCGTCACCGCGGCCCCGCTCGTGGTGCTGCTCGGCGCCGCCGGCATCGAGTACCTGGCGAACCGGGACGCGTACCGGGGCAAGCAGCTCGGCACCGGCGCGCTGCGGTGGGTGGTGGGGGCGTTCCCGGTGATGGCGGCGGCGGTGGGGGTCGCGCTGCTGGTCGTCGCGGTCCGCGTCGCGCTCGACCGTCGACGGCCCCGCAGTGCGGGCACCCCGACCGGAAGGAGCCGTCGTGGCTGAACGCGCCGCCCGCCTCCGCCCGCGCGGCCGCGCCCCGCGCCGCGGCACCGCCCCGCTGACCGTCGCCGGGCGCACCCTCGCCTGCACCGTCTCCGTCGCCGTCCTCGGCGCCAGCGGCTTCACCTGGTACGAGTACCGCAGCCTCGACGACGGCATGACCAAGTCCACCGCGCTGAGCGAGGCCAAGAAGAACGCCCCGCCCCACCTCGACAAGTCCGTCAACCTGCTGCTGATCGGCCTCGACAGCCGCAAGGACATGGACGGCAACGACCTGCCCAAGCAGTTCGTCGAGGACGAACTGCACGCCGGGTCGAGCGAGATCGGCGGCTACAACACCAACGCCCTGATCGTCCTGCACATCCCGGCCAACGGCGGCAAGGTCACCGCGCTGTCCGTCCCGCGCGACGACTACGTGCAGACCGCCGGCGCCGACGGCAAGATGCACAAGATCAAGGAGGCCTACGGCATCGCCAAGGTGGCCGCCGAGCAGAAACTCGCCGGCAAGGGGCTCTCCAAGGCCGACCTGGAACGGCAGAGCCGCGAAGCCGGGCGCTCCGCCACCATCCAGACCGTGCAGAGCTTCCTCGACGTCCCGATCGACCACTTCGCCGAGGTCAACCTGATCGGCTTCTACGACATCGCCAAGGCCGTCGAGCCGATCCAGGTCTGCCTCAACCACCCCGTCGACGATCCGATCATCGCCCGAACCGCCGCCCACGAGGGCGGCGGAACCGGCCTCAAGCTCCCCGCCGGCATCAGCTCCCTCAACGCCGCCCAGGCCCTCTCCTTCGTCCGCCAGCGCCACCACCTCGCCAACGGCGACCTCGACCGCACCCACCGGCAGCAGGCGTTCATCTCCTCCGTCGAGTACCGGCTCAAGCAGCAGGGCATCCTCAACGACTTCGGGCAGATGCAGAAGCTGTTCGGGGTGGTGAAGAAGGACGTCGTCATCGACAACGAGTGGAACATCCTCGACTTCGCCCAGCAGGCGCCCAACCTCACCGGCGGGAACGTCGAGTTCAACACCCTGCCGATCACCGGGTTCAAGACCGTCGGCGGCCAGGAGGTCAACACCGTCAACCCGGAGCTGATCAAGAAGATCGTCCGGCAGCTGTTCAACCGCGAGCCGGCCCCCGTCCAGGCCGTCCCCGCGCCCACCGAGACGGCCGCCGAGACCGCCACGCCCTCGCCGTCCGCGGCCTCCCCGACCGCGACCAGGGCCGTCGTGGACGTCAACGCCGTCGCGGGCGCCGGCGCGGCCGCCACCGAGTCCAAGGCCCTCACCGAACTCGGCTACCAGCCGGGGAAGATCGGCGACGCCGCCGCCAGGACCAGGGCCACCACCGTCACCTACGGCAGCGGCGCCAAGGCCGACGCCCAGCAGCTCGCCACCCGCTACGGCGTCACCGCCACCGCGGCCGCCGTCGTCGCCCCCGGCCACATCGTCGTCACCCTCGCCGTCACCCGCACCCCCAGCCCCTCCGCCGCCGCCACCGGGCCGGGCGACGCGGCCACCGACCCCGCCGCCGGCCTCCCCATGCAGGGCCCCGCCGTCAGGGCCGGCGGCATCCCCTGCGTGGACTGACGGGCGGCGGCGGGCGCCGCGCGGCCGCACCCACGAGGCGGCGGGCGAACCGGCCCGGCGGCCGAACCGGCCGTCACGGGAGGGGAGTCCGGCCCCGGGCGCGCTGGACGAGCAGGCCGACCAGCCACAGCAGGACCGCCGTGGCGCCCACCGCGGCCAGCACGTAGGTCGCGGGCATGTCGTCGTTCGGGTAGTGGTCACCGGCCACGCGGACGGTGGCCGGGTCGTCCGCCGCCGCCTCCAGGGGGACGGTCATCCCGACGTGCGGCTTCTCGACCCGTTTGAGGCCGAGCGCCGACGTGCGGTAGTCGCGATCCCCCACCCGGTAGGTGACGGTGTAGAGCCAGCCGCCCTTGCGCAGGGCCACGGCGCTGACCGTCCCGTCCACCCGCAGCGGCGCGGCGTCTATCCGGCTCGCGGCCCGCCACTGCGCGGACGCGGCGACCAGGCTCCAGCAGAGCACCAGCAGCGAGACCACCGCGCCCGCCAACGGAAGGGACCACATCCGGCGTAACACTGCCTTCATGGCCGGGACGATACCCGCCCCGTGGCGCGCCGTCGGATCAGGGGGAGGAGCGGTTCGGGGGTTTCGTCAATTCTGCTTCCTGGCAAGCCAGTAGAGCAGTGCGGCCAGGCTGGTGGCCGCGCCGAGGAGGCAGACGGCCGTCCAGCCCCAGCGCTCGTAGACGACGGTGGAGCCGATCGCGCCCGCCGCGCAGCCGGCGGAGTAGAGGAGCATGTACCCGGCGGTGAGCCGGCTCTGCGCCTCGGGGCGGACCTGGTACAGCAGGTGCTGGTTGACCACGTGCACGGACTGCAGGCCGTAGTCGATCACCACCATGGCGAGCACCAGCCACCACACCGAGTGCGGCAGCAGGGCCGCCGGGATCCAGGCGGCGAGCATGGCCAACAGGCCGATGCCGGCGGTGCGTTCGGCCCGGCCGCGGTCGGCCTGGCGGCCCGCGTGGCCGGCGCCCAGGGCTCCGGCGGCGCCGGCCAGGCCGAACAGCCCGATCTGGGTGTGGCTGAGGCTGAACGGCGGGGCGGCGAGCGGGAGCACCATCGGGGTGAGCAGGACGGTGATGGAGGTGAAGGTGAGCAGTGCGAGGACCGCCCGGGCGCGGAGCACGGGCTCCTCGGCGAAGAGTGTGAACACCGAGCCGATCAGCCGGGGGTAGCTGATCCGTGCGGTCTGCGAGGTCTGCTCGGTCTGTGCCGACGGTCGGTGGCGTTCGGCCGGGAGGACGACCGCGACGGCGAGGGCCATCGCGCCGGTGGCGACGGCGGACACCACGTAGACGGCGCGCCAGCCGGCCAGGTCGCCGATGGTGCCGGCGACGGTGCGGGCGAGCAGGATGCCGACCACGATGCCGCTGGTGACGGTGCCGACCACCCGGCCCCGGTCGGCGGGCGCGGCGAGCGAGGCCGCGTACGCGACGACGACCTGGGCGACCACCGCGAGGACGCCGACGGCGGCCATCGCGGCGAGCATCAGCAACGCGGAGGGGGCGAGCGCGACGGCGGCGAGGGCGAGCACGGAGAGCCCGAGCTGGGCGGTGGTGAGGGTGCGGCGGTTGACGCGGTCGCCGAGCGGGACGAGCAGCAGCAGGCCGAGCGCGTAGCCCGTCTGGGTGAGGGTGCCGACGAGGCCGATGGTGGCCGGGTCGATGCCGTAGTCCGCGGCGATGAGGTCGAGCAGGGGCTGTGAGTAGTAGACGTTGGCGACGGCGAGGCCGCAGGCGACGGAGAGGAGCCAGGCGGCGGCGGGTGGCAGGCCGCGTGGGGGTGCTTCGGCGGTGGCGGCGGTGGCGCGGGTGGGCGAGGTCATGGGCGGGTCTTCCTGGTGGCGGGCGCGGCCGACTGGTTTCAAAGTGCTACCACGCCACCCTGGCATACTGTGGTTTCAATAAGCAACCACGCGACTCGCCGATAGGCTGGGCGCCGACCGGTGGAAGGTGGGAGAAGTGCCGAAGCGCACCACGCACGAGGAGTCGACCTGCCCGGTCGCCCGCCCGCTCGACGTCGTCGGCGACGGCTGGACGCTGCTGATCGTCCGCGACGCCTTCGACGGGCTGCGCCGTTTCGGCCAGTTCCAGAAGAGCCTGGGCCTCGCCAGGAACATCCTCTCGGCCCGCCTCGCCAACCTGGTCGCCAACGGGGTGTTCGAGCTCGCGCCGGCCGCCGACGGCAGCCCGTACCAGGAGTACGTGCTGACCGAGAAGGGGCGCGCCCTCTTCCCGGTGATCACCGCGCTGCGGCAGTGGGGCGACCAGTGGTTCTTCGCGGAGGGCGAGCCGCGCGCCCGGCTGGTGGAACGCGGGACGGGCGCGCCGATCGAGGCGATGGAGGTCCGCGTGGCCGGCGGCCGGGTGCTGGGGCCCGAGGACGCCGAGGTGCTGCTGCCCTGAGGCGCGCCGCCACCGGCGGCGGATGGGCGGCGGGCGGTGCCGGGGAGTCGGGCGGATCAGCTGGGGGTGGCGCTCCCGGCCGTCGCGGTCTCCGAGGGCTCGGTGGTCGTCGCGGTGGTCGTCGTGGTGGTGCCGTTGGTGGTGTTCGTCGTGGTGGAGCCGGCCGTGGTCGCCGGGGCCTTGGTGCTCGGCGTCTGGGTCGGCGTCTTGGGGGTGGACGACCCCGTGGACGAGCCGGTCGAGGAGCCGGTGGACGCAGACGCGGTGCCGGTCGACCTGGTCGTCCCGGTCGGGGCGCCCGAGGAGGTGGACGACGTTGCCGAGGCGGAGCCCGTCCCGGTCGAGGCGCCCGGGGACGTCGCCCCCGAGGAGGTCGAACCCGAGGTCGTCGCCGAGCCGGACCCGGAGGACGCCCCGGAGGACGAGGCGGAGGACGAGGCGGAGGTCGAGTGCGACGTCGAGGCCGTGCCCGCCGGCGTGGTGGGCGTCATTTTCCCCGGCGGCGGGATACCGGGTGCCAACGGCCCCTTGGGCGGCCCGACGTTCCGGTCGACCACGTCGATCCGCCCGGTCAGCCGGGAGAACCAGCCGCCCGTCTCGATGTTCACCAGGATGATCTCGGTCACCGGCTGCGGCGCGGGCACCACGACGACCAGCGTGGTCGGGTGGAAGCCGGCCCATGCCTTCCCGGTGTACTTGGCGTCGCTCACCAGCACCGGCGGCTTCAGCGGGTTGCCGCAGGAGCAGCGCACCCGGGGCACGCCCTGGGCGTCCACCAGGACGGCGGTGCCGGCCTGGAGCGCGGACTGGTACTCGACCACGGCGCCGCTCTTGTAGTCGTGGTTGGTGACCCGGGTGTCCACCCGCAGGTAGGCCGAGGTCAGCGAGCGCAGGTAGGACGGGACGTCGGACTGCTGGATGCCCGCGGCGGAGGCCCAGGCGCGGCCGGCGTCCCCGCTGGAGACCATCCCGATCAGGCGCTCGGTGTCGCAGCTGGGCTTGGTCATCGTCCCGCCGTACAGCCCGGCGGAGCTGCCTTCGACGCTGTGGATCACCGCCGGGGAGGCGGCCGTGGACCGGCCGCCCGGCCCGGACCGCGGCGCCTGGGTGGACTGCGGTGCCTGCCCGGACTGCGGCGCCTGGGCGGGGGCGGGGGCGCTCACCCCCTGGGTTTCCACCGATGGGGTGAACGGGTCCGGCCCCGGGTCGGCCGGGGCCTGGAGGGCCACCTCGTTGGCGGCCGGCAGGGTGTCGTGGTGACCGCCACCCTGGCTGTTCACGATCAGCACCGTGGCCACCGCGGCCACCGCCAGCGTGCCGGCGGCCAACGCGAGCCCCCGTCCGGAGCGCCACCACGGCGTGTGCGGCCCCCGACCGTCCCCGGAGGACGGACCGGACGGACCGGACGGACCAGGCGGCCCGGACGGGGGCCCGGGCGGACCGGACTGGCCGGATGCCCCGGACGGCGGCCCGAACCGGCCGCCGCCCGACGGGGGACCGGCCAGCGGTCCGGACGGGGGGCCGTGGGGCGGTTCGCTCGGCGGGCCGGAGGGCGGCGGTTGGGAACTCATCGAGGCTCCGTTTCGCAGGCGGCCGACGGACGCGCCGACCCGGGAAGCTCCTGCCACTGGCCTCCATTTCCCCCCGGCTCCCCACCCGCCGCAACAGCAGGTGCGGGGGCCGTCGCCGAGCGTGCCCGCCCGCTGTCGGCCACCCTGGAACGCGAAGCCCGACGCACCGAGGAGGCGCCATGCAGCAGCCCACCACCCGGGTCGCGGGCCCGCCCGGCGCCCTGCGCGGCTGGCTGGACGCGCTGGCCGTGGTGCTGGCCGGGTTCGCCGCCATGGCGGCGGTGGCCGCGCTCGGTCTCTGGCTGGCCGGCGCCGACGACCTCCCGGGCGGCGGCTTCCCGGCCGTGCTGGCCGGGGCGGTGGCGCTGGCCGTCGGCGGATCCGTCCAACTCGACGGTGGGGCTGGGCAGTTCGCCGCGGTGGATGCCGGGATCAGCGCCATGCCGCTGTCCGTCTCGCTGGCCGGCGCGGTGGTGATGGCCGAGGTGTTCCTGCGTCAGCTGCGTTTCCGCGCGGTGGCCGGCGGCGGCGAACTGCTCGGCCGGATCGCCCGCACGGTGGTGATCTGGCTGGTCGCCCTCGCGCTGCTCACCCTCGGCGCCCGGCACACCTTCGACGTCCCGCTCGGCGGCGACCTGGCGCAGACCATCGGCGGCGCGCTCGGGCTCACCCCGGAGGTCGGCTTCCACGCGGATGCCCCGAGCACGGTCGGCATCGGGCTGGCCTGGCTGCTCGTCGTCCTCGCGGGCACCTTCGCGGTGTCCCGGCGGGCGCCGCTGCCGCGCGCTCTGCTGCCCTACCAACTCGCGGTCCGCCCAGCCGCGTTCGCGCTCTGGCTGGTCCTGCTGGCGTACCTGGTGATCGGGCTGGCGGCCGGGGTGCTGACCGCGATCGTGCACGGCAACGCCCGGCAGACCCTGGCCGTGCTGCTGCTCGCCCTGCCCGACCTGGTCTGGCTCGCCTTCGGCGTCGGGCTCGGCGCGCAGTGGCACGGGCGGCTCAGCGGCGCGCTCGGCCTGCCGGTGCCCAGGCCGCTCGCCGAGGTGCTGCGGGCGCCGGACGGGCAGCAGGCCACCATCAGCCTGGGCACGCTCGCCGACCAGGACGCGCGCAGCTGGTGGCTGCTGCCGCTGGCCGCCGTGCTGCTGCTCGCGGCCGGCTTCCTCGCCGCGTACCGCTCGCCGCGCACCGTCCGGCTCTGGCAGCACGCCGTCCGGTTCGCCCTGGCCGGCGCGGTGACGGTGCTGCTGGTCGGGCTCTGGACCAGGGCGGACGCCGACTACGGGCTGTCGGTGCTCGGCGTCGGCGTCGGCCAGGGCGGCCTCGGCGACCTGATCGGCTCGCTCCTCGGCGGCGCCAACCCGCTGGCCGGCCTCGGTGGCGGCAGCCTCACCCTGCGCCCGGTGCTGTGGACGGCCGTCCCGCTGGCGGCGGGCTGGGGCCTGCTGACCGGTGCGCTGGGCGCCCTGCTGGCCGCCCGCACCGGCCGCCGGGGCGAGGTCTCCAGCGGCGATGTCCCCGGCGGCGAGGTCTCGGGTGGCGAAGTACCCGGCGGCAAGGAAGTGCCCGGGGCGGGCTGACGGCTGCCGGGCGGCGCGCGCTCAGAATGCCTCGGCGATGAGGATCGCCGCCGCCGGCAGCGCCTGGGCGAGGGCGCCGCGCCAGACCTTCGGCTCCGAGGCGAAGAGGGTGACCCCGCCGGCGACCATGAAAGCGGCGACGTAGCTGATCACGGCGCGGCCGGAGGCGGCGTGCCCGGTGTGCAGCAGGACCAGTCCGGCGACCAGGCCGAGCGCCAGGAACAGGTTGTAGAAGCCGACGTTGAAGCGCCACAGTCGGACCTCCGGCGCGTCCGCCGTGCTGCCGGTGAGCAGGAAGCGCACCCGCGGGTGGCCGTACAGGAAGCTCTCCAGCGGCCACGCGAGGAGGTGGACCGCGGCGGCGATCACGGCGAAGACCTGGCTCACGGCGTTCATGGCGGTCGGCTTCCTGGGGGGGGCGGACGGCGGTGGACGGTACGGCGCTCACCACGGCGGCGGGTGGACGACCGGGGCGGCCCACGCGGGCGGCTCGGGCACGACGGCCGCCGCGGCGAGGCCGGGGACGACCGCCTGGACGACCCGGGTCGGCGGTCCGTTCCCGCTTCCGCTCCACGCCCTCGGCGCGGCGCCGTGGCCGGGCACGACGGCGGTGGCCGCGCGCAGCTCGGCGACGAACTGCAGGCAGCTGGCGTAGCGGTCCTGGGGGGCCTTGGCGAGCGCCCGGGCGACCACCGCCTCGACGGCGGCGGGCAGGTCGGGGCGGTGGTCGCGCAAGGTGGGCGGCGGGTCGTTGAGGTGTGCCCAGAGCAGCGCCACGTCGCTCTCCCGGCGGAACGGCGGGGAGCCCGCGAGCATCTCGAAGACCACGCAGCCGAGGCCGTACTGGTCGCAGCGCCCGTCCAGCGGCTTGCCGGAGATCTGCTCGGGCGCGGCGTAGTCCAGCGTTCCGACGATCTGGCCGACGCTGGTCAGGCCGCTCAGCGAGAGGGACTTCTTGGTGAGGCCGAAGTCCGCCAGGTACAGGTGCTCGGGGTGCTCGCTGTCCGTCCCGGCGGCGACCAGCACGTTGCCGGGCTTGACGTCCCGGTGGACCAGGTCGTGGTCGTGCGCGGCGTCGAGCGCGGAGGCGATCTGCAGGGCCAGTCGGGCGGTCCGCTCGGCCGAGAAGGGGCCTCCCCGGTTCATCAGCCCGCGCAGGTCGCCGCCCTCGACGTGGCGCATCGCGATGAACAGGATGCCGTCGTGCTCGCCGGCCTCGAACACCGGGATGATGTGCGGGTGGTCGATCGCGGCGGCGGCCTCGGACTCGTGCATGAAGCGCTGCCGGAACACCTCGTTGCGGGCCAGTTCGGGGGCGAGCAGTTTGACCGCGACGGTCCGGCCGAGCCGCAGGTCCTTGGCCCGGTACACCACGGCCATGCCGCCGCGGCCGATCTCGCGCTCCAGCCGGTAGCCCGCGATCCGGCGCCCGACCATGCCGGCCGGCAGGCCGGGCGCGGACGGCCGGTCGGGGTGGTCGAGCTGGTCGGGGTGGTCCGGCTGGTCGGCATGGCCGGGGCGGTCGGGGCGGTCTTCGGGCACCCGTTCTGCCGGCTGGGCCGCGGGCCGGGCGGCCGAACGGTCGAGGGGGCGTTCGGGAGGTCGTTCGGCCGGGGTCACGGCGCGCCCGGCCGGGTGGGGGCGTACGGACCGGGCGCGGGCCCCGGCGGGGCGGCGGGGGCGGGCGACGGGGCGGGGGGCGGTGTGGGCGACGGCCCGGGCACCGGCCGGCCGGTGGCCGCGTACGTCTGGAGCTGGAGCCCGTCGCAGTAGCACCAGCGGTCGCGCACCGCGTCGAACACCCAGAGAGCCTCGGCGTCGACGACCAGGCCGATCCGCAGGCCACGGGTCCGCTCCCGGAAGGCCTCCAGGTCCAGGGCGCCCGCCGCGAGGTCCTCCAGCAGGGCGCGGTAGCGGGCCACCGCGGCCTCGGCCTCCACGAGCGCCGGGCGCGGGTCCGCCGTCCGGGTGGGCGGGCCCCCGGCGGTGGGCGGCGGCTCCGGGAGGGCGACCAGCAGGCGGCCGTCGACCCAGGCCGTCCAGCCGTTGGAGCAGAGGACCTGCGCCCAGTCGCCCTGCCGGGCGACCACCCGCACCGGCAGCAGCGCGTCCAGCCGGGTGGCGGGCCGGGCCGGGTCCGGGGCCGCCCAGGTGGCCATCCCGGCCGGTGGGGCGACGTGGGTGGGGCGGAACGCGAACTCGTCCATGGGCGGCTACATTTCCTCCGCCGCGCGAGCCCGCGGCTGCGCGCGGTCATAGCGATGGGACTCGCACCACAGGTCGCTTCCCACTGTACCGGCGGTGGTCGGCCGGGGCCCGGGGCCGCTGTTCGGGACTCAGCGCCGCATGATCGCGGGCTCGTGCCGCCGCAGCAGGGCCAGCACCAGCAGCCCGTACGCGACCGCGAGGCCGGGCAGCACCGCGATGTCGAGCAGCCAGCCGGCGCGCTCGTGGCGGAACATCGGGTCGGCGGTGATCGCGCTCGGGAAGATGCCGTGGAGCTCGACGGTGCGGGCCATCGCGGCCATGCCCCAGCGGGACGGGATCAGCCAGGCGAACTGCTCCAGCCCGGGCACGCCGTGCAGCTTGAGCATCAGGCCGCTGAAGACGATCTGCACCACCGAGAGGAGCACCAGCAGCGGCATGGTGGCCTCCTCCTTGTCGACGATCGCCGAGACCACCAGGCCGAGCATCATCGCCGAGAACGCCAGCAGCGCGACCGCGATGATCAGTTCGGGCAGCTGCGGCATCACCACCCCGGTCGGCACCGCCCAGGAGAGGTCCACCCCGGCGAGGCCGACCACGGTCAGCACGACGGCCTGGGCGGCCGTGACCGTGCCGAGCACCACCACCTTGGAGACCAGGTACGCGGATCTGGACAGTCCGACCACGCGTTCCCGGCGGTAGATCGCCCGTTCCTTGACCACCTCGCGCACCGAGTTGGCGGCGCCGGTCAGCAGGCCGCCGATGCACAGCGTGAGCAGGCAGTTCACGGCGTTGTCCGGGGTGAGCCGGGAGCCGGCCATCACCCGGCACATCAGGCCGATCACGAAGGGCAGCACCACCATGATGGTCAGGAACAGCCGGTCGGCGGCGAGCACCGCGGTGTACCGGCGTACCAGGGTGCCCAGCTGGGAGAACCAGCCCTGCGGCTTCTCCCAGCCGATCGGGTCCCGCCCGGCCCCCGGCGCCCGCGCCGGCTCCGCTGGCGGCCCCGCTGCCCCCGGCGCTCCCGGTGCCGCGGCCGGAGTCAGGGACACCGCCTCGGCGGCGACGTACCGCTCGTACTGCGGGGAGGTGCGGAAGCGGCGCTGCCAGGACTCGTGGTCCTCGTTCTCGAAGGCCTCGAAGGCCTCCGGCCACTCCGCGAAGCCGAAGAACGCCAGCGCCTCGCCCGGCGGGCCGTAGTAGGCCGTCCGGCCGCCGGGGGCGAGCACCAGCAGGCGGTCGCACACGTTCAGGCTCAGCACGCTGTGCGTCACCACGACCACCGTCCGGCCGTCGTCGGCCAGCCCGCGCAGCATGTGCATCACCGAGCGCTCCATGCCCGGATCCAGACCGGAGGTCGGCTCGTCGAGGAACAGCAGCGAGGGCTTGGTGAGCAGCTCCAGCGCGACGCTGACCCGCTTGCGCTGGCCGCCGGAGAGGCTGCCGATCACCTGGTCGGCCCGGCCGGCCAGGCCCAGCTCGTGGACCACCTCGACGACCCGGGCCTCCCGCTCGTGCTTCGCGGTGTCGCCGGGGAAGCGCAGCTCGGCGGCGTAGCCGAGCGCGCGGCGGACGGTGAGCTGGGTGTGCAGGATGTCGTCCTGCGGCACCAGGCCGATCCGGCGGCGCAGTTCGGCGTAGTCGCGGTAGAGGTCGCGCCCGTCGTACAGCACGGTGCCCTCGTCGGCGGGGCGCAGCCCGGTCAGTGCGTTGAGCAGGGTGGACTTGCCGGCGCCGCTCGGGCCGGCCACCGCCAGCAGCGCCTTCTCGGCGAGCGGGAAGCTCACGTCGTCCAGCAGCACCCGGTGGTCGGACCCGACCCGGACCACCAGGTGCCGCACGTCCAGGGAGATCTCGCCGGTGTCGGTGTACTCGACCAGGTGGTCGTCGGCGAGGCAGAGCGCGGAGTGGCCGATGCCGACGATGTCGGCCGGGCCGACCGCTGCCCGCTGCACCGGGCGGCCGTTGTGGTAGGTGCCGTTGTGGCTGTCCAGGTCGACGATCTCGTGGCCGCCGCCGGGCAGTTCGCGCAGTTCGGCGTGGTGGCGGGAGACCACCAGGTCGTCCAGGACCAGGTCGTTGTCGTGCGAGCGGCCGATCCGGACCGTGCGGCCGGGCAGTTGGAGCACCGAGCTGGGGCTGCGGAAGGTGCCGGAGGCCTGCGGGGCGAGCAGGGAGGGCCGTTCGCCGGGGTCGGGGCGGGGCAGGCCGGCGAAGGTCGCGGACGGGCCGTCGGCCGGATCGCCGAAGCGCAGCCGGGTGCCGGGGCCGATGTCCTCGCGCTCGACCCGGCGGCCCTGGTCGTAGGTGCCGTTGGTGCTGCCGGCGTCCTCCAGCAGCCAGTGCCCGTCGGTGGCCCGCAGCACGGCGTGGTGCCAGGAGACCCGGGGGTCGTCCAGGACGACCTCGCTGGTCGGGTCGCGGCCGAGGTGGTAGGCCAGGGCCGGGTCGATCAGCAGCGACCCGGTGTCGGTGACCAGGACGAGGGGCGGCGCGGTGGGTGCGCCCGGGCGCTCTCCCATGCTGGGCATTCTATCGCCGCAGCAGTCCAGCGGCCTTTCCGGATCCCGGGATTGGACTGGACCACTGTGACGGCGCGGCACTATCGTTCGGCGTGCCCGCACGCCACCCGCCGAACAATCGGGGACGGAACGCATGAGTAGTTGGCCGGTGTTGCGAAGATCCCGGACTGTCAGTGCCGGCCGTGCCCCCGGAACGGTGCTGCACTGCGGCCTGATGGACACCATGCTGGCGGACCTCGCCGTCTCGGTCGTGCTCTACTTCGACCAGGCGCTGGACGAGGACCGGCTGGCCGCAGGACTGGCCCGCGCGCTCGACCGGGTGCCGGTGTTCGCCGGGCGGCTGCGCACCGGCGGGGGAGGCGCCCTCCAAGCGGTCTGCGACGACTCCGGCGTCCCGCTGGACGTCTACACCGTGGACGGCACGCTCGCCGAGGCGATGGGCCGGGTGACGGCCGCCGGCTCCGAACTGGTCGATCCGGTGGACGCCCCGGCCGCGCGCGGCGGCGGCGTACCGCTGCTCACCGTCCGGGTCACCCGCACCGGGGACGGTGGGACGGTGCTGGGCTGCTCCTGGCACCACGCGATCGGCGATCTGCACAGCTTCATGCTGCTGCTGCGGATCTGGTCGGCGGCGGTCGAGGACGAGGAGCTGCCGGAGGCCGAACTGGTCGAGGATCAGGACGAGTTGCTGGACCGGGTGCTCCCCGCCGAGGACTGCGGACGGCCCGGCTTCCGGGTGCCCTCGACGGCGCAGGCGCAGTTGCTGGCCCGCGAGGTCGCGGTCGGTCCGCGGGCCAACCGGACCGTCCAGATCTACTTCGGGGACGCCGAAGTCGAGCGGATGCGCGCGGAGTTCAGCGCGACGGCCGGCCGACGGCTCTCCTCCGGTGACGTGCTCTGCGCCCATGTCGTCAGCACCATAAGGGAGTTGGATGGCGACGAGGCGGAGCGCTGGCTGACCGTACCGGTCAACGCCCGGCGCTGGCTCGGACTTTCACCCGCCCTGGTGGGCAACCTGCTGGGCGACGTCCACGTGTCGCACCGGCCAGAGGACGGCCCGGCGGCGCTCGCGGGCGCGCTGCGGGCGGCGGTCGAGGAGTTCCCGGCCGCCCACCTCAACCTGCGTTCCAATCTCGGCTTCCTGGCCTCGCTCGGCCGCTCCCGGTTGCGGGACTGCGTGCCGCTGGGCTTCGACCCGCAGGAGCGCCGGTTCAGCTTCTCGAACTGGAGCCGGTTCGGGGCCTATCGGGTGAGCTTCCAGGGGTACCGGCCGGTGTTCTTCAGCCCGGCCGCCAACTATCCGCTTCCCTGGGTGAGTTGGACGGTCGAGGGGTTCGGCGGCGCCGGATACCTGACCACCGTGGTGCTGCCGGCCCGGCTCGCCGCCCGGGTGCGGGGGGCGGAGGGCCGGGCCGCGCTGCACCGCTTCCGGACGGCGGCGGACGAACTGCCCGCGTCGGCCGCCGCCGTCCCGAAGGTGATCTGAGCCGTACCGCGCGTGGCGTGAGTCGTACCGCGACGCGCGGGGTGAGCCGCGGGGTGAGCCGCGCCTGGGCCGCGCTACGCGAAGGCGGCCTCGATCGCCGTCCACAGCTGCACCCGGGCGCGCAGCGCGGTACGAACGGTTTCGGCGCACTCGTCCCACTTGGCCTGGTCGTCGCCGCACAGGTCGATCAGCATCTGCATCGCCATCGGGGTGTGCTGCTCGCCGTCCACCTCGATGTGCCGGGCCAGGTAGTCCTTGAAGACGGTGAGCACGCCGTCCGGGTCGTCGATGCCGACCACCTGCGCGAACATGTCCGGGATCAGGTCCTCGCGGCCGAAGGCGAAGGCGGCGGCCCGGCAGTGCACCGGCGCGTTCTCGATGATCGACCAGGTGGTGCCGGTGAAGTCGACGGCGGCCTGCGGCACCGCGGCGGCCTTCAGCGCCTGCGGGACGGCGGTGCCGGTGCCCAGCAGCCCCAGGAACTCCTCCACCGGGCCCGGGTCGGCGCCGGCCTGCCGCATGCCCTCGACGTACAGCTCGAAGTGGCTGGTGTAGCCCTCCCCGAGTTCGTCGCTCTCCTCGACCAGCACGATCTCGTTGATCAGCCGGCGGCTGGCGGTCGGCCCGCTCGGGACCCACGGGACCTCGACGCTGGTGAGGTCGCGCTGCAGGCTCTTCAGCAGCGACATGAAGTCCCAGACCGCGAAGACGTGGCTGTCCAGGAAGGTGCGGACGCGCCCGATGCTGGTCAGCCCGCCGTACACGCCGTGGCCGACGACCTCGCGGCGCAGCGGGTCGATGGCCTGCTGGAGGCTGGTCAGGCCGGGGTGCGAACGGTCCCAGTGGTAGCGGTTGGTGGACAAGGCGGCTCCTTCTGCTCAGGGGTGCTTGAGGACGGCGTGCAGGGCGTGGCGCAGTTGCTCGCGGCCGGGCTGGAGGGCGCGGTCGAGGGCGGGGGCGAACGGCAGGACGGCGCCGTCGGGGCGGGTGACCCGGCGGGGCGGGGCGATCAGGCGCATCTCCTCGGAGGCGGTGGCCAGCACCTCCGCGGCGAAGCCGCAGCTGCGGTTGGAGTCGTCGAAGACGACCAGCCGGCCGGTACGTTCCAGCGAGGCTGCGAGCGCGGCCCAATCTAGGGGGTACAGCGTGCGGGGGTCGAGGACTTCGACCGAGATGTCCTCGGCGACCTCGTCCGCCACGGCGAGCGCGTCGTGCACCAGGTGTCCGACGGCGACCACGGTGACGTCGGTGCCGGGGCGGTGGATCCGGGCCCGGCCGAGCGGGATCGGCGCGAGGTCCCAGGTGACGGTCTCGCGCACCGGGAGGGCGGCGGCGGGCGCGAACACCACGACCGGGTCCGGGTCGCGGATCGCCGAGCGCAGCAGCCCGTAGGCGTCGGTCGGGGTGGCGGGCACCACGGTCTTCACCCCGGCGTGCGCGAACAGGCTGTACGGGTGGTCGGAATGCTGCCCGGCCCAGCCGTCCCGGGAGCCCGAGCCGGGCACCAGGCAGGTCAGCGGGACGCTCGCCTGCCCGCCGGTCATCAGCGAGAACTTGTGTGCCTGGTTGACGAGTTGCTCGAAGACCAGGAACAGCAGCGAGGGGATCTGGAACTCCAGCACCGGGCGCCGCCCGGCGAGCGCCGCGCCGATCGCCATGGCGGTGAAGGCCTGCTCGGACAGCGGGGTGTCGACGATCCGCTCGGGCCCGAAGCGGTCCAGCAGGCCGAGCGTCGGGCCGGCCATCCCGGCGCCGATGTCCTCGCCGAAGACGCAGACCGCCGGGTCGTCGGCGAGTTCGTCGGCGATCGCCCGGTTGAGGGCCTTGGTGTACGAGAGCCTGGTCATGCCACCGCCCCGGCCCGGGGCCGCAGGCCGTCGGCGTACAGGTGGTCCAACGCGCCGGCCGGGTCGGGGTGTTCGGAGGCGAGGGCGAACTCCTCGGCGGCGGCGAGCTGGCGGGCCACCGCGTCGTCGAGTTCGGCGACGGCCGACCGCTCCAGCTGGGCGGCGGCCCGGGGGAGCGGGTCGCGGGCGCGCCAGGCCTCGACCTCCTCGGGGGTGCGGTAGTGCAGCTTCATCCGGCGTTCCATGGTGTGGTGGCCCTCGTAGCGGTAGGTGCGGCATTCCAGGAAGCCGGGGCCGCCGCCGGACCGGGCCCGCTCCACCGCGCGCAGGGCGGCGGCGCGGACGGCCTCGGTGTCCATGCCGTCCACCTCCTCGGCGGGGATGCCGAAGGCGGCCGCCCGCCCGGTCGCGCTGCCCGCGACCGCGGTGGCGGCTGGCAGGGTGGTGGCGTAGCCGTTGTTCTCGCAGACGAACACCACCGGCAGGCGCCACATCGAGGCGAGGTTGAACGACTCCAGCAGCACGCCCTGGTTGAGCGCGCCGTCACCGAAGAAGGCCACGGCCACCCGGCCGTCCCCGGCCTGGCGGGCGGCCCAGGCGGCGCCGACCGCGATCGGGGCGCCGGCGCCGACGATGCCGTTGGCGCCGAGGATGCCGAGCGAGAGGTCGGCGGCGTGCATCGAGCCGCCCCGGCCGCCGTTCAACCCGTCGACGCGGCCGGCGAGTTCGGCGAGCAGCCGGTGCGGTGCGGCGCCCCGGGCGAGCACGTGGCCGTGGCCGCGGTGGGTGCTGGTGAGCCGGTCGGCGGGGCCGAGCGCCGAGCAGACGCCGACCGCGACGGCCTCCTGCCCGATGTACGGGTGGATGCCGCCGGGGATCGCGCCGGCCTTCACCAGGCCGAGCGCCAGCTCCTCGAAGCCGCGGATCAGCCGCAGCATCCGGTAGCGCTCGGCCGGCGTGTCCAGCGGTGCGGCGCCGGGGGCGGCGGTGCCGGGGGACAGGGTCGCCGGGGGAGCCGTCACCGGGTCCCCCGCCAGATGGTCGGGCAGAACTGCGGGTCGGCGTAGTCGGGCCGGCCGTCGGCGGTGCGGCGCACCAGCACGTCGTGGTTGTACACCACCGGGCCGCCGTCCGCCCGGGTGTGGTGGCGGTACTCGTTGGCGCCGTCCTGGAGGTGCAGCGAGACGGCCCGGCGGGGGAAGGAGGCCAGGTTGGGGCCGCTGCCGTGGTAGGTGCGGCAGTGGTGGAAGGACATGTGGCCGCGCGGGATGTGCATCGGGACGGTGCGCACCTGCTGCCCGTTGTGGGCGGCGTTGGCGGCCAGGATGCCGTCGAGTTGGGTGCGGTCGCGGTCGGCGAAGTGGCGGGTGGAGTCCTCGCCGGAGTCCAGCTCCCGCCAGCGGTGGCTGCCGTCCACCATGGTGATGGTGCCGTTCTCCTCGCGGCAGTCGTGGAACGGGATGAACGCGGTGAGCATCTCCTCCGAGGTGGAGGTCTGCCAGTAGTGCTTGTCGAAGTGCCAGGGCACCTGGTTGCTCGGCTCCCCGGGCACCGGCGGCTTGTAGATCAGGGTCGCCTGGAACACCCGGATCTCCTCGGCGCCGGCCAGCAGGGCGGCCACCGCGCCGATCAGCGGCTTGCGCAGGATCGCGCCGATGGCGTCGCTCTCGTAGTGCACGTAGTCGTTGTGCCGCTGGATCGGGCCCTGCGAGGGATCCCAGGCGGCCAGGCGCGGCGGGCGGGCGGGCAGTTCGCGGTCGCGGTGGCCGCCGTAGTAGAGCTCGGTGGCGGCCTGGAGGGTGTCCAGTTCCTCGTCGCTGAACAGCTTCCGGGACAGGTACCAGCCGTGCTCGCGGTAGTGGGCCACCTCCTCGGGCGTGGGCAGCAGGGCGTGTTCGGCCTCGCTGAGGCGGAACTCGACGGCGGTGGTCATGGGGTGTGCCCCTTCTTGAGGTGTGGGCGGCGGTCAGACGGCGGCGTCGGAGCTCTGCCGCTCGACGGCCTCGTACAGGGCCTTGATGTTCGCGGTGCCGAAGGTGCCGGCGCCCTGGCGCTCGATCAGCTCCAGGAAGTACGTCCGCCGCGGGTGGGTGGAGCGGACGAAGATCTGGAACAGCTGGCCGCCGTGGTCCTGGTCGACGAGCACGTGCAGGTCGCGCAGGGTCTCCACCGGGATCGCCGTCTCGCCGAAGCGCTCGGCCAGGGCGTCGAAGTAGGCGCCCGGGGTGCTCAGGAACTCCACGCCGTTGGCCCGGGCGGTGCGGACGGCGGTGGCGATGTCGCCGGTGCGGAAGGCCAGGTGCTGCACTCCGGCGCCGTCGTGGGAGGCCAGGAACTCGTCGATCTGGCCGGGCCGCCGGGTGGTGTCCGGCTCGATCAGGGTGAAGGTGACCTCGCCGGAGGCGCTCTGCACCACGCTGGAGTCCATGGCCTGCCGGCCGACTTCGATGTACTCGCCGAAGATCCGGTGGAAGCCGAGCGCGGCCTCGCAGAACCGTACGGCGTCGGCGAGTTCGCCGGCCGGGACGCAGATCGCGACGTGGTCCAGGGCGTCCAGCAGGCCAGGCTCGTCGGCGGGTTCGGCCGGGCGCGGCGGTACGAACCTCAGGGCGGTGTCGCCGAAGCCGGCGATCAGCCGGCCGGCCCGGTCCAGCACGCGGGCGCCGTGCCGCTCGGCGCGCTCCAGCGCGGCCTGCGGGTCGGTGCAGGCGAGGGCGAGGGCGGCGACGCCGTCCCCGTGCCGGGCGACGAAGCCGGCCACCGGGTGGTCGGGGTCGGCGGCGGAGGCCAGGTGCATCCGGATCGAGCCCTGGCGCAGCCGGATGGTGCGGGCGCCGTCCGGTGCGGTCTCCGGGGCGTCGGCGGCGAAGCCGAAGTCGGCGCAGAGCCCGGCCGCGGTCTTGTCGGCGTCCGCGCAGTAGAACTCGACGTGGGTGATGGACTGGATGGACAACGGGATCTCCCCCGGAGGGATGGAAGGGCGTGGATCGGCGCGCTACTTGGCGGCCCGGGTGGACGCCGGGCCGAGGATCAGGCTGAGGTTGTGGCCGCCGAAGGCGAAGGCGTTGCTCAGCGCGGCGCGCACCGGTGCGGACCGGGCCCCGCCCCGGACGTGGTCCAGGTCGCAGGCCGGGTCGGGGTCGGTCAGGTTGAGTGTCGGCGGCAGCGTCCCCCTCGCCACCGCCAGGGCGGTCACCGCCGCCTCCAACGCGCCCGCGGCGCCGAGGAGATGGCCGGTGGCACCCTTGGTGGAGCTGACCGCGGGCGGGTGCGCGCCGAAGACGGCGCGCAGGGCGGCGGTCTCGGCCACGTCACCGAGCTTGGTGCCGGTGCCGTGGGCGTTCACGTAGTCGATGTCGCCCGGGGCCAGGCCGGCGTTGGCGAGCGCGGAGCGCATCGCGTCGGCGGCGCCGGAGCCGTCGGGGCGGGGCATGGTCGGGTGGTGGGCGTCGGTCGAGGCGCCCCAGCCGATGACGTCCGCGTACCCGGCGGCGCCGCGGGCGTCGGCGTGGTCGGCGCGTTCCAGCACGAGGACGGCGCTGCCCTCGCCGAGCACGAAGCCGTTGCGGCGGGTGTCGAAGGGCCGGCTGGCCTGCTCCGGATCCTCCCAACCCTGGGCGAGAGCACGGGCGTTGGTGAAGGCGGCGGCGATGGTCGGGTGCAGCGAGGACTCGGTGCCGCCGCACACCACCACGTCCGCGTCGCCGGAGCGGATCAGCCGCAGCCCCTCGGCGACGGCCTGGGCGCCGGCCGCGCAGGCCGTCACCACGGCCGAACTGTAGCCGCGGATGCCGTGTTTGATGGCGATCCGGGCGGTGGCCATGTTGGAGAGCATGCCCGGCAGCAGGTACGGGCTGACGCCGGGGCGGCCGCGTTCCAGCCGGCGGTGCGACTGCTGCTCGAAGGTCTCCAGTCCGCCGCCGCCGGTGGCCAGCACCACGGCGGTGCGGTGCGGGTCGGCGTCCCGGCCGACGACCAGGCCGGCGTCGGCGAGCGCGTCGTCGGCGGCGGCCAGGGCGAGCAGCACGAAGCGGTCCACGCAGCGGGTCTCGGTGGGTGGCAGCACCTCGCGGCCGTCCACGGCGGGGGCGATCCCGGCGGCGGGCAGCCAGCCGTGCGCGGCGTGGCCCTCGGGGACGGCGGTCAGTCCGGAGCGCCCGGCGTTGAGCGCGTCGAACACCTCGGCGGGCTTGCGGCCGAGCGGCGAGACCAGGCCGAGGCCGGTGACGACGGCGCCCTCGCGGCGGGTCATCGGGCACCGGCCGCGGCGTCGAGGTAGCGCTGGCGCAGCAGCACCTTGCGGACCTTGCCGGTGGGGCCGAGCGGGATGTCGTCCCCGGAGACGACCAGCACCTGGCGTACGGTCGCGGCGGCGGCCTCGTCCAGGGCGGCGATGACGTCCTTGGTCCGGTCGGCGGTCGGGTCGGCGTCGGCGGTGAGGATCAGCAGCACGTCGGTGACCACGCGCTCGCCGTCCCGTACGGCGACCACCGTGCAGTCCGCCACGTCCGGGCGGGCGGCCAGCACCCGCTCCTCCGACATGGCGGTGAACAGCCGCTTGCCGTCGCCGAGTTCGACCGAGTCGACGGCCCGGTCGACGTGGTAGTAGTAGCCCTCCTCGTCCCGGTACATCAGGTCGCCGGTGAGGAAGCGGCCGCGGATCCGGGTGCGGAAGGTGGTGGCCGAGTCGTTCCAGTAGCCGAGCGCCAGGGTCGGTGAGGAGGTGGCGAGTTCGCCGACCTCGCCGGGGTCGAGCGGCTCGCCGTCCGGGCCGACCACCTCGCAGTCGACGAAGGCGTGCGGGCGCCCGACGCAGCGCCCGTAGCGCTCGGTGCCGGGGCCGTGGGTGATGAAGAAGTGCGAGTGGCCCATCTCGGTGGAGCCCAGGCCGTCGACGAACAGCGAGCCCGGCGTCCGGGTGCGGCCCGCGCGGGTGACGGACTCCCGGCTGCCGGTGGCGATCAGGCGGCGGATGTGCACCTCGTGCGCGCAGTCGCCGGTGTTCCACCACAGGGCGACGGTGGCGAGGTCCCGGGCGGCGAGGTCGTGGTGGGCGAGTTCGGCCCAGGTGGCGGCGAAGCCGATCACCCCGGTGGGCCGCCACTGCTCGATCGCGTCCAGCACCCCGGCGCCGGACTGCCGTGACAGCACGGCGAGTTCGGTGTGCGAGCTGAGCGCCAGGTTGAGCGCGATCAGGGTGGCGGCGTGCGGCGCGGGCAGTGCGCTGAGCATCCGGTCCTGGCCCTGCGGGCGGGGCAGCCGCAGCCGGTGGCGGATCGCCGCGTACAGGCTCGCGTGCGAGTGGACGACGGCCTTGGGCATTCCGGTGGTGCCGGAGGAGTGGGTGATCGCCACCGGGTCGCCGGACCAGTGCCGGTACGGCTCGGGGGCGGCGTCCGGGTCGCCCGCGCCGAGGGTGGAGATCTCGGGCAGCAGCGGCGCGCCGGGGTCGTGGCCGACCAGCGCGGCCAGGTGGGCCGGGTCGGCGAGGACGCCGACGGCGCCGAGGCGGGCGATGTAGCGGGCGGCCCGCTCGCCGTCCACGTTGGGGTTGAGCAGCGCGGGGATGGCGCCGAGCCGGGTCAGGGCGAGGAAGGCGAGCACGTGGTCTGCGGCGTCGCTCGCGAAGACCACCACCGGGTCGCGCCGGGTGATGCCGAGGGCGTGCAGGGCGGCGGCGCGGGCCCGGACGGCGCGGTCGAGTTCGCGCAGGGTGAGCGGTTGCCAGGCGGGGTGGTCGTCCACCGGGGTGTCGAAGGTCAGCAGCGGTTCGTCGAGGCCGAGGCCGAGTGCGAGCCGGGCGGTCAGGACGTTGCCGGCGCCCACGTCGGGGTCGTCCGCGATCAGGCTGCGGACACTGCGGATGGTCACGGGGTGGATCCCTCCCTCGGGGCCGGAGACGGCCCGGGCGGCTGATCGGTTGGCGTGGGTCGGGCGGCCGCGCGGGCGGCGAAGGGTGTCGGCGGGTGTCGGTGGGCTGTCGGCGGGTGCGACGGGGCCTGGGTGGGTGACGGGGCCGGGTGCTGGTCTGCCGGGTGCGGCTGCTTCAGTCGTCGGGCCTCGTTCGTGGGTACGGCCGGCGGTGGCCGGACGGTTCAGTCGGTGACTCGGTCGGTGACTGAGGCGGTGACTGAGGCGGTGACCGGGACGTCAGCCGGTGACCAGGACGGCCACCGCGTGTCCGGCGGCCCCGCCCGGTCCGTCGTCGCCCGGTTCGGCGGCGATGACCAGCACCTGGTCGGCGTCGCCGTCCGCGAGGAGCAGCGCCGCGAGGTCGAGCGCGTCCGAGGGCACCTGCCCGGGGACGGCGCGGGCCGGGCTGATCGCCACGACGGGGCCGGTCAGGCCCCAGCGGGCGGCGATGTGCCCGAGGACGGCGTTGGGGTTGGACTGGAAGAACAACAGGGGTGCGGGGCGCCGTCCGGGTTCGGCGCTCCGGTCGATGGCCCGCGCGGTGGCGCGGTCGCCGCCGGCGCTGGCCAGCAGCAGTGCGGTCCGCCCGGGGGCGGGCGGGGCGCCGTGGTGGGCGCGCAGGCAGCGGTCGGCGGTGTCGGCGACCAGCGGGTTGAAGCCGGAGGCGGCGAAGCCGGGCAGCGGTGGCGGCGGGCCGGCCAGGTCGGGGTCGGCCGAGCCGGGGTCGGGTCGGCGGGCCTCGGCGAGGACCCGCAGCCGGGCGGCGGCCGGCGCGGGTGCGGCGCCGAAGCTCGTGGCGTCGGGCGCTGTGGCATCGGAGTCTGTGGCGTCGGGGTCTGTGGCGTCGGGGTCTGTGGCGTCGGGGTCTGTGGCGTCGGGGTCTGTGGCGTCGGTGGTCATGGTGTGGGTGCCGGGGTACGGGGTCGGCGCCGTCGAACGGCGGGCGGGGGCCGGTGGCCGGTCATGCGGGGGCCACCAGCAGGGCGGTGTTGGCGCCGCCGAAGGCGGAGTTGAGGCTGAGTGCGTAGCGGGGGCGGGCGGCGCGGGGGCCGTCCAGGACGAGGTCCAGGCCGACGTCCGGGTCCGGGCCGAGCCAGCCGGCATTGACCGGGAGCAGGCCGGTGCCCAACGCGCCGATGGTGACGGCGAGTTCGAGCAGGGCGGAGGCTTCCAGAGCGTGCCCGTGGACGGATTTGCTGGAGCTGACCGGGAGTTCGGCGGTGTGCGTGCCGAAGACCCGGCGCAGCGCGCTCGCCTCGGCCTGGTCGGCGAGGGTGGAGCCGGTGCCGTTGGCGTTGACGTAGCCGACCTCGGCCGGGGCGACGCCGGCGCGGGTGAGCGCGGCCTCGACGGCCCGGGCGACTCCGGCGCCGTCCGGTTCGGGGCGGCACACGTGGTGGGCGTCCCCGGCGCGGCCCCAGCCGGCCAGCCGGGCGAGGGCGGTGGCGCCGCGCCGTTCGGCGGCCGGGGCGGCCTCGACCACCACGGCGGCGGCCGCGTCGCCGAGCAGGGTGCCCGTGCGGCCGGTGCTGAACGGGCGCAGCTCGCCGTCCCGGGCCAGCGCGCGGCCGGCGTCGAAGACGGCGAACACGCCCGGCTCGACCAGGTGCCCGGCCGCGACCAGGACCCGCTCGTGCCGCCCGGTGGCGACCAGCGCCGCGGCGTCCGCGACGGCGGTCGCGGCTGCCACGCAGGCGCCGGTGTACACCCGGGTGACGCCCGCGGTGCCCCAGGCGGCGCGGACGCCGGCGGCCACCGCGTCGGCGGTGCCCCTGGTCCGTTCGTCGCTGTGCAGGGCGAGCAGGACGGGCGTGTCCGCGCCGTCGGCGGCGGTCAGTCCGGCCTGGCGGCAGGCCTGGCCGACGGCGTCGAGCACCGCGCGGGCCAGCGGGAAGGTGTGCGCGAGCGGCACGTCGTCGGGCAGCAGGGCGGCCCGGGTGGTGCGGCGGGCGCTCACGTCGAAGCGGGTGACGGGGCCGAAGGCGGTCTTGCCGTGGGCGGCGGCCTCGGTCAGCGGGCCGAGTCCGCGCCCGGCGGCGCTGAGCACGCCGAGCCCGGTGACCACCGGCCGGCCGCGCGGCCGGTGTGCGGAGGGCGCGCCGGTGGTCATGGCCGGGCGCCCACACGTTCGGCGAGGACGGCCGAACGCAGCAGTTCGGTGGCGTCGTCGACCGTCCGGATGGCGCCGAAGCGGTCGTCGTCGAGGTCCACCTGGATGCCGTAGCGCTGCTCGAACTCGGCTATGAGCCAGGTGAGTTCGAGCGATCCGAGGTCGTCGGGCACGGTGTCGGCGGCGCGCTGCCCGAACGCCGCCAGCATGGCGCGGACCTCGGCCCGGTCGGGGAGGGCGGAGCCGCTCACGCCGGGCTGCCGGCGGTGGCGGTGGCAGCGGTGGCGCTGGCGGCGATCCGCTTGACGACGTCGGCGGTGAACTCGTCGAGGGTCATCAGCGCGGTGGTCTCCATCTCGTCGAGGTCGAACTTGATCCCGAACTCGTCCTCGACCTGCACCGACAGCTCGGCCAGCGCGAGCGATTCGAGGTCCAGCCCGGCCGGGCCGAGGTCGGTGTCCCCGGTGACCTCGGAGACGTCGTACTGCATCTCGGTGAGCGAGGCGAGGACGAACTCGCGGACGCGGTCCTGCATGGTGTGGCTCCTTGTCGGGGTGCGTGCGGTGGATCAGAGCGCGGCGGCCGTGGCGGTGCTGCGCAGGGCGGCCGGGTCGCGCAGGAGTTTTCCGGTGGCGGTACGGGGGAGTCGGGGCAGCAGGGCGAGCCGTCGCGGCCGCTTGTAGGCGGCGAGCCGGCGGGCCAGCCCGTCCTGGACGAGGGCGAGGTCGGCGTCGGGTTCGGTGGCGAGGTAGGCCTCGATCGCGCCGTCCTCGAAGACCACGACGGCCTCGCGGACCTCGGGCAGCGCGGTGAGCGTCTGCTCGACCTCGGTGAGGTCGACCTTGAGGCCGCCGATCGAGACCTGCGAGTCCAGGCGGCCGAGGACGGTGACCAGGCCGGTGGCCGGGTCGAGTTCGGCCGCGTCGCGGGTGTGCAGCCAGCCGTCCGACCAGCGGGTCGGGTCGTCCAGCCCCGGGTAGGGCGAGGATTCCGCGCCGATTCGCAGCTCGCCCGCGACCAGCCGCAGCCGCATCCCGTGGACGGGCTGCTTGGCCGGGTGGAGCGTGCCGGACAGGTCGGTGGCGATGACCCCGGTCTCGGTCATCCCGTACATGGTGCCGAGCGGGACGCCGTAGCGGTCGGCGAACAGCGCGGGCAGGCCCGGGCGGACCAGCTCGCCGGCCACGATCATCCGCCGCAGCCCCGGCAGCGCCGGGGGAGCGACGGCGCCGGCCAGCAGTTCGGCGTGGAAGGGCACTCCGATGACGGTGGTCGGCCGGTCGCCGGCGGCGACCGCGGCGAGGATGCCCGCCGCCGTCATCCGCTCGGGCACGGTGAGCGAGGCCCGGGCGTGCAGACTGTTGAGCAGTCCGCCGACCAGGCCGAGCACGTGCACCACGGAGGACAGCAGGACGACCCGCTCGCCCTCGCCGGGGAACTCCACCAGCCTGTGGTAGCAGTCGAGTTCGCGGAGCAGGTCGGAGGCCGTGCGGGCGATGACCTTGGCCGGGCCGGTGGACCCGGAGCTGAGCTGGATCAGCGCGTGCCCGGTGCGGGCCGGGCGCCCTTCCGGCAGCCGGACGGCCACCGGCTCGACCTCGGAGAAGCCGCGCAGGGCCGCCGCGGGCCGGTGGGCGGAGCCTACCAGGACCTGCGGGGCCAGCCGCGCCACCGCCGCGTCGACCTCGTGGTCCGTCAATCGGTGGTCGAGCAGCGCCACTTGGGCGCCGAGCCGCCAGCACGCCAGCAGCACCGTGACGAACGCCACCGAGGGCGGCAGCCGTAGCGCGGCCGTGCCGCCGGGGCCGAGTCCGGCCGCGGCGAGGTGCGCGGCCTGTTCGTCGACCAGGGCGCGCAGGGCGTTCCGGTCGAGTGGTACGCCGAGATGCAGGCACTCCTCGCCTCCAGGACCGGCCAGCAACAGCCGGTCGACCCAGGCGTCCGGGGCGTCGGCGTGCGGCGGTGAGGAAGGCGGAAGTGAAGAGGGGGAAATGCCGGTCAACACCGCTCCACACAAGTGAGGGGATTTGACATGGACGCCGTTCACAACCAAAACGGTCAATTCCGTTGCCAGACGATTGCACAGACGTTTGGTCAAATCAAGGTCTATACCAATGTGGTTGTTGCTCCTACGCTGCGGAACCGGGGCTGGTCCACGCGTGGCCGCCCGGAATCGAGGATGCCCGTGGGAGAACTCACGCTGGCCGGGATGGAGCGCGCCGCGCGCGCGCAACTTTCCCCGGAAATATGGGACTTCATCGAAGGCGGCAGCGGCACGGAACGCACCGTGGCGGCGAACCGGGAAATGTTCGCGCGCTATGCACTGCGCCCGCGCACGATGGTCGACGTCTCCGACTGCTCGCCCGCGAGCACGCTGCTCGGCGCGCCGCTCGGCCTGCCGGTCGGCATCGCCCCGATGGCCTACCACCGGCTGGTCGACCCGGAGGGCGAGACCGCCACCGCGCGCGCCGCCGGCCGCGCCGGGGCCCTGCTGGTCGCCGGCATGTTCGCCAGCCGCACGCTGGAGGAGATCGCGGCCGCCGCCACCGGTCCGCTCTGGCTCCAGCTGTACTGGCTGCGCGAGCGCGCCGCGCTCGCCGCCCTGGTCGAACGCGCCGAGGCGGCCGGCTACCGCGCGCTCGTCCTGACCGTGGACGCCCCCAGGATCGGCCGCCGCCTGCGCGACCTGCGCAACGGCTTCGCGATCCCGCCCGCCGTCCGCGCCGTCAACCTGGACCAGGACCTGATGTCCGCCAGCCACCGCGCGACGGACGGCGGCTCGGGCATCGCCGAGCACGCCCGCGAACAGTTCGACCCCACCCTGACCTGGGCCGACCTCGACTGGCTGCGCGCCCGCACCCGGCTGCCGCTGGTCCTCAAGGGCATCCTGACCGCCGAGGACGCCCGGCTCGCCGCCGAGCACGGCGCCGACGCCGTCGTGGTCTCCAACCACGGCGGGCGGCAACTCGACGGCGCTCTGCCCTCCCTGGCCGCACTGCCCGAGGTCGTCGACGCCGTACCCGCCGACCTGCCGGTGCTGCTCGACGGCGGGGTGCGCACCGGCGCCGACATCGCCGTCGCGCTCGCCCTCGGCGCCCGCGCCGTCCTGGTCGGCCGTCCGGTGTTCTGGGGCCTCGCCACCGAGGGGGAGGCCGGCGTGCACCGCGTCCTCGACCTGCTGCGCGACGAACTGGAGCACACCATGGCCCTGTTGGGCCGCCCCCGGCTCGCCGACCTGGACCGCACGGCCCTCGCCCCCTGGCCCTGCCCGGCCGGCTGAACCGCGCACCGCCTGCACCACGTTGTCCGTACTGGATGGAGAACAGCAGATGACCGAACCGACCCCCGAGACCGAGCGCAACGACCCCTTCCCCGGCTGGGACTGGGACGACCCCGACGGCCTCGCCACCCGCCTGGACGCCTTCAGCGAGCAGGTCGCCACCTGCGACACGCTCGAAGCGCACCCCGGCGGGCTGCCCCGCGACCACGCCGGATTCCGCGAACTCGGCCTCACCGGAATCGAGTTCGCCGCCTTCCGGACCGCCCATCCGGAAGGACTCGGCACCGACCTCACCACCCTGCGCAGCCCCGGCGCCGCCACCGAACCCGGCACCCTCTACCGGGTCGACGGCGACCGCTGGTTCACCCAGCTCGACATCGGCCGGCCGCTGCCCTTCGCCGACGCCAGCGTCGACTGGGTCTACGCCGAGCACCTGATCGAGCACGTCACCATGCCGGTCGCGGTCGGCTGGCTGCGCGAGGTGCGCCGCGTCCTGCGCCCCGGCGGCGTGCTGCGCCTCACCACCCCGGACCTGGCCCGCTACCTGGCCGGCTACGCCAACGGGGACGGCTTCCTCGCCAAGCACCGCCGCCGCCTCACCACCCTCGGCTTCGGCCCGCCGATGCCCGCCCGCCCGGCCTTCCTGGTCAACCAGATCTTCCGCCACTACGGGCACCAGTGGATCTACGACCTGGACGAGCTGCGCCACGTCCTCACCCTCGCCGGCTTCGAACCCGAGCGGATCCGCCACTGCGCCTACCGCCAGGGCGCCCGCCCCGACGTCGCCGACCTCGACACCGCGTTCCGCACCGACGAGACCGTCTACGTCGAAGCCGACCGCTAGGCCCTCGTGTCCTCAGGCCCATGGACCCCTGGATCCTGAAGCCCTCAGGCCCTGAGTCCGCCCGCCGACGCCTCCGCACCGGATCTGTACCGAACGGGACCACCCATGCCCCTGCACCCCCAGGCCGAGGCGCTGCGCGCCCGGCGCGCGAGCAGCGGTGCGCCGCCGCTCTACACCCTCACCCTGGCCGAGGCCCGCGCCGCCGACCTCGCCGACATCCGCGCCGCGGCCGGGAGCCCCGAGCCGGTCGCCGCCGTCGAGGAGCACCGCATTCCCGGTCCGGGCGGCGAACTCGCCCTGCGGCTCTACCGCCCCGAGCCGCCCGGCCGTCAACTACCGGCCCTGCTGTACCTGTTCGGTGGCGGATGGGCCCTCGGCTCGCCGGACACCAGCGACGCGATCTGCCGCCGGCTGACCAACGCGGCCGGCTGCGTCACCGCCTCCGTCGGCTACCGGCTCGCCCCCGAACACCCCTTCCCCGCGGCCGTCCACGACTGCCGCGCCGCGCTGTACTGGCTCGCCGCACACGCCGGCGAGCTAGGCGTCGACCCGGGTCGGCTCGCCGTCGGCGGCGACAGCGCCGGCGGCAACCTCACCGCCGCCCTCACCCTGATCGCCCGCGACGAGAACGGCCCGGCCCTGCGCCACCAACTGCTCGTCTACCCCAACACCGACCACGCCGCCGACACCCCCTCGCTGCGCGAGCACGACGACCCGATGCTCTTCAACCGCCGCTCGGTGGCCTGGTACTGGGGCCACTACCTGGCCGACCCCGCCGACGGCGCCCACCCGCACGCCTCCCCGCTGCGCGCCCCCGGCCTGGCCGGACTGCCGCCCGCGACCGTCATCACCGCCGAGTACGACCCGCTGCGCGACGAGGGCGAGCAGTACGCCGAGGCGCTGCGCGCGGCCGGCGTCCCGGTGGAGAGCCGCCGCTACGCCGGCATGCCGCACGGCTTCTTCGCCATGACCGGCACCCTGGACGCGGCCGCCGACGCCCAGCGCCACGCCGCCGAGCGGCTGCGCGAGGCCCTGCGGTGAGCGCGCCCGAGCCCCTGCCCCTGGCCGACCTGCACGCCAGCCTGGCCGACCCGCTGCTGGACGCGATGACCTTCCTCAACGAGGTCACCACCCGCTACCCCGACGCCGTCTCCTTCGCCCCTGGCCGCCCCTACGAGGGCTTCTTCGAACCCGAGGACGTCCCCGCCTACCTGGACACCTACCTCGCCCACCTGGCGGCCCGCGGCCTCGACCGGGACGCCGTGCGCACCGCGCTGTTCCAATACGGCCCCACCAAGGGGATCATCGCCGACCTGGTCGCCCGCACCCTCGCCAACGACGAGGGCCTGGCGGTGGCCCCCGAGGCCCTGGTGCTGACGGTCGGCGCCCAGGAGGGCATGCTGCTCACCCTGCGTGCGCTGTGCGCCGGCCCGGACGACGTCCTGCTGGTCAGCTCGCCCTGCTACGTCGGGGTCACCGGCGCCGCCCGGCTGCTCGACCTGACCACCCTCCCCGTCCCCGAGGGCCCGGCCGGCGGCCCCGACCCGGAGGCCGTGCGCGCCGCCGCCCGGGCGGTGCGGGCCGAGGGCCGCCGCCCGCGCGCCCTCTACGTCGTCCCGGACTTCGCCAACCCCTCGGGCACCAGCATGCCCGTCGCGGCCCGCACCCGGCTGCTGGAGGTGGCCGCCGAGGAGGGCCTGCTCGTCATCGAGGACAACCCGTACGGCTTCTTCGCCCGCGACCCGGGGGAGCGGCCGACGCTCAAGGCGCTCGACCGCCGCCGCCAGGTGGTCTACCTGGGCTCCTTCGCCAAGACCTGCTTCCCCGGCGCCCGCCTCGGCTACGTCGTGGCCGACCAGGAGGTGGTCGGCCCCGGCGGGCGGCGCACCCTGCTGGCGGACGAACTGGCCAAGCTGAAGAGCATGACGACGGTCAACACGCCCGCGCTCAGCCAGGCCGTCATCGGCGGCATGCTGCTGCGCCACGACTGCCGGCTGCGCGCCGCCAACGCCGCCGCCACGGCCCACTACGCGGCGGGCATGGACACCCTGCTGCGGGAGCTGGACCGGCACTTCCCGGCGTCCGAGCGGCGCCGTTCGGGCGTGTCCTGGAACCGGCCCGAGGGCGGCTTCTTCGCCGTGCTGACCGTCCCGTTCGCCGCCGACGACGCGGCGATGGAGCGCTGTGCCCGCGGGTACGGGGTGCTGTGGACGCCGATGGCGCCGTTCTACCCGGCGGGCGGCGGGGAGCACCGGCTGCGGCTCTCGATCAGTTCGCTGACGCAGGCTCAGATCATCGACGGTGTGGCCAAGTTGGCGGCGTTCATCGCCTCCTGAGCGGCGCCGGCAACAGCGGGAGGGGCCCGGCTCGTGAGCCGGGCCCCTCCTCGTGCGCGTGTCCCCGTCCTCGTGCGTCGTGTCTCAGCGCACCCGGGTGGAGAACAGCCGGGCCGACCAGTACACCGACAGCACGGTCATCACCACGACGACCAGCAGGCCCTGCCACACCGAACTGTCCCCGAGGTGGCCGGAGAACAGCGCGCGCATGCCCTCCACCGCCCAGTAGAAGGGGTTCCACTTGGCGGTCTGCTGCAGCCAGTGCGGCGCCAGGGTGAGCGGCAGCAGCACCCCCGAGAGCAGCGCGATCGGCTGCGCGATGGTGTTCACCACCGGTGCCATCGCCGCGTCCGTCGGCACCATCAGCGCGATGCCGTAGGAGATCGCCGAGGTCATCAGCGCCAGCAGCCCGAGCAGCAGGTAGGCGAGCAGCAGGTTCAGCGGGCTCACCCGCAGCCCGAACGGCAGCGCGATCAGGGTGATCAGGACGGCCTGCACCAGCAGCGCCACCATCTCCCGCAGCGCCCGCCCGAGCAGCAGCGCCAGCCGGCTCACCGGCGTCACCCGGGAGCGCTCGATGATGCCGGCCCTCAGCTCGCCGAGCAGGCTGAAGCCGGTGAACAGCCCGCCGAAGATGCACAGCACCGCCAGCAGGCCCGGCACGTACACCTGGTAGGCGTCGGCGTAGCTGCTGGCACCGTCGGGGGCGAGCACCTTCTTCAACAGCGGGGCGAACAGCAGCAGGTAGAACACGGGCTGGATGATCCCGACGGCGATCCAGATCGGGGTGCGGATCATCAGCAGCACCTGGCGCTGGAAAACCAGCCAGGTGTCGCGGGCGAGCTTCATGGTCTCCCCAGGAATGGGCGGATCAGGACTGCTGGAGCGAACGGCCGGTGCGGGCCAGGAACACGTCGTCCAGGCTGGGGCGTTGGAGCTGGACGGTGCCGGGCGTCACGCCCGCCCCGTCCAGTGCGCGCAGCAGCTGCGGGATGGCCGCCGCGCCGTCCTCCAGGTAGAGCCGCAGTCCGTCCTCCCCGCTGAACTCCAGCCGGTGCAGGTACGGCTGCGGGCGCAGCACCTCGGCGGCCCGCTCGGCGACGCCCTCTCCGGGCTCCAGCCCGAGCAGCACGACGTCGCCGGAGATCTCGCGCTTGAGCACCTCGGGCGTGCCCTCGGCCACCACCTGGCCGTGGTCGACGATCGCGACCCGGTCGCACAGGGCGTCGGCCTCGTCGAGGTAGTGCGTGGTGACGACGACGGTCATGCCCTCGGTGCGCAGCCGGCGGATCTCCTCCCACACGTACGCCCGGCTGGCCGGGTCCAGCCCGACCGTGGGCTCGTCCAGGAACAGCACCCGGGGCTCGTGGATGACGCCGAGCGCGATGTCCACCCGGCGGCGCTGGCCGCCGGAGTAGGTGGCGCACGGGCGGTCGCCGAATTCGGTCAGGTCGAAGGCCTTGAGAGCGCCCTCGGCGGCCTGGACCGCCTGCGCCTTGGCGGCGCCGTACATCCGGGCCTGGAGCACCAGTTCCTCGCGGGCGCTGACGGTGTCGGTGGTGCCACCGCCCTGGGCGACGTAGCCGATCCGGCGGCGTACACCGGCCGGGTCGGTGAAGAGGTCGGCCCCGGCGATGCTGGCCTGACCGCCGTCCGGGCGGATCAGGGTGGCCAGCATGCGCAGGGTGGTGGTCTTCCCGGCGCCGTTGGGCCCGAGGAAACCGTAGATCTCGCCCGCGTCGACGGACAGGTCGATGCCGCGCACAGCGTCGACGGTGGGGTTCTCGCCGCTCTTGCGGGAGGTCTTCTTGCGATAGGACTTGCGCAGTCCCGTGGTCTCGATCAACCGGAACTCCCGTGCTGGGATGGGCTGCCACGGCACCTGGGAAGGCGGTGCTCGGCACCTGCGAAGGCGGTGCTGGGCGCCACCCTAGGCCGAACTCCGGCCCGGAGACAATGGCCTAGACCAATGGACGTTGATCTTCCGGTCTGCTACAGGGTCCCCGGTAGCGGCTGGCGGAAGTCCTGCCCGGCTCGGGCCGCCAGGGCTTCCAGCCGGTCCGCGGCCGTGGCCGCCCCGCCGCCCGCGCGCAGCGCCTCGCCGACCCGAACCGCGCCGCGCCGGTAGTCGGCCGTGTCCAGGACGGCCCGCAGGGCCCGCGCCAGCCGCTCCGGCGTCACCCGGGCGAACGGCACCCGCAGCCCCGCCCCGGCCGCCGCCACCTGCGCCGCGACGAACGGCTGGTCGTGCCGGATCGGTGCGGTGACCAGCGGCAGGCCGTGCGTCAGGGCCTCGCCGACGGTGTTCATCCCGCCGTGGCACAGCACCGCGTCCAGCGCGCCGCGCGCCATCAGCTCCAGCACCGGCGCCCGGTCCACCGCGACGGCCTGCGGCGGCAGTTCGGGCAGCAGCTCGCGCGGGGCGGCGAACACCGGCTGCACGTCGTCGCCGCACAGCTCCAGCGCCCGGGCGGCCCGCGCGTGGAAGTCCGCGCCCAGCTCGCCGGCCAGTGTGCCCATGGTGACCAGCACCCGCCGGCGCCCGGGCAGCAGCCGCTCCCACGGGAAGTCCGGATCGGCCGGCCGAACGGAGTGGACCGGCCCGACCAGCGCGTGGTGCGGGGGCGGCGCGTCGTCACCGGTCAGCGCGGGACCAGTGGTCGCCAGCACCAGGGCGGGGGAGAAACGCGGGTCCACGTACTCCTGCGCGGGCAGCCGGGCGCGCTCCCACAACCCGCGCAGCAGGCCGGTCATCCAGGCCTCCACCTGCGGCAGCGCCCGGTACGGGCGGCCCAGCTCCATCGCCCCGGGCGCGAAGCTCGCCCACGGCAGGCCGTGCCGGTGGGCGGCCAGCGCGCCCGCCGGGGTGTGCTGGTCGACGAGCAGGACGTCCGGCCGGAACTCCCGCACGATCGCGTCCAGCGGCTTCGCGGTGAACCGCGCGTACGGGACGATGAAGCCCTCCCAGAGCGAACGCAGCGCGGCGAGCCCGTGCCCGCCCTGCGCCCGGAACGCCCGGGTGCCGGTGCCGAGCACCTGGGCCCCGGGACCGAGCAGCGGGCGCAGCACCGACTCGGTGCCGGTCCAGGCGACGTCGTGTCCGCGCGCGGTCAACTCGGCGGCGATGCCCGCCGCGGGATTGACGTGGCCGGTCAACGGGGGCATCACCAGCAGGAACCGGGTCATCGCGCACGCTCCTCGGAGATCAGTTTCTGCAGGTCGGCGACGGTCAGCGCTTCCAGGGCGGCCAGGTCCAGCCCGGCGCGCAGCCGGGCCAGGTCGGCCGCCGGGCCGAAGCGTTCGCGCAGGCGCCCGGCGAGCGCGGCCAGTTCGCCCTCGTCGAGCAGCAGGTCGCCGTCCAGCCGGGCGTCCGGGGCCAGCCGGTCGGCCCAGCCGGGCGGTGCCCCGGCGGCCTCGGCCAGCAGCGCGGCCAGCTCGGGGTGCAACGGCGCGGCGGGGTGCTGCGGTTCACGGTCGGACGACGTGTGAGAAATGGCATCGGACATCGAAGGGGTCTCCCACCTGCTCGACGGCACGGGGGTGAACGCGTAGGCCCCGCAGGCGGATCCGGCGGCCTCGGAGACGAACGCGACGGTGAAGGGCCCGAGATCACTTGTGCGACCAGGCGGGCGTCGGAATACTAGCCCGCGTGACAGCACTGGAGGCAGTGGCCGTTCACCTCCCCCCGCACGCCGTGCCCATCGAGGCGGTTGGTGAGCGGATCGGCCTGACCCCACGTCAACTTCGACTCTTCCGCCGCTTCCACGGACTGGACCAGCTACGTCTGGACCCGTCCGGGACGCTGCCCGACCTGCTTGACTCCGCCCTCGACAACCTGCCTGAGCTGCGCGGACGTGAACGGGACGTCCGTTTCGTGATCCACGCGCGCAGCATGCCGGTGGCGGTGCCCTACCCGCTCAACCCACTGCACGACCTGCTCGCCCCGCGCGGCCTCGCGCACGCCAACGCCTTCACGGTGACCCACCACGCGTGCGCGGTGGGCCTGCTGGCCATCGACCTGGCCGGCCGGCTGCTCGCCGCCGAGCCCGACCCGCGGGCACTGGCGCTCATCCTGGTGGGCGAGAAGACCTTCACCAAGGACGCCCAGGTGGTGCCCGAGACGGGTATCTTCGCCGAGGGCGCGGCCGCCTGTCTGGTGAGCGCCGACGGCGAGCGCCACCGGGTGCTCTCCTTCGCGGTGCGCCAGCGCCCGGAGTTCGACGGCCGGCTGGCCGAGGACGCGGACCTCCTGGCCCGCTACCAGCGCGAGTACCCCAACGTGATGGTGGAGGCGATCGAGGCCGCCCTGGACGAGGCCGGTCTGGACCTCTCCGACCTGGCCGCGGTGCTTCCGCACAACGTCAACCAGGCGTCGTGGCGGATGATAGCGCGCCGGATCGGCTATCCGCTCGACAAGGTGGTGCTGGACAACGTGCTGTCGGTGGGGCACAGTTTCGCTGCGGACAGCCTCATCAATCTTCACACCGCCACCACGCGGGGGCTGCTGCGCCGCGGCGACCACTACCTGATCGCCGCCGCCGGTGTCGGAGCCACCTTCTCCGCGATGGCGGTCCGCTGCTGACGAAGCGTCGGCTTCGTCCGTCTTTCCCACGCCAGACCACTCTCCCACGTACGACGGGACGGGACACCCATGTCAGAACCTGTGGTCCAGACCACTGACCCCGAGCTGCGCGAGCGGATCCGCACCGGCATCGGCGAGCTGCTGCCCCGAGTCCTCAAGCGCGAACTGCCCGAGATCCCCGAGAACGCCTGCCTCTTCGACGACCTCGGCCTCACCTCCGCCGGCACCATCGAGCTCATCCTGGAGCTGGAGGAGTCGCTCGACATCCAGGTGGACGTCGAGCAGATCACCGAGGACGACCTGCGCTCGGTCACCAAGCTGGCCGACTACGTCGCCGGACACGTCATCCCCGAGGACTGACCGGGTGGCCGACCACGGCCTGCGGATCACCCGGGCGCTCGCGCGGCGCTTCGACGGCCGCTCGGAGGCCTCGCTCCACCCGGACCTGCGGGTGTTCGTCTCCGACCTCGTCCGCCCCTACGGCCTGCCGCTGCGCGAGGACCTGCTGAGCGAGGGCGTCGGCCACTCCTACGAGGAGCTGGCCGCCGGCCTGGTGCGCGAGGCGCTCGCCGAGGACGAGCCCGTCGACCTGCTGATCCTGGCCTTCGACACCCCGGACGTCCGACCGGGTGCGCCGTCCTCGCTGGCGCTCAGCCGGTCCTGTCCGGGCACGCCGCTCGCCTTCGCGGTCTGCGACCAGGGCGTCGCCGCGGCCTTCACCGCGCTGCGCCTCGCGGTCGACTACCACCGCACCGGATCCTGCCGCCGGGCGGTCGTGGTGCTCGCCGAGCAGACCGCGCTGCACCACGAGCCGGCCGCGCCGGTGGCGCTGCCGGAGCGGCACGGTGTGGTGGTGCTGGTCTGCGAGGAGGCCCCCGGGCCTGACATGACCGTCCAGCAGATGCCCGGTGCCGAGCTGCCGGATGCGGTGGTGCGGGCCCGGGCCGCCGAGCTGGGGCCCGACCCGGCGCTCGTGCTCGGCCCCGGGCTGGCCGGTGCCGAGGGCTCGGCGGCCCAGCCGTTCACCGGGGCCTGGGCGGAGCTCGCCGAGCAGCTGCCCGCCTGGCGGGCGCAGGGGCGCCCCGTCCTGGTCGCCGACCTGGACCGCAGGCTCGGCGTGCTGAGCGCGTTGACCCTTCCGTAGCCATGGTTCGGTTCATGCCAACTCACCTGTCTCGTGCGGGAATTGACGAACCATCGGGGTGGTGGGCGATTGGTCTGGACCAGTGTGCGAGGTCGCTGGTAGCGTCCCGATCGCACCCCCGCTGAACCCTTCCCCGGCGAGCCGAAAGGCGCGTACGACGTGACCCCGTACGGCGAGACACAGACCAGTAGACGGATCGAGGTCCGGTACGCGGCCTCGGCCGAAGGCTCGGCCGGTGGTGCGGCTGTCGATTCGGGGCCGCTCACGCTCGGCCAGGACAACATGATCCGGTGCATCGGGCGCGATGCCCCCGAGCAGATCAACAAGGATTCGCTCTGGCCCGTCCCGGACGGCACCTCGGTGTCCGCCGGGCTGGCCGCCCTGCGCCGACTCGTCGAACGGCACGAGTCGCTGCGCACCTCCTTCCCCGCCGGCCCCGGCGCGGACGGCTTCCCGGAGCGCCAGGTGGTGCACCCGGAAGGCCGGTTCACCGTCACCGTGATCGAGGCGGGCGACCGCAGCGACATTCAACTGGACGCTTTCGCAGCGGAGTTGGGTCGGGCCGACGTCGCCGTTCCGTTCGACCTGGCGGCCGCCCCGCGGCTGCGCTTCACCCTCGTCGCGGACGGGGAGCGACTGCTGCGGCTGGTCGCGGTGGTCTGCCACGCGGGGGCCGACGGCGCCGCCACCGTGCTGCTGATCCAGGACTGGCTGGACCTCGCCGCCGGCAAGGACCTCCCGCCGGTCACCGCCCCGACCCCGCTGCGGATCGCGGACGCGGAACGGAGCGCGCAGGGCCGCCGCAAGTCGGCCGCCGCCCTGCGGTACTGGGCCCGCAGCCTCGCCACCGGCCCGCAGGTGGTGTTCGCCGACGCGCGGATCACCGGCCCCCCGCACGACCTCTCCGCCGTCCTGGTCCGCTCCCGCACCGCCGCCGAGGACCTCGCCGCCGTCTGCCGCCGCACCGGCGCGAGCCCGTCCGTCGTCCTGCTCGCCGCCTTCGCCGCGCTCGTCGCGCACCGGTCGGGCCGCACCGGGCTGGCGCTCTCGGCGCTCTCCGCGAACCGTCAGCGCGCCGCCCTGGTCGACCACGTCGGCACCCTGGCGCAGGACGCCCTGATCCTGCTCGACACCGGGACTGCCGACCTCGACCAGCTGATCGGCCGGGCCAAGGCGGCCTCGCTGAGCGCCTACTGGCACAGCACCCTGGACGCCGAACAGGTCTGGCGGCTCATCGAGGACTGCGCCCACCTGCGCGGCATCCGTTTCCCCCGCCATGTCGTGGTCAACGACCTGAGCCTGACCATCCCCGCCGCCGTCGCCGACGCCCAACCCGCCGCGACCGCCGACCCCGAACTGACCCGGCTGCCCGCCCCACAGCTGCCGGTCCGGCTGATGTTCACCATCCTGCGGATCAGCGGCAGCCTCGACTTCGCCCTGATCAGCTGCCCGCAGGTGCTGGACCCGGACGAGACCGACCGGTTCGGGCGGGCGCTGCTCGCCGTCCTGGCCGCCGCCGCCCGCGGGCCCGTGCCGCTCGACGCCCTGCCCGGCGTCGGCGGCGTGCCGACCCCCGACCGGAGCGGGCAGTGGCACCTGGTCGACGGCTCCTGGATCGACCTGGCCGCCGTCCGCGCCCTGCTGGAGGCCGCCCTCGGCGCGCGGGCGGAGATCGAGCTGGCGCTGGATGAGGGAAGGCTGACCGCCAGGCTGACCAGCGCGGACCGCGAACTCACCCCGGCCGTCGCCCACCACGCGGTGGTCGCCGCACTGCCCGGCCGCGACACGGCGATGGCGCCGCACCGCTACGTCGTCCGGCACACCGGCTCCGGGGCGGAGGCCGTCACCTCCGGCGGCGGCCGCGACCCGGACATCGCGGCCCGGCAGGCGGTGCTCACCTGAACGGGGGAGTGCGGGCAGGCGCGGGCGGGCTCACTCCAACGGGTCCTCGCCGTCCCACCGGACATCCCACGAACACGCCGAGGTCGCCCCCGAGGTGAGCCCCCACGGGCTCGGCACCTCCTCCTCGTCCTCGTCGCCCTGCAACGGCAGCCGGTCGATCACCGCGACCAGCCGCGGCGGCAGTTGCGGCGCCAGCCCGTGGTGGACCCGGGACAGGATGTCGCGCCGCACGTCGTCCGGCAGCAGCGGTCTGGTCATCCGCAACGGCATCGGCCCGGAGGGGCGTCCGGCCGCCGCCAGCTGGTCCGACCAGGCCCGCCAGTAGTCGGCGTCGTCGTTCTCGCCGAGCTTCAGATGGTGCAGGTGCAGGCAGTACGCCGCCGTGCCGCAGCCCGATCCGGCCGCGAAGCGCCACCAGAACTCGGCGCCCTCCTCCCGCCCGGTCGCGTAGAGCAGCGCGGCGAACACCTCCGCGCCCTCGGGCTGGATCCGGCGGGCGTTCACCAGGAGGTCGAGCCCCCGGGAGGCGTCCGGTGCGCCCAGTACCAGGGCCACCACCAGGCCCAGTTCGAAGGCGGCCTGCTCGAACTCCGACGGCAGGTGTGTCGGCGCGGCCGTGAGCCGGGCCTGGCGCAGTGCTGCGATGCGCTCGGCGTGCGCGCGCTCCGGCCGGGGCACGTGGACCACCGCACGCCCCCCGCCGCTCGTACCCGCCTCGCCGCTCGTACCCGTCCTGTCGCTCGCGCCCGCCCCGTCGGCCGGGTCCGCTTCCCGCCCGGGCGTCACAGCTGACCCGCGTGGTCCGGCGGTTCACCCGCTCGGTCGGCCGGTTCGCCCGAGCGGTCGGGCAGTTCGCCCACGCCGAGCCGGCGCGCCAGTCGCTCCCGCGCGTGCCGCAGGTTGGAGTGCACCGTCGCCACCGGCCGCCCCAGGTAGGCCGCGATCACCTTGACGTGCAGGCCCAGCAGGTACCGCAGGATGATCACATCCCGTTGTCGGTCAGGGAGTTCGAGGATCGCCGCGTACAGCCGCACCTCGTCCGCCTCGCTGTGCAGCAGCCCGTTCGCGACCTGCTTGAACGCGCCGATCACCGCGGCGAAGGTGACGGCCTCCACCGCCACCGGTTCCTCGGCGGACATCCAGTCCGAGACGTGCCGGTTCGCCAACCGCCAGGCGTACGCGGCCGGCTCCTCGAACCGCAGCACCTGAGGCCAGCAGCGGGCCAGGTCCGCCTTCACGGCCTCGACCACCAGCGCGGCGTCCGCCTGGCCGCCTATCCTGGTCAACGCGAGAGCGTGCCAAGCGGGTTCATGGGTCTCGCAGAACGACGCGTAGGTGAGGTCCAGCCGCAGGCCGAGGTCGCCACCGGCCTCCCGGTCCGACTCCGCGCCGTCGGCGCGCTCCAGCGTCGGCCCTCCCCGGTACCCGCGCACGGGGGCGCCCCTGTCGATCGTCATCGAGCCTGCTTTCCGTGGCCGCCGGCAGCTCGGCGGGCCACTCGAGGGTCGGGCTGTCTGCGCCCATCCTCAGTCCATCCGGCCCGTCACTCCAGGCCGCATCCCGAACACAGATCGTCATCCCATGGGATCGGCCGACTGGTTGGAGCGCGGCGGTCCGCGCTCGACCTCCGGATACGGTGGGCACCAATCGACAGGTGTCCACGACGCCAGGGGGGAACGCGATGAGCCTCTACGACGGAGTCGACCTGCGGCTCAACATGCCGCACTCGGCCCGGATGTACGACTACTACCTCGGCGGCTTCACCAACTTCGCCGCCGACCGCGAGGCGGCCGGGCACGCCCTCGCGGTCGCCCCCTGGCTGCGCGTCGCCGCTCGCGCCAACCGGTCCTTCGTCCACCGCTCCACCCGCGCCCTCGCCCGGGCCGGCATCGACCAGTTCCTCGACATCGGCACCGGCATCCCCACCCCGCCCAACCTCCACGAGGTCGCCCAGAGCGTCGAACCGTCCGCCCGCGTCGTCTACGCCGACAACGACCCGATCGTGCTCTCACACGCCCAGGCGCTGCTCACCGGCACCCCCGAAGGCCGCACCGCCTACGTCGAGGCCGACGTCACCGACCCCGCCCGCCTCCTCGCCTCGCCCGGCCTGCGCGACACCATCGACCTCACCCGGCCCGTCGCGCTGTCCCTCAACGCCCTCCTGCACTTCGTCCCCGACACCCGCGGCGCCCACGAGCTCGTCGAGCACCTCAAAGCGGCCCTCGCCCCCGGCAGCGCCCTGGTGATGACCCACGTCACCCCCGACTTCGCCCCGGCCGAGATCGCCGGCCTGGTCCGGATCTACGAATCCGCCGGCACCGACGCCCAGGCCCGCACGCTCCCCGAGTTCACCCGCTTCTTCGACGGCTGGAGCCTCATCGCCCCCGGCACCGTCCCCACCCCCCACTGGCGGCCCACCCCCACCGACCCGCCGGCCACCGCCCCCGAGGCCGCCGCCTACGCGGCCGTGGCGCTCAAGCCCTGACCCCGCCCGCCCGGTCGCCCCCGCCCGGTCGCCACCCAACCCCCTCCACCCGTGCGGCCCCGCCGTCCCGGGGACAGACTGGTGGTGGATCGACGCTGCCCGTGAGGCTGGGAGAGGCATGCTGCTGGGACTCACCACCGCCTTGGTCGCGACCGTGTGCTTCGGGTTCGGGGCGGTGTTCCAGGCGCGCGGGGCGCGGTCGGCGCCGCAGGCGGACCGGGTGCGGGCGGGGCTGCTGGCCGCGCTGGCGCGGTCGTGGGAGTTCCTGCTCGGCACGGTGCTGGACATCGTCGGTTTCGCGCTGAGCATCGTGGCGCTGCGCAGCCTGCCCCTGTTCCTCGTGCAGGCCGTCACCAACGCGAGCCTGGCCGTGACGGCGCTCGCCGCCGTCCGGCTGCTCGGGGCACGGCTGCGCCGGGGGGACGTGGCGGGAATCGTCGCCGTGGTGGTCGGCCTGACGCTGCTGGCGTCGGGGTCGGGCCGGGAGGGCCGGGAGCACGCCCCGCCGCTGTTCCACTGGGCGCTGCTCGCGACGACCGCCGTGATGCTGCTGCTGACCCTCGTCCTGGTGCGCCGGGCCGGCACCGTGGCGGCGGCCGGGCTGGGGCTGCTGGCGGGGGTGGGGTTCGGGGTGACGAGCCTGGCGGTGCGGGTGATGGACGCGTCGAGTCTGGTCACCGTCCTCACCGACCCGGCGGCGTACGCGCTCGCGGTGGGCGGCCTCGGCGGCTACCTGGCGTACGCGCTGGCGCTTCAGCGCGGCACGGTCACGGCCGCGACCGCCGCCGGGACGGTCGCCGAGACCTTCGGCCCGGCGCTGGTGGGCGTGGCGGCGCTGGGCGACGCGGCGCGTCCGGGGTTCGAGTGGTGCGCGCTGGCGGGCTTCGCGGTGGCGGTGGGCGGCACCTTCCTGCTGTCCAGGTTCGGGGAGTTGGAGGGGCAGTCCGCGGAGGTGGTCGCTGCGCGGCCGGGCTCGGCGGAGCGGGACCCTGAACCGGGCCCGGACCCGGAGGCGGACGCGGAGCCGGCCGTCCCGCCCCGGTAGCCCGGGTGGCGCCGCCGTGCGAAGGTGACTTGCCGGACAAATCGGACGGCGACACGCCCACGGAGCGGCAGGTGCGCGATGGCGGACGAAGCCCAGCCGGGCCCCCGACGGCCGGGGCCCGCCGACCCTCCGGTCGTGCTCGTCACCGGCGCGTCCTCCGGCATCGGCCTGGCCACGGCCGTCCGCCTGGCCGACGCCGGCTGGCGGACCCTGCTGTCCGGTACGGACCGCGCCCGCCTGGACGAGGTCGCCGCCCGGACCGGCGGCCGCGTCCTGCCCGAGGACCTGAGCAAGCCGGACGGCCCGAGCCGGCTCGCGGAGGCGGCCCTCGCGGAGGCCGGCCGGGTGGACGCGCTGGTCGCCAGTGCGGGCCTGGGGTGGCGCGGACCGTTCGCGGACACCCCCTCGGACGTCCTGGACCGGATGATCGAGGTCAACTTCGCCGCCCCGCTGCGGCTGGTCCGCCTGCTCCTGCCGGGCATGCTGGAGCGCCGCCGGGGCCGGATCGTGCTGCTCGGCTCGATGGCCGGCCAGGTCGGCGTGCGCGACGAGTCGGGGTACGCGGCGACCAAGGGCGGGCTGGCGATGTTCGCGGAGAGCCTCTGGTACGAGCTGCGCGGCACCGGGGTGGGGGTGCGCCTGGTGCTGCCGGGCCCGGTGGACACCCCGTTCTTCGACCGGCGCGGCACGCCCTACCAGCGGGAGCGGCCACGGCCCGTCCCGGCGGAGCGGGTCGCCGACACCGTGGTCGCGACCATCACCACCGGGCGCGACCGGCTCTTCGTGCCGCACTGGCTCGGCTTCCCGGCCCGGATCCACGGGGTGGCACCGGGCGTGTTCCGGCGCATGGCCTCCCGCTTCGGGTGAGCCCGGTGAACACGGCCACCCGGGTGCTCGCGACGGCGACCGTGACGGCGGCCGCGGCGGAGTTCGCGCACCTGGCCCCGGCGGCGGTGCGCCTCCCGGCGCTGCGCCGCACGCTGGCCCGCCGAACCGCCGGCCTCGGCGCGGACCCGCACCACGTCGCCCTGACCTTCGACGACGGCCCCGACCCGCACAGCACCCCGGAGATCCTGGACGCGCTGGACGCCCTGGGCGGTGTCCGGGCGACCTTCTTCCTGCTGGGCTCGATGCTGGAGCGCGCCCCCGCCCTCGGCCGGGAGCTGGTGCTGCGCGGCCACGAGGTGGCCGTGCACGGCTGGCACCACCGGCCGCAGTGGTACCCGGCTCCGGCCCGTGACCTGCGCGAACTGCGCCGCGCGACCGAGGCGGTGACCGCGCTGTGCGGGGTCCGCCCGCACTGGTACCGCCCGCCGTACGGGGTGCTGACGGCCGGCCCGGCCCTGGCCGCCCGGCGGCTGGGCCTGCGCAGTGTCCTGTGGACGGCCTGGGGCCGCGACTGGACGGCGGAGGCGACCGGCGTCTCCGTCTACGCGACCGCCCGCCCCGGCCTCACCGGCGGCGCGACCCTGCTCCTGCACGACTCCGACTGCACCTCCGCCCCCGACTCCTGGCGGGCCACCCTCGCCGCCCTTCCGCTGATCGCCGCCCACTGCCGCGCCCACTCCCTCACCCTCGGCCCGCTCCGCGACCACGCCGTCCCGGGGACCGCCCGCGGCTGACGGCACCGCGCCCGCCGTCGAGCGCCGGGCGGACGACGAAGCCCCGCCCCGACGGCGGTTTCCCGGGCACCCGATGCGGCTCCCGCACTGCTTGCCCCGTCCCTCGACTACGCCAGCCCCACCTGTGCCAGGGCCGCGGTGAACCCGGTGCGCCAGGGCTCCGGGGTGGCGCCGGGGGAGGGCGCGGGCCCGGGGCGGCCGAGGGCGGCGAGGGCGTTGCGGACCACTTCGGCGGGGTGGGCGGAGGCGACGTCGGCGTGGCCGAGTTCCAGCTCGTGCTGGAGGTTGTCGCGGCCGTGGCCCTGGACGACGTCGAGCAGCAGCAACCGCCGCCCGAGGGCGCGGGCCTCGCTGCAGGTGTCGCCGGAGCTGGTGACGACGAGGTCGGCGGCGGCCATCAGGGCGGGGATCCGGTCGGTGTAGCCGAAGGGGTGCAGGCGCGGCTCCCGGCGGGCGGCGGCCCGCAGCCGCCGTTCCAGTTCCCGGTTGCGCCCGGCGACGGCGAGCACGTGCGGACCGGCGGCGGCGAGCGAGGCGGCGGTGCGGGCGAGCGGCCCGAGCCCCCAGGCGCCGGACATCAGCAGCACGCACCGCCCGCCCGCCGGGACGCCCAGTTCGGCGCGCGCCTCGGCCCGGCCGGGCGGCCGGTAGAACGGTTCCCGCAGTGGAGCGGGCAGGACGGTGACGGCGGCGTCCGGCCGGTAGCGGCGCACGGCGCAGGCGGCGACCTCGGAGGTGACCAGGAAGAGGTCGGTGCCCTCCTGCACCCAGAGCCGGTGCGGCGTCACGTCGGTGCAGAACACGAAGTGCCGGAAGTCCCGTGGCGGCAGCCGGTTGACGGCCGAGGTGGCGGTGGCGAACACGGAGACCACCAGCTGCGGCCGCTGCGCCGCGACCAGTTGGCGCAGCGCCGGGACGAGCCGGCTGCGGGCGGCCGCGTCGGCGAGCAGCGCGAGCCGGGCACCGGGCCGCAACGCCGAGAAGTGGAAGGCGTCGTACACGCCGGGCAGGTCGAGCAGCCGTCGGAACACGGCCTCCCCGGCGGCGCCGGAGCGCTGCCCGAGCAGGGCCATCGCGTCGACCGTGTGGGTGGTCCAGCCACGGGCCCGCAGGGTGTCGGCGCAGGCCTGGGCCATCACGTCGTGGCCCTGGCCGAGGGAGCCGGAGACGAGCAGGGCGTGCGGCATCGGGCGGCCCGCTCAGGAGGCGGCGGAGGCGGCTGCGGCGGCCCGGTACCAGTCGGCGTAACTCCGCACGCCGTCCGCGAAGTTGGTGTGCGGAGACCAGCCGAGCAGGCGCTTGGCCTGGGCGCAGGAGATCCGCCGCCCGGTGTAGTCGGCCTTGCGGCCGTCGATGTGCTCGATCGAGACCGGCCCCAGCAGGTCGTCGACGGTGTCGGCGATGTCGCGCACCGAGACGGCGGTGGAGCCCTCCAGGGCGAAGGTCCGGTCCTCGGCGGCGGGGGACAGGGCCCGGACGTGGGCGTCGGCGAGGTCCTCGACGTAGACGAAGTTGCGGCTCTGCCGCCCGTCGCCGGCGATGGTGATCGGCCGCCCGGTGAGCGCGGCCTGGACGAACCGGGCGACGACCAGCTCGTCGCGCATCCGGGGCCCGTACGGGATGCCGTAGCGCAGGATGGTGAAGTGCTGCCCGTACAGCTCGCGGTAGCTGTGCACCAGCATCTCGGCGGCGAGCTTGGTGGCCACGTAGAGGTGGCCGCTGTGTTCCAGTTCGATCGGCACGTGCTCGTCCAACTCCTGCTCTCCGCCGTCAAGTTGATCGTCGGTGAGAGCGGCGCCGTAGACCCAGACGGTGCTCGCCAGCACGGTGCGGCTCAGCCCGCTGCGCCGCGCGGCCTCCAGGACGGCCTCGGTGCCGTCGATGTTGGTCCGCACGGCCCGCACCGGGTCGGCAGAGACCTGTTCGACGTCGGCCATCGCCGCGAGGTGGTACACCACTTCACTGCCGGCCAGCGCGGAGGTGAGGGCCGCGAGGTCGAGGATGTCGAGCCGGGCGTGTTCGGCGTCGGGGTTGAGGTACTTGTCGGTCGTGTCCACCGCGAGGACGTCGTGGCCGGCCGCGATCAGGTGGTCCACGACGTGTGACCCGATGAATCCGCATCCCCCGGTGACGGCTATCCGCACGATCTCTCTCCTTGTCGGGCTCCGTGTCGAGCGCCTTCTCGCACTCCGTATCGAGCGCCTCGGCGCGCCCGCCTGGTCGGGTCGACCCCGCGCCGGCTATCCGGCGAGTCTCCGGTGCACCGCCGAGACGGCCTCGATGACCTGCTCCGTCTCGTCCCCGGTCATGTCGGAGTGCACCGGCAGGCACACCTGCCGCGCGCAGACGTCCTCGGCGACCGGCAGCGGCCCGCGCCGGTAGGGGGCGAGGACGGGCTGCAGGTGCAGCGGCAGGTCGTACACCTCGCCGGAAAGCCGCACGCCGTACTCCTCGGCGACCGCCCGCTTGAACGCGGCGCGCTCCACCCCGGGCGGCAGCAGCGCCACGTACTTGTAGTAGTTGCCGCGGCAGCCGGACGGTTCGAGCACCGGCTCCAGGCCGTCGAGCCCGGCCAGCGCCTCGTCGTAGCGGCGGGCGACGGCCCGGCGGGTCTCGATGAACTCCTTGAGCCGGCGCAGGTGCACGGCGCCGACGGCCGCGCTGAGCTCGCTCATCCGCCAGGCGTGGCCGAGCCGGACGTGGTGGTTGGTGGTGAAGGAGCCCTTGCCCTGGTCGCGGTAGGTGCGGGCCTCGTCGCGCAGCTCGGGCGACTCGGTGAGGATCAGGCCGCCCTCGCCGCTGGTGGTGACCTTGGTCGGGTAGAACGAGAAGGCCCCGGCCAGGCCGAACGTCCCTGCGCAGCGCCCGTCGAGGCTGCTGCCGTGGGCGTGCGCGGCGTCCTCGACCAGCGGGACGCCGTGCCGGTCGCAGAGCGCGCGCAGCTCCTCGACCCGGGGGGTGATCAGTCCGCCGATGTGGACGAGTACGACGGCTGCGGTATCCGGGGTGAGGGCCGCCTCCAGCGTCTCGGGGGAGAGCGCCAGGGTGGCCGGGTCGACGTCGGCGATCACCGGGCGCCCGCCGGCGTGCAGGACGGCGCCGGCGGTCGCGTAGAAGGTGACGGCCGGTACGACGACGTCGCGGCCCCGGACGTCGACCGTGCGCAGGATCACCTCCAGCGCCGCGGTGCCGCTGCTCACCGCGACGGCGTGCGAGGCGCCGTGCTCGGCGGCGAAGGCCTGCTCCAAGCGCTCGGTCCACGGGCCCAGGGTGAGGGCGCCGGTGGTGAGCATCTCCATCACCGCCTCGGCGACGGCCGCGCGGTCGGATTCGTCGAACACGATGCGGGCGGCTGGAACGCCCATGGGCACCTCCGGCGGCGGGCTGGGGTCAGCACCGATCGGGTCAGATGGGGCCGAACCGTACGAAAAGTGTCGGGCCCGGCACATCACGCTACTTCGCCCGCCGGGCCGCGGCCCGTCGTCGCCGCCCGCCCGGGTGACGACGCCCGGCCCCGTCGCCGCCCTGCCGCCGCCCTGCCGCTGCCCCGTCGCCGCCCCGTCGCCACCGCCGGGAGTGCGCCCGACCGCTCCCACCACAGCTGATGCGCTTCCGCCGTCCGGGGAGGGGCCGTACTGCGTCCGCAGTACGCAGACGGCCTGCGCAGGGACGACGACGGAGGAGGGGCCGGCCGTCAAGGATGGGTCATGCTGCGGGCGGTCCGCGTCGAAAGGCGCCGGGGCGGCCGCGGTGCGCACTCTGACCGAGATCCGAAGGAGTCCACTCTTCCGTGGCCACGTTCCTGTACCGCCTGGGCCGCTGGGCCTTCGTCCGACGCCGGCTGGTGACCCTGCTCTGGGTCGCCGTGCTGGCGGTCTGCGGAGTCCTGGCGGCCAAGGCGCCCGCCGCACCCGACGACGGCTTCGCGATGCCCGGTACGGAGGCGCAGAAGGCCTTCGACCTGATGAACGAGCGCTTCCCCGGCGGCCACGCCGACGGCGCCTCGGCCCGCCTGGTGTTCGTCGCCCCGTCCGGGCAGAAGATCACCGCCGAGCCCAACCAGCAGGCGGTGGAGCGGACGGTCGCCGAGCTCGCCCACGCCGACGAGGTCTCCGGCGCGGTCAGCCCGTTCAAGGCCAACACCGTCTCCAAGGACGGCACCACCGCGTACGCGACCGTCAGCTACTCCGTGAAGGCGGGCGAGCTGTCCAAGGGCGCCACCGACGCCCTCGAACAGGCCGCCCAGCACGGGCGGGACGCCGGGCTCAAGGTCGAGGTCGGCGGCAACGCGCTGATGGCCAAGCCCGAGGCCGGCGGCAGCAGCGAGATGATCGGCATGGCGCTGTCCGCGGTCGTCCTGGTGATCACCTTCGGCTCGCTCGTCGCCGCGGGCCTGCCGCTGCTCACCGCCGTGATCGGGGTCGGCCTCGGCATGGCCCTGATCACCGGGCTCGGCAGCACGCTCGGCCTGTCCTCCACCACCAGCACGCTGGCGATGATGCTGGGACTCGCGGTCGGCATCGACTACGCGGTGTTCATCGTCTCCCGCTACCGGGCCGAGCTCGCCGAGGGCCGCACCCCGCAGGAGGCGGCCGGCCGGGCCGTCGGCACCGCAGGCTCCGCCGTGGTGTTCGCCGGGCTCACCGTGGTGATCGCCCTGGCCGGGCTCTCGGTGGTCGGCATCCCGATGCTCGCCAAGATGGGCATGGCCGCGGCCGGCACGGTGGTCATCGCCGTCCTGGTCGCGCTCACCCTGGTCCCCGCGCTGCTCGGCTTCATCGGCCGCCGGGTGCTGCCCCGCAAGGCCCGCAAGGGCGCCGTCCAGCCGAAGAAGGAGAACGGCGGCTCCCGCTGGGCCAAGTTCGTGCTGCGCCGCCCGCTCGCGGTGCTGCTCGGCGGCGTGATCGGCCTCGGGGTGCTCGCCGCCCCCGCGCTCGACCTGCGGCTCGGCCTGCCCGGGGACGAGTCGAAGCCGACCTCCACCACCCAGCGCCGCGCCTACGACCTGCTGTCCGAGGGCTTCGGCCCCGGCTTCAACGGGCCGCTGACCGTCATGGTCGACGTCAAGGGCACGCCCGACCCGAAGGCCGCCGCGAGCGAGGTCGCCAAGACGGTCTCGGCGCTGCCCGGCGTGGTCTCCGTCACCCCGCCGATGTTCAACAAGGCGGGGGACACCGCCCTGCTGAACGCCGTCCCGTCCACCGGTCCGAGCGCCGCGGAGACCAAGGACCTGGTCCAGGCCATCCGCGGCCACGCCGCCGGCCTCAAGACGGCCACCGGGGCGACGGTCCTGGTCAGCGGCACGACGGCGATGAACATCGACGTCTCGCAGAAGCTCACCGACGCGTTGGTGCCCTACCTCGCGGTGGTCGTCGGCCTCGCCGTCGTCCTGCTGCTGGTGGTGTTCCGCTCGGTGCTCGTCCCGCTGAAGGCGGCGCTCGGCTTCCTGCTCTCGGTGGCCGCCGCGCTCGGCGCGGTCGTCGCGGTCTTCCAGTGGGGCTGGCTGGCCAACCTGATCGGCGTCGAACAGACCGGCCCGGTGATGAGCATGATGCCGATCTTCATGGTCGGCGTGGTCTTCGGCCTCGCCATGGACTACGAGGTGTTCCTGGTCACCCGGATCCGCGAGGGCTTCGTCCACGGCGAGCGGCCCGACGAGGCCATCGTCACCGGCTTCCGGCACAACGCCCGGGTGGTCACCGCCGCCGCGTTCATCATGATCGCCGTCTTCGCGGGCTTCATCGGCATGGGCGAACCGATGATCAAGATGATGGGTCTGGGCCTCGCCGCGGCCGTCGCCTTCGACGCCTTCGTGGTCCGGATGACCATCGTCCCGGCCGTCCTGGCCCTGCTCGGCCGTCACGCCTGGTGGCTGCCGCGCTGGCTGGACCGGCTCATGCCGGACATCGACGTCGAGGGCAGCAAGCTGCAGACCGCCGCCCCCGAACCGGCCCCGGTCCGGGAGTCCGTCGGCGTCTAGGCGGGAATCCGTCGGCGTCTAGGGCCGACCCCCCGCAGACCAGCCGGGGCCCGTCCCGATCCACGGGACGGGCCCCGGCCCGGACAATGGTTCGATCCCTACCGTTACCGTTGCTGTCGGGGTCCGCCACGCACACGGCGGCCCCCGACCCGGCCCACCCCGCCCGGCAGGGCGCGGTTCGGCACGAACTGGCAGAACCCGGCGAGGGTGCCGCCAGGGCACCCCCGACCCGGAGAGCACCACGATGAGCGACACCTGGCAGCGGCTGCGCCGCGACCACCCCCGGCTGCTCGACGCCGTCGGCGGCGCCGTCCTGATCGCGATGACCGGCATCGGCGTCACCGTCGACCAGACCGGCCACGTCATCTCCTTCAGGCCGCTCAGCGCCACCATCGCGCTGGTCTCCGCCGTCACCGTGTTCGCCCACCGCCGGCACCCGCGGGCAGTGGTCGTCATCACGCTGATCTGCACGATGGCCCTCATCCTCACCACCCCCCGCCTCACCCCCGGGCTGGCCACCCCGCTGCTGCTCGCCCTCTACTTCCTCGCCGTCCGGACCGACCGCGCCACCGCCCTGCGCGCCTCGATCGCCTCCGCCGTCCTGCTCACCGGCACGTCGCTGATCGGCGACGGCGGCGGCCCGATCGGCCAACGGCTCGGCGTCCTCGCCTGGGCCCTGCTGCCCGGCGCCCTCGGCGACTCCATCCGCAACCGCCGCGCCCACCTCGCCGCCATCGAGGAACGCGCCGAACGCGCCGAACGCACCCGCGAGGAGGAGGCCCGCCGCCGGGTCGCCGACGAGCGGATCCGGATCGCCCGCGACCTGCACGACGTCGTCGCCCACCACATCGCCCTCGCCAACGCCCAGGCCGGCATCGCCGTCTACCTCATGGACCGCCACCCCACCCAGGCGCGCGAGGTGCTCAGCCACATCACCGACGCCACCGGCTCCGCGCTCCAGGAGCTGCGCGCCACCGTCGGCCTGCTGCGCCGAGCCGAGGAGCCCGCGCCACTCGAACCGGCCCCCGGCCTCGACCGGCTTCCCGAGCTGATCAACGCCTTCGAACGCACCGGCCTGCCGGTGCGGCTCACCGTCGAGGGCGAGGCTCGCGCGCTCTCGCCCGGCGTGGACCTCACCGCCTACCGGATCGTCCAGGAGTCCCTGACCAACGTCGCCAAGCACGCCCAGGGCGCCGGCGCCGAGATCACCCTCGCCTACAGCGGCAGCCGGGTCGCCGTCAGCGTCGCCAACGGACGCCCGCCGACCAGCGCCCGCCCCCGGCAGGCCCTGCTGCCCCACCCGGCCCCCGGCGAGGGCGGCTTCGGACTGATCGGCATGCGCGAACGGGCCGGCGCGGTCGGCGGCCGCCTCACCGCCGACAGCCGGCCCGACGGCGGCTTCCTGGTCACCGCCGAACTCCCGCTGCGCACCGGCGCCCGGGACGACGGCGCCGGTCGCGGTGGCTGCGCCGTACGGGCGGACCGGGCCGGCCGGGAAGACCGTGCCGTTCGAGTAGACAAGGACCACGCATGACCATCCGGGTACTGCTCGCGGACGACCAGGCGCTGCTGCGCGGTGCGTTCCGGGTGCTGATCGACGCCGAGGACGACATGGAGGTGGTCGGCGAGGCCGCCGACGGCCACCAGGCCGTCGAACTCGCCCGCGCCACCCGCCCCGATATCGTCCTGATGGACATCCGCATGCCCGGCGCCGACGGCCTCGGTGCGACGGCCGCCATCTGCGGCGACGAGGAACTGGCCGGCACCCGGGTCCTGATCCTCACCACCTTCGAGATCGACGAGTACGTGGCCCAGGCGCTGCGGGCCGGCGCCGGCGGCTTCCTCGGCAAGGGCGCGGACCCGGCGGAACTGCTCGCGGCCGTCCGCACCGTCGCCGCCGGGGACGCCCTGCTCTCGCCCGCCGCCACCCGGGCCGTCATCGACCAGTTCCTCGCCCAGCCCGATCCGGCGGCCGGCGGCACCGCCGAGCGGCTGTCCGTCCTCACCGCGCGCGAGCGCGAGGTGATGTCGATGGCCGCCACCGGCCTCACCAACGAGGAGATCGCCGAGCGGATGTTCGTCAGCCCGTTCACCGTCCGCACCCACGTCCACCGCGCGATGGCCAAGCTGGACGCCCGGGACCGGGCCCAACTCGTCGCGATCGCCTACCAGTCCGGCCTGGTCCCGCCGGGCCGTCCGGCCTGACCGGCGAAGGCCCGTCCGCCGGCCCGCCTGCCGATCCGTCCGTCCAACTCGCCTGGTCTGCGGCGGTAGCAGGACTGATCGACCGTCAAACTCCGGCCATATGTCGGTGATCTGAATTCCAGCCTGCCCGAAAACGACCTCCGAACTGGTGTATCAGCGAGTAGTCTGCCGATGACTCAGGATGAGGAGGGTGTTCGTGGAAACCAAGGACACGGCAGGCGAGGTGCGGATTCTCCAGCCGTTGCCCGGGCGCACGGCGGACGGATCGCAGGAGTTCGACCTGCGGTTGACGCGTTTGCTCCGCCTGCTCGGGGCTGAGGCCGCGCACGGGGCGGACTTCCCGAGCGCGGCCCGGTGGGAGGTCCACAAGGCGCTTTCCGGGCGTACCGACCTGCCCGAGGAGTACTTCGAGGCACTGCTGGAGGCGGCGGTCTACGACCCCAACCCGAGCTTCAACCGGCGCTTCGTCGAGCCGGCCCTGCTCGCTTTCGGCCAGCGCCGGGTGCGGCTGACCCTGCTCGGGTACCTGCACACCGGCACCGACGCCGAGCGCGCCGGCGCCGCCCGGGCCTGGTACTGGACGTCCCTGTCGGTCGGGGACGGCCGCAGCACGGCCGCCGCCGACGAGGGGTCGACCGTGCGGGACGCCTGGTACGAGGCCGCGCTGCGGGAGTTCGTCGCCAACGAGGACCTGGACGTGCGGCGCTGCATCCTCCCCGGGCTGCCCCTGGTGCCGCGTGCCTACCCGTCGCGGCTGCACGCCCTGGTGGAGGCCGCGGTGGCCATCGCGAGGGCGCACCCCGACGAGTACATCCGGCACCGCGCCGAGGTCCAGGTCGGTCTCTGACCACCCCTGCCCCCGGCCCCGCCCCGACCCGGCCCCGCTACGCTCCCCGGCGGGGCCGGGTCGGTCAGCCCGTCTTGACGGTGATCTCGCCGATGTTCGTCCCGAGGTCCAGCTTGTACTGGCCGTTCGGGTCGTTCTGGACGCCGATGTGCTTCTCGCCCAGGTCGGTCGAGGCGGTGACGTGGTAGGAGGCGGTCGGCACGGTCACGTTGATCTCGCCGTTGGAGGTCTTCGCCGTGATGTTCTGGGCCTTGCCGGGGGTGAGCTTGATCCCGCCGTTGTCGGTCTTGGCGCTGACCCGGTCGCCCTTGAGCGAGGTGCCCTTGATCTCGCCGTTGTCGGTGCGCACGTCGACCGGCCCGGCCACGTCGTCGAGCGTGATGTCGCCGGAGCTGGTGTGCACCGAGACGTCGCCGACCTGGGTGAGCTTGATCCCGCCCGCCGACGTCCCCCCGGTGATCGGCAGCCCCGGCGGCAGCTCGACGGTGTAGTCCACCGAGCAGTTGCGTCCGCAGCCGCCGAGCACCAGCAGGCCGCCGTCCACCCGGGTGCTCGCGCCCGGCTTGCCGCTCCGGTACGTGATGTTGCGGTGGACGGCGGCCTGGGTGGCGCCGGCCTTGCCGCGCACGGTCACCTCCCCGGCGTCGCTGTCCAGGCGGATGCCGGTGATCTTGTCCGTGACGGTGGCGTCGTCGGTGAAGTTGGTCCCGATCGGGTTGCAGGCGCTGAGCACCCCGGCGGAGAGCCCGGCGACCACGAGAGCTCCCGCGAAACGGTGGTACCTGCCCATGTTCGTCCCCCATGTGTCCTGCGCTGCTTGTTGCGCGGTAGCCCCTGATGACCGCCCCCGTCCGGGGCCGTCCCGACGACAGTAACCGCACGTGGTGGCCCCGGTCGGTGGTATTAACCCCCCTAAAGCGACTCCAGCCAGCCCCCCGGCGCCGCTCCACCCGCTCCCACCTGGGCCCGCCCGGGCCCGCCGTCGCCCCGCCTTCGCCCCGGGATGAATCTGTAGACCGGTCGGTATATTCGCCCGGGGGAGCCGTCAGGGCTTGCGACCCACCGCCCCGTAGATGCTGACGCGGTCGGCGCCGGGGGCGGGGGCGGTGTCGGGGCGCCAGAGGGGGACGGTGGTGATGCCGGGGTCGAGGAGGTCGAGGCCGGCGAAGAAGGCGCGGACCTCGTCCCGGGTGCGGCCGACGAGGGGGGCGGTGGCCTTGTCGTAGATGCCGGTGACGCGGTCGCGGACCTCGGCGGGGATGAAGTCGGCAGTGCCGTGCGAGAGGACGAGGTGGCTGCCGGAGGGGAGCGCGTCCATCAGCGTGTCGACCGCCTGATGGGGCTTGTCCTCGTCGCGCAGGAAGTGCAGGACGGCGGCCAGGACGAGGCCGACCGGTCGGGAGAAGTCGAGGAGCCCCGCGGCCTCGACGACGGCGAGTACGGCGGACGGCTCGCGCAGGTCGGCCTGGAGGACGGCGGTCCGCCCCGGGCCCGTGCCGGACATCAGGGCGCGGGCGTGGCTGAGCACGATCGGGTCGTTGTCGACGTAGACGACCTGCGCCCCGGGATCGGCGGCCTGGGCGATCTCGTGGGTGTTGCCGGCGGTGGGGATGCCGGTGCCGACGTCGAGGAACTGGTCGATGCCGAGGTCGGCGACGCAGCGCACCGCGCGGGTGAGGAAGCCCCGGTTGGCCCGCGCGGTGGAGCGGAACTCCGGATTGGCGGCGAGCGCCTTCTCGGCGGCGGCCCGATCGGCGGGGAAGTTGTCCTTTCCCCCGAGGTAGTAGTCGTACATCCGGGCCGGGTGCGGGATGTCGGGCCGCAGGTCGGCCGGGGTTCCGGCCTCGCCGGACTCCCACAGGTCGTCGTGTCCCACGGCCGCTGCCTCCGTCTGTCGACGATCGGGTGATCTGCTTGCAACTCCCTCGGCGGACAGCCTAAAGCCCAGGTCACGGCCCTGGTGGCGGTTGGTCAGGTCACCCCTGTATGTCCGTTTTCGTCGCCCATCGCGCGCCCCCGGTCGTCCCGGCGGAGGATGGGAGGTCCCGGCGGCGAACCGTTGTCGGGCGACGGAAGCGGAAAGACCGGGGAACAGGAGGTCCGACGCTGTGGTGATCGCTATGGCAGACATCCGCGAATGGCGCGGCCACGCCGTGGTCGACGAGAAGAGCCACCGCATCGGCTCGCTGGAGTCCGTTTACGTGGAGACGGCCACCGACCAGCCGTTCTTCGCCACCGTCACGGTCGGCCTGGTGACCAGGCGCCGCCTGGTGTTCGTCCCGCTCGACGGGGCGGTCGTCGGGCCGGACTACGTCCAGGTGGCGTTCCCGAAGAACCAGGTCAAGCAGGCGCCGTCGATCGGCACCGACGACGTCCTGCCCGCCGAGGACGAACCGGCCGTGTTCGCGCACTACGGGCTCCCGTACGAGACCGGCGCCGGTGGCGAGCGCCGCCTCGCCCGCCGCTGACCAAAGCCACTGAGCAAAGTCACTGAGCAAAGCTGCTGGGCAAAGCAGCTGAACACCGTCGCCGAACCGCCGAACACCCCAGTGCCCCCGCCCGCATCGCCCCGCCCGGGAATGGATACCCCACCGGGTACAGTTGTCAGTCGACAGTCGATGCGAAAGGCGGCCCGGACATGCAGGTGGACGAGGAGTCGGTCGGCGCGGTCCTGAACCGGCTGCGCCGTGCCCAGGGCCAGCTGGCCGGGGTGATCGCGATGATCGAGGCGGGCCGTGACTGCAAGGACGTGGTCACCCAGCTCGCGGCGGTCTCGCGCGCCCTGGACCGGGCCGGGTTCAAGATCGTGGCCAGCGGCATGCGCCAGTGCATGGCCGCGTCCGACGAGGACACCCCGCCGATGAGCGAGGCCGAGCTGGAGAAGCTGTTCCTCGCCCTGGCATAAGCCGAGAAGTCAAGAAGCCGAGAAGCGCAGCAGCCGAGAGGCGCAGCAGCGCGTGAGGGCCGCGACGGATCCCGTCGCGGCCCTCCCGGCGCTTCCGGCCCCCCGGCGTCTCCGCCGAGAATTCCCGCCGCCCGCCACGGAGTTCCCGAACCGCCCGATGGGCCGTCACACGCCGTTCACGTCCCGGTCGCTGACTTTCGGATGAATGAGGGCCGCCCACAGTTGTACAGCCAACTGTCGGGCCCTCCCTTCCCCAGCCTCCGTGACCAGCCGCGCGCGGACCCGGCGCCGACCCCCGGCGGACCGGGCCCCGGGCGGCGGACAGGACAACCGTGGCCGCAGGCAGCGCCCTGACCCTCACCTCCTCCGCCAACCCCACCGAAGGCGACCGGCTCACCTTCCACTGGACGACCGACGCCCCCGACGCCAAGAACTGGGTCGGCGTGTACGACGGCGGCCGCCAGCCCGGCAACGGCGGCTCCCTCCTCTGGAAGTACGTCCCGGGCACCTCCGGCGACCTCCAGCTCGACACCTCCGCGCTGACCGGCGGCCCGTACACCGCCTACCTGCTCGCCAAGGACGGCTACGGCGTCCTCGCCCGGACGGCCCCGTTCAGCTTCCGCGCCAAGCCGGCCGTCGTCCGCCCGCACAGCGCCGTGGACGCCCTCACCACCGCGCCCGTCGCCCCCGGCGCGGCGGTCTTCGTCAAGCTCGGCGGCCTCTGGTCCCGCCCGGTCGGCAACCCGGCGGGGACCGCCGTCTTCCGCAAGGTCAGCGGGCCGTCCTGGCTGAACGTCACCGCCGACGGCACGCTCACCGGCACCGCGCCCGCGGCGGGCAAGAGCCCCGAGCTGGCCGTCGTCGGCGTCAAGGACAGCGCGGGTGCCGTCGACACCGTCACCGTCCTCATCCCCGTGGTCGACCCCGCCGCGCCGCCGCGCCTCAAGGCCGCCAGCTGGAACCTGCACGACGCCGGCGCCGGGTACACCGACGCCCTGGAGAAGCAGCTACGGGTCGTCCTCACCCAGGGCCTGGACGTCCTCGCCCTCCAGGAGACCGCCGGTGAGCGGGCGAAGACCCTGGCCGACGCGCTCGGCTGGTACGCCTACCAGAGCCCCGGCAGCGTCGGCATCCTGAGCCGCTACCCGCTCGCCGACGTCACCCCGCCGACCGCCGACCTGCCCGCCGCCGGGGCCACCGTGCAGCTCCCCGGCGGCCGGGCCGTCCGCTTCTGGACCGCGCACCTCGACGAGGCCGGCTACGGCCCGTACGCGCTCCAGGACGGCCGGACGGCGGCCCAGACGGAGGCCGCCGAGGCCGCCTCGCTCCGCCTGAAGCAGGCCAGGGCCCTGGCCGCCGCGGTGCGCGCGGACATCGCCCGGCGCACCCCGGTGGTGCTCGCCGGCGCCCTGTCCTCGCCGTCCCACCTGGACTGGACGGCCGCCACCGCCGCCGCGCACGGCGGCGTCGGGGTGCTCAACTGGCCCGTCAGCGTGGCCCTTCAGGGCGCGGGGCTGACCGACACCTTCCGCGAGGAGCACCGCGACCCGGTCAAGTTCCCCGGCGCGACCTGGTCGCCCACCCGCAAGCAGCGCGGCGCCAAGCCCGAGCCGCAGGACCGCATCGACTACGTCCAGTACGCCGGCCCGCTGAAGCTGGTCGAGGCGCACACCCTGGTCGCCGACTGGCCGCAGCCCGAGCCGAACACCGCCGCCAACGAGTGGCCCTCCGACACCGCCGCCGCCGTCGCCACTTTCCAGCTCTGAGAGGCCAGTTCGTGATGTCCGAGCTCTCCCGCCGCACCTTCGTCGGCGCCACCGCGGCCGTCGGCGCCACCGCCCTGACCGGACTGGGCGCCGCCCCCGCCGAGGCAGCCCCCGCCGCCGCCCCTGCCGCCTCCGGCCGGCTGACGGGCACCATCAAGGACGTCAAGCACGTCGTCGTGCTGATGCAGGAGAACCGCAGCTTCGACCACTACTTCGGCACGCTCAGCGGCGTCCGCGGCTTCGGCGACAAGCAGGCGCTCCAATTCCCGGACGGTGCCGACGTGTTCCGCCAGCCGGACAGCCGTCGCAGCGACGGCGGCGCCATGCTGCCGTACCGGATGGACACCTCGAAGTACAACGCGCAGAACGCCGGCGGCCTGCCCCACGACTGGGCGACCGGCCACCAGGCGATCAACAACGGCGCGATGAACAAGTGGATCGCCGCCAAGGGCGAGCGCACCATGGGCTACTTCACCCGGGACGACATCCCCTACCAGTACGCCCTGGCCGACGCGTTCACCCTCTGCGACGCCTACTTCACCTCCCTCGCCGGCCCGACCGACCCCAACCGGCTCTACCTCTGGACGGGCACCTCCGGTCCCGGCCGCGACGGCACCACCGGGCCCTGGATCGACAACACCCCGGTCACCGACAACCCCGTCGCCGACTGGACCACCTACGCCGAGCGCCTGGAGCAGGCCGGCGTCAGCTGGCGGGTCTACCACAACCCCAGCAAGGACGACCGCACCGGCGACTACGACGACAACGCCCTCTCCTACTTCAAGCAGTTCCACAACTTCCCGCCCACCGACCCGCGTTACATCAACGCGATGACCAAGTTCGACCCGGCCGCCTTCGACCGCCACTGCAAGGACGGCACCCTGCCGACCATCTCGTGGCTGGTCGCCCCCTACCTCTTCTCCGAGCACCCGGAGGCCGGCCCGGCGTACGGGGCGCACTGGGTCGACCAGGCCCTCCAGTCACTGATGTCCAACCCGGCCGTGTGGCAGCACACCGTCTTCCTGGTCATGTACGACGAGAACGACGGCTACTTCGACCACATGGTCCCGCCCACCCCCGAGCCCGGCACCCCCGAGGAGTTCACCCAGGGCCGCGCCATCGGCCTCGGCAACCGCGTCCCGCTGTGGGTCGTCTCGCCCTGGTCACGCGGCGGTTGGGTCAACTCCCAGGTCTTCGACCACACTTCCGTGCTGCGCTTCATGGAGCTGGTCACGGGCGTCGCCGAGCCGAACATCTCGGCCTGGCGCCGGTCCGTCTGCGGCGACCTCACCAGCTGCTTCGACTTCGCCGCGCCGAACCCGTCCGTCCCGTCGCTGCCCGACACCACGGCCCTGATGGCCAGGGCCGACGCGGGCACCAAGCTGCCCGGCGTCGCCCTCCCGGCGGTCGGAGCCCAGGCGATGCCCGTCCAGGAGCGCGGCGAGCGCCCGCACCGCCCGCTGCCCTACCAGCCGTGGGCCGACGTGGAGGTGGACCGCAAGAGCGGCAAGGTCACCTGCACGATGAGCAACGACGGTTCGGTGGCCTTCCCGTACACCGTCTACCCGAACATCGCGCTGCCCTTCGCGGGCACCCCGTACACCGTCGCCCCCGGCGCCACCGCCCGGTACGTCTGGGACGCCGCCGCCACCAACGGCCGCTACGACTTCACCGTCCACGGCCCGGACGGCTTCGTCCGCCGCTTCGCCGGCACCGTGGTCCGGGACGGGCAGGACGGCCAGAACGACATCGGCGTGCCGATCGTCACCGCCGACCTGCACGGCAGCGTGCGGCTCACCTTGCAGGTGGCCAACGACGGCATGACCGACGTCTCCTTCACCGCCGCGCCCAACGACTTCGCGGGCACCGCGCAGACCGTCCGGGTCAAGCCCGGGCAACAGGCGAACCTGTCCTGGCCGCTGGACAAGCAGGGCCGCTACGACGTCGTCGTCACCGCCCACACCGGCCTGCGCTTCGTACAGCGCTACGCGGGCTGGGTGCACTGACCCGGTGGCGGGCGGGCCGCGGGCCGGGGGCGCCGAACCGGTGACCCCCGGCCGTGGCTCGGCCGTCCGGGCGGGGCCCGGGGCTACCGTCGGGCGCATGCAGAAGATCACCACCTTCCTCTGGTTCGACGACCAGGCCGAAGCGGCCGCCACCTTCTACACCTCGCTCTTCCCCAACTCCCGCATCACGCAGGTCACCCGCTACCCCGAGACCGGCCCCGGCGGAGCAGGCTCGGTCATGACCGTCGCCTTCGAACTCGCCGGGCGGGAGTACGCGGCCCTCAACGGCGGCCCAGAGTTCCACTTCACCGAGGCCATGTCGCTACAGGTGGAGTGCGACGGCCAGCAGGAGGTCGACGAGCTCTGGGCCAAGCTCACCGCCGACGGCGGCCAGGCGGGCCCGTGCGGCTGGCTCAAGGACCGCTTCGGCCTCTCCTGGCAGATCACCCCGCGCGTCCTGCTCGACCTGATCGCCGACGAGGACCGGGCCAAGGCCGGCCGGGTGATGGCGACGATGATGCGGATGCAGAAGATCGAGGTCCAGCCGCTGCTCGACGCGGCCAGGGGCTGACGCGATGGCCGCGCCCGCCCTCCACAGCACCCTCTACCTGCGCGCCACCCCCGAGCGGGTCTGGCACGCCCTCACCAACGCCGACGAGTCCGCCCTCTACTGGGGCCACCGCAACGTCTCCACCTGGCTGCCCGGCGCGCCCTGGGAGCACCAGCGCGCCGACGGCTCCGGGACGGCCGACGTAATCGGCGTCGTCGAGGCCGCCGACCGCCCGCACCGGCTGGTCACCACCTGGGCGGCGCCCGAGGAGCGGCGCCCGGGCGGTCCCTCCAAGGTCACCTTCGAGCTCCGGGGCTGGCACGACCTCACCCGGCTCACCGTCACCCACGACCAGCTGGCCGACGAGGCCGAGCGGGCGGACGTCGAGCGGGGCTGGTCGGCGGTGCTGTCCAACCTGAAGACCTACCTGGAGACCGGCCACCCGCTCCCGCAGGAACCCTGGTCGATGCCCTGAGCCCCCCAAGCCCCCCAAGCCCCCCAAACCCCCGCCCCCCGGAGTCCGACGCAGGCTCAGCGCCCGGCCCGCACCGCCGGGCGCGCCCGCTCGCCCCGGACGAACCGGCGCAGCCCGGCGAACCGCGAGAACCGCTCCCGGCTCGCCACCGAGGCCCGGTCCAGCTCCTCCATCAGTCGCCGGCTGCGATGCTCCAGGTCCAGTTCGTCCAGGATCCGGTCCACCTCGGCCAGTATCGAACCGTGCAACTGCCACGCCTCGGGGTGCTCCCGCACCTTCCGCAGCAGCACCTGGGCGACGTTCTCCCGGCAGGTCCAGGCCGCGGCCAGCTCGGCGGTCAGCCGCCGCTCCGCCTCCTCGGCACTGCGGCTCACCTGGGTGGTGACCAGCACCGCGAAGCTGACCATGGCCCCGCCGACGTGCGCCAGCAGTTCCTCCAGGCCCACCGCGACGTCCGGCGGGAACAGCCGCTCGCCGGGCGCGCGCCGCTTGGCCAGGTCGGTCAGCGAGCGCGCCAGCACCCGGATCACCACCACGCAGATCTCCAGGGTGTCCAGCCCGGTGCGCAGCACCAGCCGGGACAGCAGCCCGTCGTTGATCCGTGGATTGAGCCGCAGGCTGTCCTCCGCCTGGCGCAGTGCCACGTCCACGTCGGCGATGGCGTGGTCGAGCCGGCGGGCCTCGTGCAGCTGCTCGGCGGCCCGGGCGACCGGGGTCGGACGGCCCAACTGCTCGGCGATGTCCAGCAGCAGCTGGCGGGCCCGCCGGGCGAGGTCCTCGATCGATTCCCCGGCGGTGTCCACCCAGACCGGCGGGGCGAACAGCAGGTTGAACAGCAGGCCGACGGCGGCGCCGATCAGCGTCTCCAGCACCCGGTCCCAGGCCTGCGAGGCGAGCCCGCTGACGCCGAGGATCAGCATGGCGCTGATCGCGACCTCCTGGACGAACTCCTCGACCCGGACGAACCGGCCGACGACCAGCGAGGCCAGGATGATCAGCCCGAGGCTCCACCAGGAGAGCCCCACCACGGCGCTGAACCCGGTCGCGATCAGCACGCCGACCACCACCGAGTTGACCCGGCGGATGCTGGTCTTGAGCGTCGAGTAGACGGTGACCTGCACCACCAGCAGCGCGGTGAGCGGGGCCGTCAGCGGGGCCGGCTCGCTGCTGAGCCGGGTGGCCACCGCGAAGGCGAGGGTGGCGGCCACGGTGGCCCGCACGGTCTGGACGACGAAGGGTTCTCGGGCACCGCGGCGGATCAGGGCCGTGAGGGACTCCGGGAGAAGGGCCATGTCGCCCTTCTTTCCCCGTGGTCGCCCTTCACACCGCCGAGCCGTCCGACCGGCACCCGTATGCCCTGGCCCTGACCCGGGCGAGGGGCACGGCCCGGCGGGCTACGGCCTACCGCGGGTCCTGGCGGTTCAGCCGCAGCTTCCAGGGCGCCAGCGCCGACTCGACCTGCACCCCGATGCTCATCTTCGACGCGCCCTCGATCCGCTCCTCGAAGCGGATCGGCACCTCGCGGATCGTCAGGCCGCGCTGGACGACCCGGTAGTTCATCTCGACCTGGAACGAGTACCCGCTGCTCTGCACGCTCGGCAGGTCGATCGCCCGCAGGGTGCTCGCCCGCCAGGCCTTGAAACCGGCGGTGGCGTCCCGGACGCCCAGGCCGAGGATGGTGTTGACGTAGAGGTTGGCCCAGGCGGAGAGGGCCTTGCGGTGCCAGGGCCACTCCGCGGCGGTCGAACCGCCGGGCACGTAGCGGGAGCCGAGCACCACGGCGGTGTCGTCGGCCAGCAGGGCCTGGACCATCGCGGGTATCGCCGAGGCCGGGTGCGAGAGGTCGGCGTCCATCTGGACCACGACGTCGGCGTCCTCGTCCAGGGCCCGGGCCATGCCGGCCAGGTAGGCGCGGCCGAGGCCGTCCTTCTCGGTGCGGTGCAGCACGCCGACGGTGCCGCCGGACTCCGCGGCGAGCTTGTCCGCGATCTCGCCGGTGCCGTCCGGCGAGTTGTCGTCGACCACCAGCAGGTGCAGGCCCGGTACCGGGAGGTCCGCGAGAAGACCCGCGAGGACCGGAAGGTTCTCCCGCTCGTTGTACGTGGGGACGACGACAACGACCTTCGGGGAGGCCTCGACCATGTTCTGTTTCCCTCGTGCCCTTTCCGGCCGGCACCCGTGCCACGCCGGACGGTTGTCCTTGACGACCTGCTGTGGATGAGACCGTGTGAGTGTATCGGTGCGGCGGACGGTTCCTCGCCCCGGGTGACGGGCTGGGCACGGCCGGCCACGGCCCGGAAATCCGTTCGACCGCGATGCGTGCCCGGGGTACCGCGTCACCGCCCCGATCCGTCGTTCCGGGAAATTTCCTCGACGGCCCCTCGCAGGCGGCCCCTCGCAGCCCCCGGCGGGCTACGCCCCGCCGTAGACGGTCGCGAGGTTGTCCCGGGCCGGGTGGGTCAGGCCGGCCGGGCCGGCGGCGAAGGTGCGCAGGACGTTCTCGGTGACCCGGCGGACCAGGTCCCCGGCCCGGGCGTCGATCCCGTGGTCGGCGCTGCCGCCCCCGGGCCCGTGCGCGTCCAGGGCCTCCACCCAGCGCATCGTCCCGGAGGCGAACACCCCGGCGCCGCCCGGCACGGTGTAGTACGCGGTGTCGGAGTGCGAGCGGCGGCCCTCGCAGACCACGGGGGAGTGCGCGATCACCTCGATCGGACGCGGGGTGGGGAAGGCGGTGTCCACCCGGTCGTACTCGACGCCGACCAGGTGCGGGAACGACGCCCCGGCGGCGACGCCGGTGCCCTCGAACGCCCAGTGCTCCGGCGAGCCGACCACGTACGGGGCGTCCACCGGGTAGCCGTCGTAGATCACGCCGAGCATCGAGCTCTCCGGGTCGGCGCCCGGGCCGGCCCGGAAGTCGGTGGTCGCCGGGGCGCCGGCCTGGTGGCCCGGGTCCTGCGCCCACGCGTCCTTGTAGCAGACCACCGTCCGGTCCGGGCCCAGCTCCGAGGGCTCGAAGCGGACCCGGCGGAAGCAGCAATTGGCGCCCAGGACCGCCAGGTTGGTGCCGGCGTCCCGGGCCGCGACCACCTGGGCGCGCTGCTCGGGGGACCAGTACTCGTCGTGGCCGAGGGAGAGGACGGCGCTCGCGCCGTGCAGCAGCCCGGGCTCCCGGGCCACGTCGATCCCGGTGGTGTAGGCGAGCGGCAGCCCGAGCCGCTCGGCGAGCGCGACCAGCGGCGTCTCGTACACCAGGAACAGCCCGGCGCCGTGGTCGTAGTCGTAGGGCCGGTCGAAGACCACCCGCAGCGAGCGGGTGGCCAGACCGCCGGTGGGGCCGTTGTAGAGGCTGTACCCGCCCCACTCGTTGTACGCCTGCCAGGTGGCGGGGGCGCTCATCACGACCGTCCGCCCGGCGGTGACGGCGGAGCGGACGGTGAGCGGGACGTAGCGCTGGCCGGAGCCGTCCTCGGCGTCCAGGCGCAGCAGGTAGGCGCCCTCGGGCCAGCCGGTGGTGTCCACGGCGAGGGTGCGCTGCCAGCCGGTCAGCACGGTCCTGGTCGCGGGGTCCACGCGCGGGGCGGGCTGCCGGCCGCCCGGGACGTGCTCACGGCGCCAGACCAGGCGGGCGCGGGCGCCGTCGTACCAGCCGGTGCGGTAGGCGGAGACGGTGAAGGCGGCGGCCGGGGTGGAGACGTGCAGGCCGAACTGCTCACCGGGCAGCACGCTGACCCGGTCGGCGAAGCCCTCGATGGCGTCGGCGGGGCCGGGGTCGGTGATCTCCCAGTCGGGCGCGCCGGGTAGGGACTGCTCCGGCGGGACGCCCACGCGCTGGGCGGCGGTCGGGGCGGCGTCGTCGGGGGAGGGGCGCGGGGCGGGGCCGTCGGACGAGGAGCGCGGGGCGGGGTCCGGGCGGTGGGTGCCGCAGGAGGCGGTGGCCGCCGCCAGCAGGCCCAGGCCCAGAATGCCCCGCCGACTCGGTTCCGCCACCGCTGCCTCCCTGGTGTCCGTTCTCGGCAAACCTGCATGCATCCGTCGATCGCGCGGATATCCTCGCCCGCTTTGGGCAGTGCGTGCGGCCCGCCGCGCCGGCACGGCCGGCACGACGGGGCGCCGTCCGCCACCGCTGAGGGCCGTCCGGGGCACCCCTGGCGTGTCCGGACGCGCTGCTCCCCGGCGGCACCGGTCCGGTCCCCTAGCCTGACCAGGCCCGCCGTCCGGCGGCCTTTGGGGGGCTGGAGCCGAGCGCGGCCGGCCGACTGGTGGACAGGGGTGCACGTGGTGTCGTCGGGTTCGGCCGATCCGGGGGTGGCACCCGCGACCCGCGGCGCGAGGTTCCGGGCGTGGATGCTGGAAGGCCTGTCGGACATGGCCAAGCAGCACCCCGGCCCGCACGCCGAGGCGCCGCACGTCAAGGGCCAGCGCTGGTGGCGGGTGATGTGCCTGACCGGCCTGGACTACTTCTCCACGCTCGGCTACCAGCCCGGCATCGCCGCCCTCGCCGCCGGCCTGCTCTCGCCGCTGGCGACCATCGTGCTGGTGGTCGTCACCCTGCTCGGCGCCCTGCCCGTCTACCGGCGGGTCGCCCAGGAGAGCCCGCACGGCCAGGGCTCGATCGCGATGCTGGAGCGGCTGCTGTCGTTCTGGCAGGGCAAGCTCTTCGTGCTCACGCTGCTCGGCTTCGCGGCCACCGACTTCATGATCACCATCACCCTGTCGGCTGCCGACGCGACCGCGCACCTGGTGGAGAACCCGCATCTGCACAGCCTGCTGACCGGCAAGCAGGTGACGATCACCCTCATCATGGTGGCCCTGCTCGGCGGGGTCTTCCTCAAGGGCTTCAGCGAGGCGATCGGCATCGCCGTCGTCCTGGTCGCGGTCTACCTCGCGCTGAACGTCGTGGTGGTGACCAACGGGCTCTGGCACGTGCTGAAGGCCCCGCACGTCGTCGGCGACTGGACCGACGCGCTCACCGCCGAGCACGGCAACGTGATCGCGATGATCGGCGTCGCGCTGATCGTCTTCCCGAAGCTGGCACTCGGCCTGTCCGGCTTCGAGACCGGCGTCGCCGTGATGCCGCACATCGAGGGGGACCCGGACGACACCGAGGAGAAGCCCACCGGCCGGATCCGCGGCGCCCGCAAGCTGCTCACCACCGCGGCCGCGATCATGAGCTGCTTCCTGATCACCACCAGCCTCATCACCACCCTGCTGATCCCCGCGGACGCCTTCAAGGCCGGCGGCCAGGCCAACGGGCGGGCGCTCGCCTACCTCGCCCACCAGAACCTCGGCAACACCTTCGGCAGCGTCTACGACCTGTCCACGATCGCCATCCTCTGGTTCGCCGGCGCCTCCGCGATGGCCGGACTGCTCAACCTGATGCCGCGCTACCTTCCCCGTTACGGCATGGCCCCGCACTGGGCCCGCGCGGTGCGGCCCACCGTGATCGTCCTCACCCTGATCGCCTTCCTGGTCACCTGGCTGTTCGACGCCAACGTGGACGCCCAGGGCGGCGCGTACGCGACCGGCGTGCTGGTGCTGATCAGCTCGGCCGCCATCGCCGTCACCATCGCCGCCCACAAGTCGGGGCAGCGTCGCAGGACGGTCGGCTTCGCCGCGATCGCCGGCGTCTTCCTCTACACCACGGCCGTGAACATCGCCGAGCGGCCGGACGGCGTCAAGATCGGCGGCTGCTTCATCGCCGGCATCATGCTGGTCTCGTTCCTCTCCCGGCTCAAGCGGGCCTTCGAACTGCGCGTCACCGACGTGGTGCTCGACGTCGTCGCGGAACGCTTCGTCCGGGACTACACGTACCGCCCGCTGCGGCTGATCGCCAACGAGCCGAACAGCCGGGACCTCGCCGAGTACCGCGACAAGATCCGCCAGATCCGCGCCGACAACGACATCCCGACCGAGGACGACCTGGTCTTCGTCGAGGTCACCGTGCTCGACCCGTCCGACTTCGAGGCCGAACTGACCGTGCGCGGCGAGGTGCTGCACGACCGCTACCGGGTGCTGACGCTACAGAGCTCCAGCGTGCCGAACGCGCTGGCCGCCCTGCTGCTGCGGGTGCGGGACCTCACCGGGCAGCAGCCGCACATCTACTTCGAGTGGACCGAGGGCAATCCCTTCGCCCAGTTCCTCAGGTTCTTCCTCTTCGGCCAGGGCGAGATCGCCCCCGTCACCCGCGAGGTCCTGCGCGAGGCGGAACCGGACCGCAGCCGCCGCCCGGCCGTCCACGTCGGCTGACGGCGCCTCCCCGCCGAACGGGTCGGCCGCCTCCGCCTCCTGCCACCGGCGGTCCGGGGCGGCGGCAGCCCGGGTCGTCCGGGTCGTCCGGGTCAGCGGCTCGGGTGGGACTTGCTCCAGGCCGGGGCGACGAAGGCCACCAGGGCGACGGCGAAGCCGAGTTGGAGTAGGTGCCGGATCCAGTCGATGCCCGAGGTGTGGCGGACGCCGATCCATCCGGAGACGGCGTTGCCGAGCCAGGCCCCGGCGGCGCCGAGCAGCATCGTCAGCCACCAGGGGATCGACTGCGGCCCGCGCAGGATCAGCTTGGCCAGTACGCCCAGCACGAAGCCGATGAGCAGAATCCACAGGAGCTGGAACATCGCAGTCCACCTTCCGGGCGCGGCCGGACTGACACCGGTGCGCCGAATCGCCGAGACGCGGTTCGTCCCATGATCGCCCGGATCGGCCGAACGGGCACGTCGGGAGCTTCTACGGCTCCGGCCGCACCTGCTCGGTCCCGAGCTTCATCGACGACTCCTGGCCGCGAAGCGCGTCTCCTGACGGCCGGCCCTCAGCGCTCCAGCGCCGCCTCGACGGCCTCGCGGACGTCCGGGTGCGGGTCGTTCGCGAGGCCGTCGAGCAGGGCGGCGACGCCCGGGGTGGACCAGCCGGCGACGGCCCACACCAGTTCCTCGCGCACGGCCGGGTCCGGGTGGGCGGCCAACCGGGCGAGGCGGTCCAGTGGGCCGCGGCGGCGGCGCCCGAAGCTCTGCAGGGCGGCGAGCAGTTCGGCGGGGTCGCCCGGCTCGCCGGCGGCCTCGATCCGGGCGAGCAGGACGGGCACGGGCGGCGGCGGGGCGTCCAGCGGGTGCTGGTGGCGCTCGCGCAGCCGACGGCTGCCGTACCCGCCGACGGGCTGGCAGCCCATGCAGGGGCACGGCCGGGTGCCGTGGGCGTTCGGCTGGTAGCGCCAGCCGGAGACCTGCGGCACGCCGCGGATCCGGTGGACCTCGCGGGCGCCCACCGCGCGCGGCACGAACACCTCCCAGCCGCGCGGGTCCGCCAGCTCGGCGACCCGCCGCACCGCCTCGGCGGCGGGCACCCACTGCTGGGCGTCCCTCGCGCGGTCCCGGTAGTGCCCGGCCAGCACCTGCTGTGCGTCGTCCAGCCGGAGGTGCACCGCGACCAGGGAGCCCCCGGTGCCGAACCGGGCCAGTTCGCGCAGCCACTGGTGGGTCAGCGGGTACGAGGGCAGTACCGGGAAGCAGTACAGCCCGCGCACCCCGCCCTGCCCCCGGCTGTCGGCCCGGATCCCGGCGCGGCGTATCCGCGGCGCGTTCGCCGCGGTGGTCAGGTGCACGAACATCGCCATGGCCCGGGATGCTAGCGGCTGACCGAACGCGGGCCCATCGGATTTCCCTCGCGAGGCGCGGCGGGGCAGGTGGCGTCAGGCGGTGCCCGTGCGGCGGGTGATCAGGGCGGCGAGGCCGTCCAGGATGCGGTCCAGGCCGAAGTCCAGGGCCTGGTCGCGCCCGTCCTCCCCGGTCATGGCGGCGGCCAGGGCGGGGTAGCGGTCGGCGTGCTGGTGCACCAGTGTGCCGATGGTGGTGAGGAGTTCGGCTTCGGGGGAGCCGTCGGGCCCGGCGGCGCGGGACTGCTGGGCGATGCTGCGAACGTGTCCGGCGAGCAGGACGGCGGCGTCCATCCGCTCGGGGCCGGTCAGTCCGTGGCCGTCGAGGGCGGTCACCACCCGTTCCAGCCAGGTGAGTTCCTTCGGGCCCATCACCCGGGGGCCGACGGTGGCATCGAGCAGCCACGGGTGGCGGCCGAACGACTCGGTCAAGTGGTGTGCCCAGGCGGTGAGTTGGGCCCGCCAGTCGTGGGCGTGCCGGTCCTGCGGGGGCTCGCCGACGGCGGCCTCGACCATCAGGGCGACGAGTTCGGCCTTGCCGGGCACGTAGCGGTAGAGCGACATCTTGGTGAAGTCGAGCAGTCCGGCGACCTTCTGCATCGAGACCGCGCCCAGGCCTTCGGCGTCCGCGATCTCGACGCCCGCCGCCGCGATCCGCTCCAGGCTGAGGGCCGGTTTCGGCCCGCGGGTGGGCTTGGTCGGGGGGCCCCAGAGCAGCCGCACCATGTCGTTCGCCGCCTCGCTCACAGTCCGCTCCCGTTCTGGGGGTTGCTCGTCCGACCTAACTGCGTCTACCGTACACAGCAGCAAACAGTATCCATTGGACACAGTTTCTCGACCCTCTCGGACGGAATGGTTCCCATGAGCACCAAGGTCCTGATCTCGGGCGCGAGCATCGCCGGCCCCGCCCTGGCCCACTGGCTCGGCCGGTACGGCTTCGAGGCCACCGTCGTCGAACTCGCCCCGGCGCTGCGCGGCGGCGGCCAGAACGTCGACTTCCGCGGCCGCACCCACCTGACGGTGCTGGAGCGGATGGGCGTCCTCGACGAACTGCGCGCGCTCGACACCGGCGGCAGCCCGATGACCTTCCTCGGCGCAGACGGCCGTCGACTCCTGCACCTGCCCGCCGAGTTCGCGGGCGGCGAGCTGGAGATCCCGCGCGGCGAACTCGCCCAGCTGCTGTACCGGCACAGCCGCGCCCGCGCCGAGTACGTCTTCGGCGACTCCATCACCGCCCTGGAGGAGACCCCGAGCGGTGTGCGGGCCGCCTTCCGGCACGGCGCGCCGCGCGAGTTCGACCTGGTGATCGGCGCCGACGGGCTGCACTCCAACGTCCGCCGGCTCGCCTTCGGCCCCGAGCAGCGCTACGTCCGCCACCTCGGCTACTACGCGGCCACCTGGCAGTTCCCCGACGACCTCGGCCTGGCGCCCGGTTCGGTCGGCCTCAACGTCCCCGGCCGGCTCGCCTCGATCGGCGCCGACCACCGCGACCCGGCCCGCGCGGGCGCCTTCTGCCTCTTCGCCTCGCCCGAACTGCGCTACGACCGCCATGACCCGGAGCAGCAGAAGGCCCTGGTGCGGGACGCCTTCGCGGGCCTCGGCTGGGAGGTGCCGCGCCTGCTGGAGAGCCTGCGGCACGCCCCCGAGCTCTACTTCGACTCGATCAGCCGCGCCGACGTCCCCACCTGGTCCAGCGGCCGGATCGCCCTGCTCGGCGACGCGGCCTGCGGCGCCACCATCGGCGGCATGGGCACCGGCACCGCCGTGGTGGCCGCGTACGTCCTGGCCGGCGAACTGGCCCGGGCCCGCGGCGACCACCGCACCGCCTTCGCCCGGTACGAGCGGCTGCTGCGCGGCTACGCCGAGGGCTGCCAGAAGGGCGGGGACCGCACCGGACCGTTCCTGGCGCCGCGCACCGCCACCGGCCTGCGCGTGCGCAACGGGCTGCTGAACCGGCGCTGGGTGCTGAACCGGATGCTGGAGCTCGGCAAGCAGGTCTCCAGCGTCGAGCTGCCGGACTACGAGCTGCCGAAGAGCGAGCTGCCGGGCAACGAGCTGCCGGGCAACGAGCTGCCGGAGTACGCGCGCGAGTCGGCCGGCCGGTTCAGCGCGGCGGGCTGATCCGGGTGCCGCCGTCCAGGGCCGCCTCCACCTGGACGGTCGCCCGGGCCGGGCGCTCGACGGCCAGCGTGTGGTCCGGGACGGGCCGGTCGGCAGACCAGTCCGGGCCTTTGACGGCGAGCCGGGTGACCCGCCGGCTGCCCGCCGCGAGCAGGAACTCCGCTCCCTGCGGGGAGCGCCACCAGGCCCAGCCGACGACGTCCTGCTCGAAGCGGCTGCACGCCCGCCCCGGGCCGCCGCCGGTGCGCTGCGGGCCGCGGGCGGTCGGCAGCAGGACGGCGGTGGTGGCGCTGCCCTCACCGGTCCAGCGGTCGGCGCGCAGGCAGACCCAGGACGCCGAGCCCGCGTTCTGCGGCAGCGGCTGCACCGCGAAGGCCCACAGGTTGAGCTGCTTGACGCCCGGCGTGCCGTCCGGGACGGCGCAGCCCGCGCGGGCCCAGGCCAGCAGCGCGTCCTGGCCGGTGGCCTCGCGCGGCTCGCGGGCCGGCTGGGCGCGGTCCGGCGGCGGGGAGTAGGTGAGGTGCGCGGGGACGAGCCCGCCGAGGTCGGTCAGCAGGAAGGCGTGCTTCTCGGCGATGGCGGGGGAGGAGCGCAGCTGGAGCACCGTGGCGCCGTGGCAGTCCGCGAGCCCGCCGCCCGGGACCGCCGCCGTGACCCCGTCAGGGTGGTCCAACGGCCGCGCGGGGGAGTCGGGTTGGTCGATCCGGCGGGTCTCGGCGGCGTCCACCCAGGGGGCCAGCAGATAGCGCACGGCGGTGCCCTGGCGGCGCAGCACCACCGCGCCCGCCGTGGTCACGTCCGAGTCGTCGGCCCGGGCGAGGTCCAGGCCGCCGTCGCGCCCGTCGGTGTAGCGGGCGAGCCGCCGGCCGTCGAACAGCACCACCAGGGCGGTGCCGTCGACCGTCCCGGCGAACAGCAGGGCCGGCGGGGCGACGGGCGGCGTGGCGTCCACGCCCGGCTCGGCGCGGGTCTGCGGGCCGGGCCGCTCCCAGGCGGCCAGGGCGCGGCCGAGCAGCGCGCCGTCGTCGCGGCGGTCGCCGCGGGCGGGCCAGGCGGTGAAGTCGACCCGCGCGGTGTGCTGCCACCGGTCCGGCTCGACCCGGGTCAGGCGGGCCGGGTCGGCCGCAGTGCCGGACGGGGTGGGCGCGGGGCGGGCCGCGGGCGCGGCCGGCCCGGAGTCGGCCACCACGGCCGCCGTCGTGCTGAGTCCGAGCAGGCCGACCAGCAGCGCGGCGCTCCACGTCCGGCGGCGGCGCAGCAGGTCGGTGGGCTGGACCCGCACCGCGCACGGGTCGAAGGCGGGGGGCTCCGGGTCCGCCCCGGCGGTCACGCCGGCCGCCGCCGCGACGGCCTCCTCGGGGTGCTCGACCCCGGCCCGTCGCAGCGCCCCGGCCGTCTGCTCCGGCGTCAGCCCCTCCACCGCGCGCAGGGCGAAGGCCGCCCGGGCGGGGGCGTCGAGGGCCGCGAGTGCGCGGTCCAGCGCCGCGTCCTCCTCGCCGCCGTGCGGGGTGAACAGCCGCAGTCCCCAGATCCGGGGAGCGGGCAGCCGCCGGGCGGGGTGCGGCCGCAGCGCGGCGCGCAGCACCCGCAGGCGCAGTGCGGCGTACACCGGGTCCTCGTCCGCCGCCGGCGGACCGGCCGGGCGGGTCCAGCGGGAGGGCAGGGCGCGCTGGACGGTCGCGTGCGCGGCCAGCACCCGGCTGTGCCGGTCCCGGTCGGCGGGCAGCGCGAGGTACGCCAGCCGGGCCAGCCTGCGGTAGTGGCGCACCAGCGCGGCTTCGGCCTGGGCCACCGGGCGCGCCGCGGCGCCCTGCGCCGACGATGCCGCGCCCATCGTCCGTCCTGCCAACGTGCCCTCCCCGGATGCCGTGCGTGCTGTCGTGGTGGACGGTCCAACGAGTCGATCATGTGATGGTTGCGCCGTCCGGGTCACCGGGTCACCGGGTCGCCGGATCGCAGGGTCGCAGGGTCGCAGGGTCGGTGGTTTCGGCGAGGCGCCGGGCGGGCGGTGGTTCGGCACGGTGTCGGATCCGCGTTCGGCGGGCGGGCCCAAGGTCCCACCCGTTCAGCCCCTTGGCCCCTGGCGGCCCGTGCCGCCGGGCGCGATGCTGCCGGTACCGGCCGGGACGATCCGCGCCCGGCCGCAAGAGTGTCGTGGACGAGGTGAACCGGCGTGCGGCATGCCACCGTCGAATCTGTGATGACCAGCCCCGTGGTCCGGGTCGCGCCCGAGACCGGCTTCCGGGAGATCGTCGCGCTGCTGACCGAGTACGACATCACCGGGGTGCCGGTGGTGGACGAGGAGGGGCGGCCGCTCGGGATCGTCTCCGAGGCCGACCTGCTGCGCACGCTGGCCGCGCAGGAGGATCCGGGCGCGCTGCTGCCCGCCCCCGAGGCGGCGCAGGCCGGCCCGGGCGGTGCCGTGACCGCGGCCGACCTGATGACCGCGCAGCCGGTCTGCACGACCCCCGGGACCAGCGTGGTCGCGGCGGCCCGGTTGATGAGCCGGCACGGGCTGAAGCGGCTGCCGGTGCTGGACGAGGACGGGCGGGTGACCGGCATGGTCAGCCGCGGGGACCTGCTGCGGGTCTTCCTGCGCGAGGACGTGGTGATCCGGCGGGAGATCGTCGAGGAGGTGCTCGGCCGGATCGACGGGGTGAGCCCGGCGGAGATCGGCGTCGAGGTCGATCAGGGCCGGGTGGTGCTCAGCGGTACGGTGCCCGAGCCGCACCTGGTCCCGATCGTGCTCAACCTGTGCCGCTCGGTGGACGGCGTGGTCTCGGTCACCGACCGGCTCGGTGCGGGCGGGACGGCCGCTCCGGTGGGCTGATCCGTCGATCCGTCGATCCGTCGATCCGTCGATCCGTCGATCCCGAGATCCTGCGATCCGACCGTTGCGCGCTGCTCCGGCCCGGGCGCTCAGCTCCGCATACTGCGGATCGTATCGGGTAACTCACCCTGTGTGCCTGGCGGGCCGAACTGCCGGGGCGCCGGAGCACAGGGGAGGCGGCCGTGGCGGTCGTGTTCGACGCGGACTTCACTTCGGCGAGACAGTGGACCGCCGGGCGCAGCAGTGCCTACCCCCGGATGGGGCCGACCAACCGGAGCGACCACAAGCTCGACTACCTCGGCCGCGGCTACTGCCCGGGCGGCGTGTTCAGCGCCACCCGGCGGCTCGTCGGCGGGCTCTGGACGTGCAACCTGCTCACCACCGAGGGCAGTCCGGACGGCTTCCAGGCCCGCACCGGCGACCAGCTGTCGGCGCGCATCACGCTGCCCGTCGGGCTGGGTGCCTGGCCGGCCGTCTGGACCTGGCGGGGCGGCGGCAACGAGGTCGACCTCTTCGAGTACCACCCCGACCATCCGGACCTGTTGGAGTTCTCCAACCACGTCCGGGGCGGGTACCGGTACTGGCACGGCGCCGGTTCGGGGATCGCGCCCGGGGCGACCTTCGACCTGCGGGTCGTGCTCGGCGCGAACTCGGTGGACTGGTACGTCGAGGACGAGCTGGTCTACGCGGACCTGCACGGGGTCGGTCCCGCCTGGCAGGCGTACCTGATCGTCAACCTGTCGGTCGCGGACGGCACGTACCACGACCGGCCGCCGCTGCAGGGGCCGGACCGGCTCAGCTGGGTCTGCCACAGCCTTCAGGTCGAGCGCTGAGCGTCCCGTCTCACGGGGCGAAGGTGGCGGTGACCGGGCCGCGCGGGCCGGAGCGCTGGAACCAGACCGTCCGGCGGTGCGCACCGATGTGCGCGGGGTGGGCCACGTACAGGTCGTCGCGCGGGGCGCGTTCGTTGCCGGGGGCCAGGGCCGCGTCCACGGCGCGTGAGGCGATGGCGTGCAGCAGGGCGGTGGCGGTCGCTTCGGCCGCGGGCGGTGCGATGGCGAGCGCGGTGAGTTCGGCCCAGAGCGTGGTGGAGACGTAGCTGATCGGGGAGTGGCCGAGCGCGGGGTGGGGGCGGTGGTCCCCGTGGCGCCGCAGCACCCCGGCCGCGACGAGTTGCTCGGGCGAGCGGTCGTCGGCCGGCGGGTGGTGGTTCATGGGCGGCAACGCTACCCCGGTGGGCCGGGCGCTGAGCGCCGGAACGTTTTCTCAGGCTTTCTTCAGGGCGCTTCGGTCCGGTGCGGGCGCACGATGGTGGTGAGGCGCTGGTCACCTCGGCGGGCCCCGGCTACGGGGCCGGAGGAGGAGGTCCCGATGAGGTACTGGCACGGACACGGCCACGTCCTGGGTGGCTGGGGCATCGGCGTGATGGCGATCTTGACTCTGCTGGTCCTGCTGGTGCTGGTGCTCGCCGCCATCGCCCTGTTCCGGTACGTGTCGCGGTCGCGCCGGCCGCTGCCGCACGGCCCGGCGGGTCCGGGTGCGGCGGGGCCGGGCTCGGGCTCGGCGGCTTCGGGCTCGGCGGCTTCGGGTGCGGCGGGGCCGGGGTGGGGCGCGCCGCACGGCGCGGTGGCCGGGCCGACGCCCGAGCAACTGCTCGCGGAGCGGTTCGCGCGTGGCGAGATCGACACCGAGGAGTACCGGCACAGGCTCGACACGCTGCGCTCGGTGAACGGGCCGGGTGACGGCTGAGCCGGGGCGCGGGCGGGCCCGCCACACGGTGGTGCGTGTGGCGGGCCCGTCTGCGGTGGCGGCCTGGCCGGCGTTTGAGCAGCCCGTTCGGCCTACTCGGCGTGCGTGGCCTGCTGGGCCTATTCGACGACCAGCTCGACCGGGATGTTGCCGCGGGTGGCGCGCGAGTACGGGCAGACGTCGTGCGCCTGCTTGACCAGCTGCTCGCCGGTCCCGTCCGCGAGTGCCTCGGGCAGTTCGACGCGCAGCACGACGGCCAGGCCGAAACCGGCGCCGTCCTTGCCGATGGACACCTCGGCGGTGACCGAGACCTCGCTGGTGTCGACCCGGGCCTGGCGGCCGACCAGGCCGAGGGCGCTGGCGAAGCAGGCCGCGTAGCCGGCCGCGAACAGCTGCTCCGGGTTGGTGCCCTGGCCGCTGCCGCCGAGCGCGGGCGGCATCGCCAGCGCGAGGTCCAGCTGCCCGTCGGAGCTGACGGCGCGGCCCTCCCGGCCGTTGGCGGTGGCGGCTGCGGTGTAGAGCGCGTCCATGGTCGGTTCCCTTCGTGTGTTCCGGCGGCCGCCTGGGCCGCCCTCCGGAGATAAGTAGAGCACGCAATTCAATTGCGCACAACTAAATGGTGTGAGGGTGATCGGTACCATGGAGCCATGACCACGCTCCCCGGCATGGCGGACGAGGAACTGCTCCGCCTCGACCAGCAGATCTGCTTCTCGCTGAACGCGGCCTCCCGCGCCTTCGGCGGCGTCTACCGGGTGCTGCTGCGCGACCTCGGGCTCACCTACCCCCAGTACCTCGTCCTGCTCGTGCTCTGGGAGGACGGCGACCTGCCCGTCAAGCGGATCGGCGAGCGCCTGCGGCTCGACTCCGGCACGCTCTCCCCGCTGCTCAAGCGGCTGGAGGCGGCCGGGCTGGTACGGCGCGAGCGCAGCCCGGAGGACGAGCGGTCGGTCACCGTCAGCCTCACCGCCGAGGGCTCCGCCCTGCGCGAGCGGGCCGGACAAGTGCCGCGCCGGCTGTTCGACGCGACCGGGCTGCCGGTCGAGGACCTGGCCGCGCTGCGCGTGCTGCTGGAGCGGGTGACCGCCGCGCTCGACTCGGCGGTGGTGGAGCCGGCGCCGTAGTCGCGGCATTCGCCCTGTCAAATCGGACGGCCCGCAGCCTGTGACGTGGGTCACGTGCGCCTGGGTCCCGGGCTCCTGCCGGGGCCGAACCGGCAGGTCAGCGCCGGTGTTCGAAAGTGAACGGAAACGGTCGCCAATTGTCCGCCCGATCCGGTCAACAACCCGGGCCGCCCGGACGGTTACACCACGAGCCCCCAGGGGCCGTCGGCGTGCCACCCGGTGGGCCGGCCAGCTGACCCACGAAAGGGGGGCGCGTGTGCTGAACACCCCCGGGCCGGGCGAGAAGCGGGACCTGCGGGCGGACCCGCTCGGCGCGCTGCCGGCCGACTTCGAGGCCTTCTTCACCCGCGAGCACCCGGGCTACCTCCGGTACGCCCAGCAGCGCCTGCGACATCGCGAGGACGCGCAGGACGCCGTCCAGAACGCGGGCGCCACGCTCTACAAGAACTGGCGCCGCGCCCTGGCCAGCGCCGACCCGCAGGCCTTCGCCTTCAAGGTCGTCAAGGACGCGGTGGTGGACCTCCTGCGCGAGCGCCGCCGCGCCGAACGCAAACGGCTGCGCGTCATCGCGCAGCGCCGGCCCGACACCAGCCAGGACGAACTGGACCAGCTCGCCGAACTCGATGCGCTGGACTGGGCGATGGAGGAGCTCGCGCGCGCCGCCCCGGTCCAGGCCGACGTCGTCCGGCTGCGCCAGGCGGGCCTGTCCTACCCGGACATCGGCCGCAGCCTCGGCATCGCGCACACCACCGCCCGCACCTACTACAGCCTCGGGCGGCGCCACCTGGAGTACCTGCTGGAGCAGCCGGACGACGGGCAGGCGCCGTGAAGGTCACCGAACTGCTGCGGGCGGACGCCGCCCTGCTGGAACGCGAGTTCCGCGACCACGACCCGGCCGCCTTCACCCGTCGGCTGGCCGAGCGGCTCGCCGCCGCCCGCCGGCCCGCGCCGCCCGCCCGCGAACGCCCGGCCCGCCCGCCCGCGAACGCCCGGCCGCCGCACGCCTTCGGCGAGCCCCCGTGGGCCGGCGGCCGGACGGAGCTCCGACGCGACCTGCGGCACCTGTGCGCCACCGTGGCGGGCGCGGTGGAACCGGGCGAACTGGCGCTGGACCTCGAACTCGCCGAGAAGACGGCCTTCCGCACCCTCGGCTGCCTGCTCTACGGGATGGGCCGCACCGCGGACGGCGTCTTCTGGTGGCGGATCGCGACGCAGTACGGCGACCGGCTGGCCGTGCACTGCCTGGCCGTCCACTACGCGGCCGAGGGCGAGACCCGGGACGCGGCCCGCTGGGCCGCCCAGGCCGAGGACCTCAGCGCCCCCGGCCACCTGCCCGCCCTGGCCCCGGACGCCGGGCCGGGCGGCGCCGCGCAGCTGGCGCGGGAGCTGGCCGAGCGCTACGACGGCGAGATCCTGCTGACGCTCAGGGACGTGCTGGCGGTGCGCCCGGGGGCGGACGGCGGACGGCTGGGCCTGCGGTCGGTGCGGGGGAGAGGGGTGGTGCGCATCCGGTGAGCCGGGCGCTGGTGGGTGGAGGGCTGTGGTGGCGCGGGGCCCGGCGGCTCTGACGGCGGGCCGGCCGCCGAGGGGCGGGTTCACGCGAGTCCGGTGATGGGGGCGGGTTCACGCGAGCCCGGTGATGGCGTCGCCGACGTACTCGGCCCCGATCACGGCCAGCACGGTGGTCGTGATCGCCGTGCTGTGGGTGGCCAGCCAGGCCTTCCACTCCCCGAGGGTCCGCGCCGAGCGGTCCCCGCGGACCAGGTGGACCCCGAGCGGAAGCAGCGTGCACAGCGAGCCGATCAGCACCATCAGCGCGGCGGCCACCACCGTGCCACCGATCCCGGCCGTACTGGCGGCGATCGAGGCCGCGCCGCCGACGGCCAGCGCCAGGTTCTTCGGGCCGGTCGTGACCAGGGCCAGCCCGAGACCGGCCGCCCGGCCCGCGCTGAAGCGGCCCACCTCCCGCATCCACCTCGGCGGCGCGGTGACGTGCCCCGCGCGGGGCCGGTCGCGCCACCGCTTCCAGGTCATCAGGACGAACAGGACGCCCAGCGCGAGCTCCAGCCAGTACGGCCACGCCGGCCGGCCGCCACCCGAAACCAGTGCTCTGCCCGCCGCCACCACGACCGCCACCACCGCCGCCAGGCCGGCCGCCCAGCCGGCCGCGAAGGCGAGCCCGATGGTCCGCCCGCGCGGTGCGGCCAGCATCAGGACCACCGCGACCAGCGCCTGCGGGCTGATCGCGATTCCCACCGCCGACGCCAGCATCGAACCGACCGCCTCGCCCATCCCGCTCCCGCCTCCTCGCCGTCGCCCGGGCTCGCCCGGCGGGGCCGTCGCCCGGGCCCGCCTCCGGTGGAGCCGCTGCCCGGGGCGTCCGGTGAAGCCGTCGCCTGGGCCCTGCTCCCGCCGGACACACGTCTGCCCCATTCAGCTACGCCCGGGGCCGCCGTGCACGGCCGGGGCCGCTGTGCGGGTGAGTCCGGCCCGGAGGGCTCGGGCCCGGAACGGCCGCAGCTCGCCCGGAACCGCCGAGGGCCGCCGCACCGGTGTGGTGCGGCGGCCCTCGGACGTGGTCACGGCAGCGGATCAGTCGTTGCCCGACTCGATCGCGGCGCTGTCGAGCGCGGTGGACTTGGCCGCCAGCGCCTCGGCGTCGGGGCCGGCGGCGGCGATCGGTGCCGCCCCGCCGGGCGCCAGCTCGCCGATCAGGCCGCTCCACGGCGCCAGCTGGCCGTGCACCGCGTACTGCTCCAGCTTGCTGCGCGAGTCGGCGATGTCGAGGTTGCGCATGGTCAGCTGGCCGATGCGGTCGTCCGGGACGAACGCGGCGTCGACGCTGCGCTCCATGGACAGCTTCTCGGGGTGGTAGCTGAGGTTCGGGCCCTGGGTGTCGAGCACCGAGTAGTCCTGGCCGCGGCGCAGTCGCAGCGTGACGCTGCCGGTAACCGGCTGGCCGACCCAGCGCTGCAGGCTGTCGCGGAGCATCAGCGACTGCGGGTCGAACCAGCGGCCCTCGTACAGCAGCCGCCCGAGCCGGCGGCCCTGGGTGTGGTAGGTGGCGACGGTGTCCTCGTTGTGGATCGCGTTGAGCAGCCGCTCGTAGGCGGTGTGCAGCAGCGCCATGCCGGGGGCCTCGTAGATGCCGCGGCTCTTGGCCTCGATGATGCGGTTCTCGATCTGGTCCGACATGCCCAGGCCGTGGCGCCCGCCGATCCGGTTGGCCTCGTGCACCAGCTCGACGGCGTCGGCGAACGCCCGGCCGTTGATGCGGACCGGACGGCCGAACTCGAACTCGATCGTCACGTCCTCGGTCTGGATCTCGACCGCCGGGTCCCAGAAGGCCACGCCCATGATCGGGCTGACGATCTCCATCGAGGTGTCCAGGTACTCCAGCCGCTTGGCCTCGTGGGTGGCGCCCCAGATGTTGGCGTCGGTGGAGTAGGCCTTCTCGGCGGAGTCTCGGTACGGCAGGTCGCGCTCGGAGAGCCAGGCGGACATCTCCTTGCGGCCGCCGAGCTCGGTGACGAACCGCTGGTCCAGCCACGGCTTGTAGATCCGCAGGCTGGGGTTGGCGAGCAGGCCGTAGCGGTAGAACCGCTCGATGTCGTTGCCCTTGTAGGTGGAGCCGTCGCCCCAGATGGAGACCTCGTCCTCGCGCATCGCGCGGACCAGCAGGGTGCCGGTCACGGCGCGGCCGAGCGGGGTGGTGTTGAAGTACGTCTGCCCGGCGGAGCGGATGTGGAAGGCACCGCAGGCGAGGGCGGCCAGGCCCTCCTCGACCAGCGCCGCCCGGCAGTCGACCAGCCGGGCCTGCTCGGCGCCGTAGGCGCGGCCGCGGGCCGGGACGTCGGCGAGGTTCGGCTCGTCGTACTGGCCGATGTCGGCCGTGTAGGCATAGGGGACGGCGCCGTGCTCGCGCATCCACGCGACGGCGACGGAGGTGTCCAATCCACCGGAGAATGCGATGCCGATCCGTTCACCGACCGGCAGCTTGCTCAAGACCTTCGACATGCATGCACCCTTGACCCGCGAGGCGCGGGCTCCTGACTTAGCGACGTGTGAGGGGATTCGGCGTATCCGATGCCCGCACTCTGGCATAGGTTTGCAGAGTATCGCAAGAGCATACGATCGGCTCGGCGAGGGGTGGCCGCTCCTGTTGCCGCCCCTCGCCGTGGCCGGTCGGTGGTCGCCTGGCCTCAACCCGGCTTTCTTCCAGGCGCGTTGGGTGGCCGGACGCCGGGGAGAGGAGTCAGGAGGCGCTGTCGGCGTCCGGCCCCTGGGCGCGCAGGCGGCGGACGTTCTCCAGCGACTCGCGCAGTTCGGTGAGCCAGGTGTCGGAGTGGCGCTGCACCAGGCGGACGCACCAGGCGAGCGCCTCGCTGCGGCTGCGGGCGACGCCCGCCTCCACCAGGGTGTCGAGCACCTGCCGCTCGGGCTGGCGCAGCCGGGTCATGACGGGGGCGGAGACGGTGGTGAACATGCCCCTCAGGTCGCCGCACTCGGCGCCCCAGGAGACCTTGCGGCCGTAGCGGCGCTCGGCCTCCCGGGCGACGGCGATCCGGGCGTCCCTGGTCCGGTCGCGGAACTCGGCGATCCGGCCCTCGAACGCCGCTTCGCGCTCGGCGTCCGAGGCCGTCCGGTCGAGGGTGGGTTCGGTGATGCGGCCGACGACGGTGATCTCTTCGCGGTCCGCGGTGATCTCGACGAGATCGGTGAACAGGTCGGCGGGGAGGCGGCCGGTGAACCACCCCCGGAGCTCTTCGGGTGAGGTTGTAATCATGTAATCAGCATTACTCGGGGTGGGGGTGATCGCAAGACCCCGGGGAGGAACGCCGGGGGACTGTCGGAGGGCCGTCAGCGCGCGGCGGAGACCGGCATCCGGGCCCGGGCCCGGATGCGCAGCCAGGGCGTCCGGGCGGCCAGTGCGCCGAGGCCTAGCGCCACCAGGTGCCCGGCGTCGGCCAGTTGCTGGTCCAGCGCCCAGGTCACGGCCAGCCCCAGCCCGAGCGCGGGCAGCCCGAACCGGCGCAGCGGGGCCGGGCCCAGGGCCAGCAGGCAGCCGGCGGTGCCGACCAGCCCGTAGCTGATCCCGACGTCACGCGCCCGGGACAGCGCCCCCGGGATCCGGGCGGTGAGCATCACCCACATGGCGCCCTCGGTGAGCAGGGTGGCGCCCAGGTGGCCGAAGACGAAGACCGCGCCGGCCCGGGCCGGGCCCCAGCGCCACTCGGCCAGGCCCAGCACCACGGCCACCGCCGCGATGCCCGCCCAGGCGGGCACCCCGTCGACCACCAGCCCGCTGGTGAACATCGTCCACCACTTGCCGACCTCCATGTGGTGGACGTTGCTGCTGTTGTGCCGGACGAACCGGGCCCGGGCGCCGTGGCTCTGGCCGGCCAGCCAGCAGGCCGTCGCGGTTAGCAGCAGCACGTACGCCGTGGTCAGCCGCAGTCGGTCCGCCACGCGCAGCGCCGGGTGCCGCGCTCCGGGGCCGGCGTCGATACCCGCAGGTGCGGTCGTCGTGCCGCGCTCGCTCATCGTGCCCGTCGCCCTCGCTGTGCGGTCCCGGTGGTGCCGCCCGGCAGCCCCCGGCGGCCCGTTCCGGGCGGTCAGAGCGCCAGCGTACGCCAGCCCCGGGTGATCTCCTCGCGGACCGAACTCGCGTTCGGCGCCGGGACGCCCGGGGCCGGAGCGGCCGTCAGCAGCTCCAGCAGCGCCGCGCCGCCCGCCGGGCGCCGGGCCGGGTCGGGTCGGCGTTCAGCGCGCGGACCACCACGGCGGCCGGCGCCGGGTCCAGGGCGTGGACGGCGGCCGGCGCGGCGGGCTCGGGCCCGGTGTCCACGATCCGCCGGATCACCGCGCCCGTGCTGGTCGCCGCGAACGGGCTGGGGCCGTGCGCCGGGTCGGCCTGGGTCGGGACGTGCGCCGGGTCGGCCTGGGTCGGGACGTGCGCCGGGGGTTGCTGGGCCCCGGCGGCCGGTGCGTAGACCGTCCGCGAGACCCGGTCACTCGAAGGGCGCACCGCGTAGACGCGCCGGGGGCCGCCCCGGGTGAGGGTGAAGGGAACCGTCGAGGAGGCGCCGATGACCGGTGGCACCACCAACGCGCCCGGACACCGGCGCCCCTGGTGGGCACGCCTCGCGCACGCGGTCCGGACCTACGTCCGCCGGGCCCCGGGTACCTACGTCTGGCTGGCGATCCTGCTCGCCACCACACAGGTGATCCGCCACGTCGACAGCGCGACCGCCGACCGGATCCTGGAGCGGCGCTCGACCAACCTGCACCACCTCCAGGTCTCACCGGTGCGCGTGCTGATCACCAGTGCGCTGTGGATCGCGGGCGGCGGGTGGCTGAGCTACTTCCTGCTCTACAACCTCTTCCACGTGCCCGCCGAACGCTGGCTCGGCACCCTGCGCTGGATCTCGGTGGCGATGGTCGCGCACGTCGGCGCGACCTACCTCAGCGAGGGCCTGCTCGGGTGGGCGATCCACCGCGGCATCGCCCCGCCGAGGGCCGTCTACACCCTCGACTACGGCGTCAGCTACGCGCTCGCCGGGGTGGTCGCGGTGCTCACCTACCTGATCGTGCGGCCCTGGCGGTACCTGTACGTGGCCGGTGTGCTGGTCTTCTACGGCCTGGGCGTCGCGCAGAGCCGGGACTACACCAGCATCGGCCACTTCAGCGCCGTGCTGATCGGCCTGGCCTGCTACCCGCTGACCCGGGACCGCCCGGGCTCCTGGGACCCGGTTGCCACGGGCCGGCTCGTCCGACGGCGGCTGCGCCGGCGTTGACGGTGGTGGTGGTGGCGGCGGCGGTGGTGCTTGGTGGCTGCTCCGTGGTGGTGGCGGCGTCGACGGATCAGCCGGTGCGCGGGGGGCCCGGGGCTGGCGTGCCCAGGTAGACGTTCAGCGGGGGCCCCTGGGCCAGCACCGCCCCCGCCGTGACGGAGAAGGTGACGGCGGCGCAGAGCGCGATCAGCCAGGACAGCAGTATCAGCACCAGCCCCAGCGAACCGTACTGGGCCAGACTGCGGTTCAGCGCGCCCGGCATGTAGACCCGGGCGGTCAGTGACATCGCGGTGGCCGCGGCGGCCGTCAGCAGCGCGCCGGGCAGCAGCGGCAGCCAGCCGACCCGGGCGCTCAACAGCAGGTGGGTGGTCCACCACCAGACCACCAAGGACGCCGCGAAGGTGAGCGGCAGGCCCAGCCAGAAGCCGACACCGAAACCGTCCCGCAGCGAGCCCTGGAAGAGCAGCACCGTCAGCCAGGCCACGATCCACAGCAGCCACCGCCAGGCCGCCGCCCGGGTACCGGCCTTCGGCAGCCGCCAGGCGTGCTCGCAGACCCGGGCCACCGCGCGGCTGCAACTGGTCGCCGACAGCAGTGCCATCAGCACGCCGATGATTCCGGTGGTGCCTCGCAGGTCCCCGGTGCCGTACAGCGCCTGGCGCAGCTCCTGATCCGAGGCGCCGGAGACGCCGAACAGCGCGCGGAGCGAGGCCACCAGTTGGTCCCGCACATCGGGCGGGGCGAACGCGGCCACCGCGAACAGCAGTGGTACGGAGGTCAGGAAGATCTGGGAGGCCATCCGGGTGGCGGCGTCCAGCAGTCCGGGGGAGAGCAGCCGGGCCGTCAGCTCGGTGATCACCGGGAAGCGCCGCTCGGCCTCGACCCGTGCCCGCTCCCACTGCCCGCGGCCCCGGGCCAGCCGCTCCCCCCAACGGCCGGCGGCCTCCCTCACCGACCTCATCCCTCGGTCCTCCCGCAGCGGGGCAACGATCCGCCCCAGTCAAGGCCAGCCCGGCCCGTCCCGCCACCGGAGGTGTCCGTCCGCAGGCGGGTGGGCGGCGTCGGGCGGCGGCATCGGGTGTGGGGAACGGGGACGGGGAACGGGTGTGGCGTGGCGTGGTCGTGGGTCTACCGTCGGGGTGGCGGGCTCATGGGGCTCGTGGGACTCCGCCCGATGAGCGTGTTGAGCACGTTGAGGGCCGCCTTCTTGCGCTGGGCCTTGCGCGACCAGACCGCCGGGCAGACGACCCCGAAGAAGAACAGCAGCACCACGACGAGGCTCGGGGTCGCCGAGATGATCGCGATGGTGTTGTTGCTCTGGAATCCGGCCGCGACCGGGCCTGCGCCGGTCGCGGCGACTCCGGCCGGAGCGAGCCAGCGGGGGCCCGGTGCGGGCGGTGCGGTGCCCGTGGCCTGGACGCTTCCGCCCGACGCGGGAATCCCCGTACCCTCGTGCATGTAGTTCTCCGGGTGTTGATGGGGCTACGAGTGATGACGGCTTCCTGTTGACGCAGGGAGCCGTCGCTCCGTTGTGGGGCGTACGGCTCGTACCGACAGTGGCTACGATGACAGAGCCGTGGAAGGCCGAAAAACCGCAGAAAACATCGCGGGACTTGAGAAAGTTGATGTTGGTCCAGGTCAGAGGCGCACTGGCGTCATCGATGTGACTCACATCACAGGAAATGGGAGAGGAACTGTGAGGAATCTCACGGTGGGGATATGGCGCGCAGGCTCCCGCTGAGTGGAACGGGCCCGCTGGTCTCCTTCGCCCGCGAGCTCCGCGAACTCAAGGAACGCTCCCGGGGCACGGTCGAGACGGTCGTCGCGCGAGGCGCCTCGCGGACGGCGGTCTACGCCGCCCTGAACGGATCCCGCCTGCCGAGCGCCAAGAACCTGGACGCCATGGTCGAGGCGTGGGGCAGCGGCAGCGAGCTCGAACGGCGGCAGTGGCACGACCGGCGACGTTCCGCCGAGGAAGGCCTCGCGGAGGCGGCCCGGCGGCAGGGCGCGGCGACGGCCGGCCGCACACCCGAGGAGGAGGACTTCACCCGCGCGCTGCGCGGACTGTGGAGCAAGGTCGGCGACCCGTCGACCGAACGGGTGGCGCGCCACTGCGACCTGAGCGCGCGAACCCTCGACTCCTACCTGGACGGACGGACCATTCCGACGGAGTCGCGGCTTCGCGAACTCTTCGACGGGCTGTCCGCGCTGCGCGCCGATGACAGTGCCTGGCTGGCGGCCACCCGGGACACCTTCATCGGGGAGGTGCTCTTCCGCGCCCAGACGGCACGGCAGGAGGAGCGGGCGAGGGTCAGGGAACTGGCCACGGCCCTCCCGGAAGGACAGGCTCCCGTCGAGTTCGGCCCGTTCCCCGACGGCATCGGGCCGGTGCCGGGCGTACGACTGGGCCAGGAGTTCGACAACCGGCGGACGCTCTCGCTGGCCGGTGTGCACCGGCCGCTCCAGGCCGGTATCTGCGGTCTGCGAGAGCTCGGCGCGGAATCGATCGTGGTCTCCGGTGGGTACGAGGAGGACGAGGACCTCGGTGATGTGATCCTCTACACCGGGGAGGGCGGGCGAAGCCCGCAGACGGGGCAGCCGGCCCGGAACCAGCAGCTGACGCGCGGCAACGCGGCCCTGGCGACGAGCGCGGCGACCGGGGCCCCGGTTCGCGTGGTCCGGGGAGTCACCACCGCGACCCGCTCCTTCTACCGCTACGACGGGCTCTTCCGGGTCGAGGACCTCTGGTCCGAGACCTCCTCCGACGGTTTCCTCGTGTGGCGGTTCCGCCTGGTCGCCCTTCCCCCGGCCGAACAGGCTGCGGCAGTCGCCCGGGTATCGGATCGGGTGACGGCTCAGGTAGCGGCTCCGGTGACGGATCGGGTGACGGATCGGGTATCGGATCGGGTGACGGCTCCGACGGATGAGGACGGCCGGGAGACGGGGCCGGTCCGATCCGCGACATCGATCGAGCGCGTCGTCCGGAACACCGCGATCGCCACCCACGTGAAACGTGCGCACGACTACACCTGTCAGGTGTGCGGTGTCCGCATGGTGGTCCCGGGCGGCGCCTACGCCGAGGCCGCACACATCACACCCCTGGGGAGACCGCACCACGGGTCGGACACCGTCGACAACGTTCTCTGCCTGTGTGCCAACCACCACGTGCTGTTCGACTTCGGCATGCTGATCGTCAACGACGACCTCACGGTGGTGAGCCGCGACGACAGCTCCGTGCTGGGCCGGCTGCGAGAGGCGGCGGATCACGTCGTCGACCGGAAGCGCCTCGCGGAGCACCGGCTGCGGCACGGGGTTTCCCGGCACGAGGGCATGCGCTGACCCCTGTCCGGGCCGGGCAGGAGCAGAACCGGTTGTGCTGGCCCAGCCGTTGCGGGTGGGGGCCGGTCGTCCGGCGGTCGCGAGGCTGCTGCCCCGTCTGCTCGTGGTGAGCGGGCGGGGCAGCGGATTCGGCCCGGGGGGGTGGGGATGGGGGGTTGCGCTACCGGCTGACGGACTGGGCCAGGCAGAGGATGTTGCCCTCGCTGTCCTTGAACCAGGCGGCGCGCAGGTTGTCGCGTTCGGCGATGCCGTTGACGGTCTTCAGTCCGGGGAAGTCGTACTCCTCGAACGTGATGCCGCGCTCACGCAGGGCGGACATCGCGCCGTCGAGGTCGGCGACCTTGAAGCTGGCGAGGGTGTGGGCGGCCTGTCCGCCGCTGGGGGTGTGGTAGATCGTGAACTGGGTGCCGCCGCAGTCGCAGACCAGTTCCTCGTCGGTCTCCTCGGCGAGCTTGAGGCCGAGGGTGTCGGTGTAGAAACTCCTCGCGCGGGCGAGGTCGGCGGCGGGGATGACGGCCTGCAGTGGTGCGTCTCCAAGCATGGTGCTTCGCCTCCTCCTGCTTCCAGGCTAGGGACGTTGGCGGGCGGGCGCCCACGGGGGCGGGGGCGGGGGCGGCGATGGGTGGCGGTGGGCGGCGGCGGGGCGGGCCGGGCTGGAGCCGGCGGAGCCGGGGCGTGTGCGGGCGGTCGCCGGGTGTCGCCGCGCTCGGAGAGGTGCGGTCGAGCGGGACGAGCGGGGCGCGGAGGGTCCTGCACGGTCGTTCGTGTGCTTTCGCGGGTGGCGGCCCCGTCCGGCAATCGGGTTGTCGCGTCCCGCCGCCCGGTCTCAGCCGCGCTGTGGCCAGTCGTGTGGCACCCGCTCCAGCACGCCGGCGCCGAACAGCTCGTACAGCGGCAGGGTCTCCAGGTGGACGTAGCCGATGTGGCAGTCGCAGACCGGCAACGGGCAGCCGCGCGCCCGCAGCTGGGTGCGGTAGGAGCCGTCGTACAGGTTGCCGAGGACGTCCCGGACGAAGTGGCAGCGGCGGACGGTGCCGTCGCCGTCCACGGAGAGCACGGACTCGCCGGTTCGGCAGGGGCGGTCGGCGCTGGGGTGGGCGTGCCGGCTGTAGCCGAAGTGCGGGTCGACGGCCGCCCAGTCTGCGGCCTCGGCGTCGGTGTAGGTGCGGCCCTCGGCGGCGTTGACCCAGAGGTAGACGCCTGCGGCGAGTTCGGCGCGCAGCCGGCGGGCCTCGGCCAGGTGCTCGGGCTGGCCGACCACGCCGACGCTGTAGCGCACGCCCATGGCGTCCAGCTCCCGGCACTTGGCGAGGAAACGCTCCCGGGTGACCTGGCCGGGGTGGTACGTCACCCAGAGCGCGAGGGTGTCGGGATCGGCCTCGGCGAGCCAGTCGGTCCGGCAGCTGAGGTTGGTCTGGATCGCCACCCGGCGTACGTGCGGGAGCCGACTCAGCTCGACCAGCGCCCGTCGGTACCAGGACCGCACCAGGCCCTCGCCCCAGGGCGTGAACAGCAGGGCGAGGGTGTCACCGCTGCCCGCCCGGCCGGCCGCCCAGCCGGTGAACCGCTCCAAGGCCGCGCGGTCGGCGCGCAGTTGATCGGGTGTGTCGCGGCGCTTGGCGAACGGGCAGTAGGGGCAGTCGTAGTCGCAGGAGGCGAGCGGGCCACGGTAGAGCAGGGTGAGGTCGCGCCCGCGGTCGGCCGCGTCGGTCGGTGCGCTCTCGGCGCTCGGTGTGCGCGGTGCGGGCGGGGTGGTGGACGGCAGGCCGAGGAAGGTCATTTCGCCTCGTAGGCCGTCATCAGGGCCCGGACCTCGGGCGAGAACAGCATCGGCCCGGCCGCGTCCGAGTGCGCCAGGCCCTCCGGGCTGAGCACCAGGCGGTCCCGGTCATCGGCGAGCCAGCCGCGCGCGGTGAACTCGGCCAGCTCCGCCGGGAAGTCGGCGGCCGGTGTGCTGCCGAACCGGGCCCGGTAGTCGGCCAGCGGCATGCCCTCGGCCTGGAGCAGCGACTGCACCAGGTGCCGCCGGCGTGGTTCCCCGCCGCTCATCCGGTGCCCCACCTCGGCGTGGTGGAAGTCCTCGGTGGCGACGAAGTCGTCGATGATTCCGCGCACCTCGGTGGCGTTCACCGCGTAGTCGAAGGAGTAGTGCAGCCGCGAGGTGTAGGAGCGGGCGCCGCAGCCCAGGCCGACCATGCCGTCCGTCTGGCAGGCGTACTCGCTCGCCCCGGCCTGCGGGGAAGCGGCGCGGCGGAACATCCGCATCGACACCTGCTGATAGCCCTGGGCCAGCAGGTGGTCGCGGCCGGTGCGGTAGAGCGCGAGCCGGCGGGTGTCCCAGGCGGAGTGGCTCTCCTGCTCGCCGCGCCGGGCCAGGCCGGTGAGCGGGCGCACGTAGAGCGGGTAGAGGTACAGCTCCTCGGGCTGCCAGGCGAGCGCGGCGTCCAGCGAGTGCAGCCAACTGGCCTCGGACTGGCCGTCGATGCCGTAGATGAGGTCGATGTTGAGCACCGGGAACCCGGCGGCACGGATCCGGTCGAGGGCGGCCTCCACCTCGGCCCGCTTCTGCGGGCGCACGGCGGAGCGGGCCTCGGCGTCGACGAAGGACTGTACGCCCAGGCTCAGCCGGGTGGTGCCCCGGGCGGCCAGGACCTCCAGCCGGTCGGCGGTCGAGGTGGCGGGGGAGGCCTCCACCGAGAGCGGTATCGCCCGCAGGTCGGCGCCCATCCGCCGCTCGGCGATGTCGCACAGCCGCTCCAGCTCGAGGGCCGTCAGGTAGGTGGGGGTGCCGCCGCCGAAGGCGGCCAGCGCGAAGCGCGCGCCTTCGTCCAGCGCGGTGCGGACGGCCACCGCCTGGCGCTCCAGGGCGTCCAGGTACGCGGTGGTCAGGCCCTCGGGGCTGCCGATCCTGGTGAACAGGTTGCAGAAGCCGCAGCGGACCTCGCAGAACGGGATGTGCAGGTAGAGCGAGAGCGCGTCCTGCGCCTCGCCGGCCCACAGCTCGCGCAGCCCTGGGCGCTCGGGCAGCGGGCGGTAGGCGGTCTTGTGCGGGTAGGCGTAGACGTAGGACTGGTAGGGCGAGTCGGGGCGCGGGGGTGCGGTGGTCATGCGCGCTCCTCGGTGGTGGCGGTGGCGGTGGCGGTGGCAGGGACGGCAGCGGGAGCTGCGGGGGCGGCATCGGGGACGGCCGCGGGGATGGTGAAGTGGGCGTACGGGACGGTCCAGACCACCTCGTGGCCGATCCGGTGCCCGGTGTAGCCGTCCTCGCCGTACGCCGTGCCGTGGTCGGAGCAGACGATCGCGAAGCAGGGGCGGCGGGAGCTCATCGCCGCGAAGAGCCGGCCGATGTGGGCGTCCACGTACTCCAGGGCGGCGGCGTGGCTGGCCCGGGAGTCGCCGTGCTCACGGGTGGCGCCGGGCAGGTGGAACCAGTTGGGCTGGTGCAGCGCCGAGACGTTCAGGAACAGGAACAGCGGTTGCCCGGCGGGCTGTTCGGCGGCGACCCGCTCCGCCCGGGCGACCTGCTCCTCGAAGGACGTCGGGGACGGCACGCCCATCCCGGGATCCCAGTGGCTCTCCTGGAACAGGCCGGGCAGTACCGAGCCGAGCGGGCCCTGCTTGTTGAAGAAGCCCACGCCGCCGATGCAGACCGTCCGGTACCCGGCGGCGGCGAGGGCGGTCGGCAGATCCGGTGCGTCGAACACCCAGGTGCGCGGGGCGGTGCTCTCGGAGCCGGCGAAGCGGGCCGCGAACAGGCGCGGGTGGGGGCCGTCGGGGGAGGCCGGGGTGGGCAGGAAACCGGCCAGGATCGCCTGGTGGGAGGCGTAGGTGAAGCTGCCGGGCGCGTGCCGGCGCTCCCAGCGGCCGCCGGGGAGGAAGGCGGCGAGGTGCGGGATCCGGCCTGCGGCGGCCAGCTCCTCGGCGACGTCGAAGCGGAGCGTGTCGAGCGTGACGAGCAGCAGGTCGTGCGTGCCGACGACCGCGTTCATGTCGGGGGTCGGAGCGGGAGCCTGGGTGTGGGGGGAGGTCTGGTGGTTCATCGGGAGGGTTCCGTGATCTGGTGGTCCGTCGGGGTGGGGAGGGGCGTTCCGGTGGTGCGGCCGGTGGCCCCGGTGAGGGCGGCGAGCTGGGCGCCGTAGGTGTCGAGGCCCTCGGCGGGGCCGCCGGGCAGGCCGGTGAGGTTGGGGAGCAGGTCGCCGAAGGCGTTGACCTCGCCGACCAGGGCGCGCCGCCAGCCGGCCGTGGGCAGGACGTCGACCCCGACCATCAACGAGCCGGGGAAGCAGGCCGCCGCGCGCTCGGCTGTCTCCAGCAGGGCAGGCCATGCGGGCCCGGCGGCCTCCCGGGCCAGGTCGAGGCTGCCCCGGGCGCCGCCGAGGTGCAGGTTGGTCATCGGTTGCGCGCTCGTGCGCACCACCGCGTGGGTGGCCCGGCCGGCGACCACCACCACGCGCAGGTCGGCCGAGCGGCCGGACTGCGCGGCCTTCGGGATCCACTGCTCGACGTGCAGCCCGTCCGGTGCCAGCCGGTCGATGATCTCGGCCACCTCCCGCTCGCCGCGGTACTGGCGGACCCGCAGCGAGTTGTGCAGCAGCCCGTCGGCCAGCTCGACCGAGGTGGTGGCCAGGACCTGCCCGCGCGGCCCGAACTGCAGGGCCGTCACCCCGGAGGCGGAGGAGCCGTGTGCGGGCTTGACGAAGACCCGTCGCAGGCCGGCCGTGGCCAGCCGCCCGCGCAACTGCTCCCAGCCGGTGACCTCGCCGCCCAGCGCCCGGGGTACCGGCACCCCGGCGGCGGCGAGGAGCGCGTGTGCCCGCCGCTTGTCGAACATCACGGCGATCTCCTCCGGATCGCCCAGCAGCCGTACGCCGGGGCGCCCGGCCAGCTCGCGCAGCGCGGCCGTCACCCCCGCGTACCAGGCGGCCGTGCCCTCGACCCGGGTCGGTGCGTAGGACGGGCCGAGCGCCGGGCCGCGCAGTAGTTCGTCGACCAGGGCCTCCTCGCCGGGCGACTCGATCCGCAGCAGGCCGTCCTCGGGCAGCCGGTAGTCGCCGCGCAGCACGTCCAGCCAGGACAGGACGGCGGGCTCGGGCAGCCCGGCGGCCCGGGCGGCGGCGGCGAACAGCGTCACCCGCCGGTGCCCGGGATTGCCGAGGACGGTCAGCCGCGGTGTCATCGTGCCGTCACCCGCCTACTCGGCGACCGCGACGTAGCGGTCCCCGTCGTCCTCGTCCTCGTCGGGGTCCTCGGCCTCGGAGAGGTCGAGCGCGACCCCGGGCAGGGCCTCGGTGAGGCGCTGCTGCATCTCCTCGCCGACGTAGTGGTGGTGCAGGTCGAGGGCGCGCAGGTGGGTGAGCGGCTGGCCCTCCAGCAGGGCGGCGGCGCCGTCGTCGGAGAGCACGCCCATGGACAGGTCGAGCGACTCCAGCCGGGCCACCACGGGCGCGTGCGCGACGGCCGAGGCGATCTCGTCCTGGAACTCGCTGTTGGCCAGCCCGAGGTGGCGCAGGCTCGGGAGGTGGGCGCCGTCCAGGAAGGGGGCGAGGTCGTCGATCGTGGCGTCACCGCCGTACTCGTCCACGCCGAGCCAGAGCGTCAGGCGCTCCAGTGCCGGCAGCTCGGAACCCGCCACCGCCCGCACCACCCGGGCCGGCAGGCCGCCGGCCTCGAAGCGCAGCGCGGCCAGCCGGTCGTGCCGCACGGGCTGGAGGCTCAGGTCCGTGCCGCCGCGGACGGTCAGCTCGGTCAGCCCGGGGAAGGCCGTCAGCAGGGGGGTGACGTCGCCCATCTCCATCCAGGAGATCTCGCACTCGTCGTAGGTCACGTCCCCGAGGAAGAGCGCTTCCAGGGCGGGCAGGCGCTCCGCTTCCGCGGTGATGGCGGCGACGGTGGCGGCCACGGAGACGTAGTCGCCGCGCCACCAGGGGCCGATCACCAGGGCGCGGACTCCGGCAGGGTCGACGGTGTCGAGGAAGGTCTGCCAGAGCTGCGCGAAGTCGTGCTTCGCGTCGTAGTCCAGGGCGAGCCGCCAGGCGACCGAGCCGGCGGCGGGCGGCGTGCGGGTGCCGTCGTCGGGGGTGAAGTCGCGGATCGGCAGGTCGTGGAAGCGGTCGGGGTGGAGGGAGACGGTCATGTCGGTTCCAGACGGATGGGCGTGGTGGGCTGGTCGGTGCGGCGGTGCGGCGGCGTCGGGCGCGCGGTCGGTGACGGCTACTCGGCCACGGCGACGTAGCGCCACCGGTCGTCGGGCTTTCCGGCCTCGGAGAGGTCGATCTCGACGCCCGGCAGGGCCTCGGTGAGGCGCTGCTGCACCTCCCCGGTGAGGAAGTGGTGGTGCAGGTCGAGGGCGCGCAGGTGGGTGAGGGGCTGGCCCTCCAGCAGGGCGGTGGCGCCCTGGTCGGTCAGCACGCCCATGGCGAGGCTGAGCGACTCCAGCCGGGCCACCACCGGCGCGTGCGCCACGGCGGCCGCGATGTCGTCCTCGAACTCGCTGTTCTGCAGGCCCAGATGGCGCACCGCGGGGAAGCGTGTGCCGTCCAGGAAGGGGGCGAGGTCGTCCAGCGTGGCGTCGCCGCCGTAGTTGTCGACGCCGAGCCAGAGTTCGAGCCGCTCCAGGGCGGGGAAGTCGCAGCCGGCCACCGCCCGCACCACCCGGGCCGGCAGGCCGCCGGCCTCGAAGCGCAGGGCTCGCAGCGCCTCGTGGCGCACGGGTGTCAGCTCCAGGTTGTTGCCGCCGCGCACCACCAGCTCGGCCAGCTCGGGGTAGGCCGTCAGCAGCGGGGTGACGTCGCACATCTCCAACCAGGAGATCTCGCTCTCCTCGTACGTGACGTCGCCGACGAAGAGCCCTCGCAGCGCGGGCAGCCGGCCCGCCGCCTCGACGATCGCGGCCAGGGCGGCGTCGAGTTGCTCCGGCTCGTCGGAGAACCACGGGCCGATCACCACGGCCGTCACGCGCTCGGTGTCGACCGTGTCGAGGAACTGCCGCCAGCGCTCGGTGAAGGCCTCCTCGGAGTCGTAGTGCAGGCCGATCCGCCAGGCGGCCGACGCCGGCTCCGGCAGGGTCACGGCTGCCGCGTCGCCGCCGTCGGCGGCCTCGTCCAGGGCCTGGACGAAGTCGAAGACCGGGAGACCGTGGAACTGCTCGATGTGGTGGTTGACGGTCATGCGCTGCTCCTCAGGGGTCGGGGCCGAACACGTGTCTACCAGTCGGGTCCGACAATCCGGTGGCCGGGTGGCGGGCCGGGCGCGTTGTCAGACCCGTGCCCTACGTTCTGGTCGTGGCTCCGGAACGTGACCGCGAACAGCGCGGCGGAGCCCGGGATTCCGGCAGCCGCCGGGGTCCGGCCGTACGGCGAGGGGGGACTGATGTACCGCCAGGGTGATGTGCTGATCGTGCCGGTCGAGGAGGGCGCCGTGCCGCCCCGGGTGGCCGCGCTGGCCGTCCAGCCCCGGGACGGTCGGGGCCGGATGGTGCTGGCCCTCGGGGAGGTCACCGGTCACGCGCACGCCGTGGTCGGTCCCGGGGAACTGCGCCGGGAGGCCGGTCCGTTCGGCGCGGGCTGGCTGCACCTGCCCGAGGGCGGCCGGGTGGTGCACGAGGAGCATGCGGCGATACCGCTGCCGAAGAGCTGGTACCGGGTGGTGCGCCAGCGCGAGTACACCCCGGGCGCAGTGCGGGTGGTCGCGGACTGACGCGGGGCCCGACGAGCGGGCCGACGGCTGACGGACTGGCAGCCGGGCGGGTGGCCCGGCGTCGGGCGACGGCAGGCGGCGCGTAGACGGGTGGGCGGGCGCGGCGTGCAACGCGGAACGTGCGGCGTGGAACACGCAGTGCCGAACGGAACGGAAGCAGGCGGCCGGGCGGGGAGCCCGGCCGGGAACGGAGCAGACGATGGAGACGACGATTCCCGACCGCCCGGCGGGCGCGGTGACGGCCGGGCCCGCCGAGGTGACGGCCCGCTGGCGGGCCGCTGCGGCGGCCACCGGTCCGGCCGCCCGGTCGGCGGCCGAGCACGCGGTCCGGGCCGCCTACCGGGCGGCCGGGCTGCCCGAGCCCGCGGCCGTCCGCTGGTTCGGCTCGCCGTTCGCCGCCGCCGAGGCGGCGCTGCAGCTGCGGGCCGCCGGCGCGGTGAGCGTGCGCGAGGCCGTGCGCACCGGGCCCTGGGAACAGGCCCGGCGGCGGGCCGTCGAGGAGGTCGGCGCGGCCGGGTGGGCGGCGCACTGGGCACTCACCGGTGGCGAGCTCGGCCCGGTCACCACCCCGCTCGCCGACCGCATCCGCACGGCGGTCCTCGACCGGCTCGCCCCCGAGGTCGACCGTGAGGAGGCCTCGGACGACGCGGCCGCCGCCGCCCGTGCCCGGCGCACCACCGTCCGGCTCGCCCTGCTCGACGCCGTGCGCGGCCAGCACGACGCTCCCTGGTTCGCCGCCTTCGAGGCCGCCTCCGACGCGGGCGGGGGCAGCGCCGAGGCCGTCGCGCCTCTCGCCGGGGTGGCCCGCGAGACCGGCTGGTGGTGGCCGTACCAGGGCGTCGCGCTGGTCAGCGAGCGCCCCGTCGCGCTGCACCGCGACGAGGCCGGGCGGCTCGACCGGGCGGACGGCCCCGCCCTGGAGTACGCCGACGGCTTCGCCCTGCACGCCTGGCGCGGCATGCCCGTGCCCGCCGAGTTCCTGGCCGGGCTGGCCGACGTCACCGTCGAGCGGATCCGCACCGAGGAGAACGCCGAACTGCGCCGCGTCCTGCTGGAGCACTACGGCTACGAGCGCTACCTGGCCGACTCCGGTGCCGAGCCCATCCACCGCGACGAGACCGGCGTGCTCTGGCGGATCACCCTGCCCGACGACGAACCGGTGGTCATGATCGAGGTCGTCAACTCGACCGCCGAGCCCGACGGCACCTTCCGCACCTACTGGCTGCGCGTCCCGCCGAGCACCCGCACCGCCCGCGCCGGGGTCGCCTGGACCTTCGGCATACCCGAGTCCGAGTACCACCCGCAGCGCGAGACCTGACCGGCCCGGCCCCCGGCGCAGGCCGCTGAGCTGCGAATCTCGGCCCCTACCCCATGTCAGGCCGCACGGTGGGGCACAGCGGAACGGCACGGCCCAGGGAAGAACGATGAGCTGGTCGGCAGGGCAGGTCTCCCGATTCGCCGGAGTCACGGTGCGGACCCCGCACCACTACGACCGATCCGGGCTGCTGCCGCCCATTGGAAGAAGCCCGTTAGGGCGGGTGGTTGCCAGCGGGAGGCGGTGAAGCCGGCCTCGGAGGCGAGGGTGATGAGCTGGGGCTGGGGGAGGGCCCAGTAGGTGGAGCCACGGATGTCGGTCTGCGGGACGACCCGGCGGGTGAAACCGTTCGCCGGGCGGGCGGGCCACCGGGATGATGACGGTATGCGCACCTTCGAAGAGCTGATCGCCGAGGCCGAGGCGGTGTCCGTGGACGGCTGGGACTTCTCCTGGCTTTCCGGCCGCGCCACCGAGGAACGGCCGTCCTGGGGCTACCAGCGGCTGCTGGCCGAGCAGTTGGGCCGGGCCTCGGCGGCCTTGGACATCCAGACGGGCGGCGGCGAGGTGCTGGCCGGCGCGGCCCGGCTCGCCGCTGCGAAGCCCGTCGCAGGACAGCCCACGGCAGGACAGTCCACCGCAGGACAGTCCGCCCCCGGCGCGCCCGCCCCCGCGCAGCGCGGAGCGCTTCCGGCCACCATGGCGGCCACCGAGTCCTGGCCGCCGAACGTCGCGCGCGCCACCGGCCTGCTGCACCCGCTGGGCGTGGTGGTGGTCGCGGACCCGGACGAGCCGCCGCTGCCGTTCGGCGACGGGGCCTTCGACCTGGTCACCAGCCGTCATCCGGTGAAGGCCTGGTGGTCGGAGATCGCCCGGGTGCTGCGGCCCGGCGGCACCTACTGCGCCCAGCACGTGGGGCCGGCGTCCGGCTTCGAACTGGTTGAGTACTTCCTCGGCCCGCAGCCTGAGGCACGCCGGGCCCGCCGCCCGGAGGACGAGAGCGCCGCCGCGCGGGCCGCCGGGCTGGAGGTGGTGGACCTGCGCTCCGAGCGGCTCCGGATGGAGTTCCTCGACATCGGCGCGGTGGTGTACTTCCTGCGCAAGGTGATCTGGATGGTCCCGGGCTTCACCGTCGACGCCTACCGGGACCGGCTGCGCGAGCTGGACGCCCGGATCCGAGCCGAGGGCCCGTTCGTGGCCCACTCGGCGCGTTTCCTGATGGAGGCGCGCAAGTAGATCGACTGATCCGGTGTCCGCATCGTACAGATATGGAAGAGTCGAGGGAAGTCTGGAAGGTCCGGCTGGCCGCCCCTGCCAGTGTGAGCACCGTTTGTCCGGGAGACAGCTCGAAAAGTGCTCTGAACTGGAGAGATGTCCCGTGCAGTCCCGCGTCGAGAGCGATTCGATAGGTGTTGGGCGGCCTGCTCAGCCAGTGCGATGGGACCCATGGGCCTCCAGCTGGGGGCCTCCGCGGGTAAGGGTGCTGACAGTGGCCGAGTCTCGCGTCCGGGCTTGTTGGGCAGGGTCTGCTCGTACCTATGCTGACCTCTTGCTGACCATATCTGATGAACCATCAGATATGCGCTGTGGCTCACAACAGGCCGGGCAGGCCGGCGGTGGTGGCGCGGCGAGGATGGCGACCTGGCGGCCGTCGAAGATGCGTTGGCCGATGCCGGGGTGTTCCTCGATGTGGTGCAAGGCGTCCGTCCAGCGGCCGGTGGAGGTGAGGGCGCGGGTTCCGTCGGCGATGATGACCCGCCACAGCCACTGGCGGACTTCACTGCGCTGCTCTCCGGTCTCGGTGAGGTGGGCGGGGACGGTGATGCCGTCAAGGGAGGACTTGGTGGCGGTGGTGACGGCGCGGTAGAGGCCGAGGAGGAGTTGGCGGCCGCGGCGGTGGTGGCCGGCGCGGATGTGGAGGCGGGCGAGGTTGACGATCGGCTCCAGGCCGCGGATGGCGCTCGTCGAGGGGAGCGGGCCGCGGGTGAGGTAGAGGGCGGCGTGGCGGTGGCACAGGTCGCGGGCGTAGTCGGGTAGGGCGAGGTCGGAGGCGAGGAGCGCGGCCTGGTTGAAGACGGTGGAGGCGAGGCCCGGATCGTTCTGCCGGGGGCCGTGTCGGCCAGCCCGGTGAGTCGGCCGACACGGGCGTCGAGGGGTTCGAGAGGACACCGCATCGCGCCCGTACCCGAGGCCTGGCGGTGCACGGCTCCGTCACCGAAGTCGAGTGACGCTTCCACAAGCACCACTCACGGATCTTCGCGGTGAGCTCTTCATCGGGCCACGCCGCGGATTCGGGTCACAACCGGCACGGTGGAAGCAGCCGGTGACATCGATCCGAGAACGTGGACCCGTCGAGTGCGGGACCGGCGGAAGTCCCGGCGCCGATGGTCTTGGTTGGGCCGCAGGCTGCGCTGGTCACCTGCGTGAGCGCTCCCGGTGGCGGTCCCGGCACGTCGGGCATTTCCTGGAGGGGGCGAGCCGATCGTCAACCATCTCGTCCAGGACAGTTGACCCAGGGAGTATGTGATGCCCGCCGATGCGTCAGGGCCGGATCCGGGGGGGGGGATCGGGGGACGCGAGGCCGCCGGATGGCAAGGGCGAGCGGTCGGCTCACGGCGGGCGGCCCGAGCCGGCCGAGCTCTCGACGGGCGAACGCAGTGAGCTGGACCAGCTGCGGCACCGTCTCAGCGCCCTGGAGGCGTCCGCACAGCCGTCAGGGGACCGGCACCACCGGCTTCGTACGTCGGGCGCGGTCGTCCTGATCGTCATCTCCTCTCTACTGGCGCTGCTCTCGGTCATCGCGGTCTGGACGAACTCGATCGTCGGCGACACCGACCGGTACGTCGCCACGGTCGCGCCGCTGGCCGGCAATCCGGATGTCCAGGCCGCGCTCACCGATCGGGTCACGTCGGAGGTCCTGGCCCAGATCGACGTGAAGGCCGTGGTGAACGAGCTGTCCCAGGCAGCCGTCCAGCAGGGTGCGCCACCCGAGCTCGGCAAGCTGATCGGCGGCCTGAGCGGGCCGATCACCAGCGGCCTCACGCAGTTGGTCAGCACCACCGTGAACAAGGTGGTGACCAGCGATCAGTTCGCGACCCTGTGGGTCGACGCGAACCGGGTGGTGCACTCCTCGCTGGACAAGGCGCTGACGGGCAAGGGCGGGGGAGCGGTCTCGCTGGAGAACAACCAGGTCGCCATCGATATCGGGCCGATCGTCGCCAAGGTCAAGGACCAGTTGGTGAGCTCCGGCTTCGGACCCGCCGCGAAGATTCCGGAGGTGCACACCAGCTTCGTGGTGTTCGCCTCGAAGGACATCGGCAAGGTCAAGAGCTACTTCCGGCTTCTGGAGATCATGGGGTCCTGGCTCCCGGTCATCGCGGTGCTGATCGCCGCGGCCGGCGTGTTCACCGCCGTGAACCGGCGTCGCGGCCTGATCGGTGCCGCCCTCGGGGTGGCCGTCACCATGCTCCTGCTGGGAGCCGTGCTGACGGTCTTCCGGTCGTTCTACCTCGATCACCTGCCGCCGGGGGCATCCCAGGCCGCCGCCGGCGCGATCTACGACGCACTGATCCGCTTCCTGCGCGCAGGCATCCGGGTCGTCGGCGTGACGGCGCTGGTGGCGGCTGCCGGCGCGTTCCTGATCGGCCCGTCCAGGGCCGCCGTCGCTGTCCGCAGCGCCTGCAGCTCGTTGATCGGCGCGTTGCGCGAGGTGGCGACGTCACACGGCATGCGCCTCGGGCCGGTGGGCCGTTTCGTGCACCGCTGCAAGCGCTGGATCGGCGCCGCCATCCTGGTTGTGGCAGCGGTCGTCCTCGCCACCTGGAACTACCCGACGGCGGTCGTGGTTCTGTGGATCGTCGTCGTGGTGCTGGCCGGGTTCGCGATCCGGGAGTTCCTGGATTCCGAACCGGGAGGCTCCCCTCCGGTGCCGTCGGCACCCACGGTCGAAGGCGGCCCATCCGCAGGTGGTTGAGGCTCCGGGACCAGGGAGGCGACGCCGCGCCCAAGACGCTGCCGGCAGCGTTCAGCGCGGATCGGCACCAGTGCCGGGTGCGCGTCTGCCGCCTCCCCGAAATGCTGCCCGTGCAGTCGGGATGCGTCTCGGCAGGAGTGTTCCTAGAGTTGAAACAGGGGGTGCGACGCAGGGTTCCTTCTCGCTACTGACGCGTCGGCTCCGGCGCACCCTGGAGATGGCTCAGCATGGCGACATCGTCCGAAACCCCCGTCCTCGACACCCTGGCCGCCATGACCCTCGACTCCGTCGAGCGGTGCGGGCTGCCCCCGGACATGCTCATCCTCACCCGTATTGCCGCACTCGCGGCCATGGACGCACCGGCGGTGTCCTACCTCGCCCACATCGATCCGGCCATCCAGACCGACCTGACCCCCGCCCAGATGCAGGACGTCCTGGTCGCGATCGCTCCGATCGTGGGAACCGCCCGGGTCATGTCCGCGGCCACCCACATCACCGAGGCCCTCGGGTACGTCATCGCCGTGGCCGAAGGCGAAGCCGGACTCGAAGCGTAGGCGGCCTCTCCGGAATCCGGGCCGCCTGGGCTCCCGACAGCGGTCCGGCCGTGCGCGCCCCGCGTGGGGCCGGGCCTCGGCGTCGCCGGCGACGAGCTCACCGCCCGCTGAGACGGTTGTCGGCCGGGGTGCGGCGGATGAGGCGTCGCTCGGGGATTTCGGCCGGCGAGGCGGGCGTTCCCTGTGGTGCGGCGAGGCGCGGTCCGTAGCGCTTGGCCAGCGGGTCCGCGCTGAGGCCGTGCGCTAGGACGCTGAGCAGCACCGTGAAGGCGATCGCGGTGACAGCGGGCCGAGCCACGGGCCCGGCGAGGTCTTCCAGTGCGAGCAGTCCGAAGACGACGGACGCCAGGCCGCGTGGTCCGAACCAGCTCAGGAACAGGACGGCGGGTCGGCCGAGACGGGTCCCCGCCAGTGCGAGTGCCACCGGCAGCATCCGGACGACCGTCAGGCTAAACACTGCGTACAGCGCCGTCTGCCAGGTCAGAGCCTCCATCGCCGGTACCACCGCGATCACGCCGAAGATCAGCCAGACCAGCAGGGAGAGCAGGGCACCGGTCTCCTCGACGAAGGGGACCAACGCGGCCGCCGGGCCGCCTGCGGCGGTGAAGGCCAAGCCACCGGTGAACGCCGCGATGAACCCGTTGCCGTCCAGCGCCACCGAGGTGGCGTAGCAGCACAGTGCCAGGCCCAGGACCGCGGCGCCGGCGAAGCCCTCCGCCACCCAGCCGCGGTCGCGGCCCAGCTTGATCAGTCGGCCGCCGCCCCCGCCGACCACAGCGCCGATCAGCAGGCCCAGCGCGAGTTCGGCCACGGCCTTGCCGAGTCCGGTGCTGCCGACGTGTTCGGCGGTCGACGCCCCCGCGATGGCGACCAGCACGACGGGGGTCGCGATCCCGTCGTTGAGTCCGCTCTCGACGTTGAGCAGCCGTCTGATCCTGGCCGGGACCGCCGGATCGACCATGACAGCCGCACCCAGAGCCGCGTCGGTGGGCGCCAGCGCCGAGCCGACGAGCAGGGCGAGCCAGACGGTCCCCACCCCGGGCAGGGCGAAGGCGGCAAGTGTGCCCAGTCCGATGGACAGCGGCAGCCCGAGGAGCAGCAAACGCAGGCACAGCCCCAGATCCGGGCGTAGCTGGCGCAGCCCGACCCGGGAGGCGTCGGAGAACAGCACCAGCGCCAGAGTCGCCTCGGCCAGGACCTTCACCATTTCCGGGCTGGGGGTGATCCCGAGCGGCGTCAGCGGGCCGTGGGTCAGCAGGACGCCGGCTGAGGTGAACACGATGGGCGCGGTCATGTCCAAGCGTTCCAGTCGTGCCGAGAGCATCCCCCAGACGAAGACCAGCCCGGTGATGATCGCCAGATCCGCGGAGGTCATCGCGTCACCTCGGATCTGCTGCCGCGATGGCCGACCGGACTGGACGCGTGACCGGTGCGGGCCGGTGGGCGGGCGGTGGGCGAACGGCGGCGGGGCCGATCCTGCTCCGTCCCTTCCTCTGTCATGGCTGCAGTGTGGCAGCCGCGCCGCAGGGCAGGTCGCAGGCGTACACCCACCGTGGCGGACGTGTCGGGCCCTCTCGGCGGCTGACCGTTCGGACGTCCGACCCGGGCCTTCCCGATCAGGGCCCGACGTGAGAAGGCGCCGCCCGTGCGCGGACGGACGGTGCTTCGCGGCCGAGCCGATCCAGCGCCGAGGGCGGTCCGCCTCCGGGCCGCCGCCGAGGCACGGGGTGCGGGCTACCTCGTGGCCGGTGCCTTCGGGGCGGCGTTGTACGGGGTGTGGTGGTCGCCGATGTGCAGCTGCTCCCGGAAGCGGTTCTCGTTTCGGAAGCCTCTCCGTGACCGGCCTCCGCGCCTTCGGCCCGGTCAGAGCCAGCCGCGCCGGGCGGACTTCAGCCCGGCCTCGAAGCGGCTGGCGGCTTCGAGGCGTTCCATCAGGGCCGCCATCTGGCGCCGGACGGTGCGGACCGAGACGCCGAGCCGCTTGGCCACCGCTTCGTCGGTGAGTCCGGTGGAGAGGAGGCGCAGGACCTCGCGCTCGCCGGGGCTGAGGCCCACCGGCTCCCCACCGGCGCGGTCGTCGGCGATCGGGACGGCGGCCTCCCAGGTCCGTTCGAACAGGGCGACCAGCGGGGCGACGATCCCCGGCTCCCTGGTGCACAGGGCGCCGGCCCGGGTGTTCTGCGGGTCGATCGGTACCACCGCGGTGCTCCGGTCGAAGACCAGCATCCGCGGCGGCAGGACGGGAGCGGTCCGCACCTCGCCGCCGAGGCCGACCAGCCAGCGGGCGTAGCCGAGGGTCGCCGGATCGTCGTGGACGCTGTCCTGGTAGATGGTGCGCAGGCCGACCCCGCGCAGCAGGGCCTCCTCGTCCAGGGGGCGGGAGGCGGCCAGGCTGGCCGCGGACTGGGCGCCGCCGGGCATCACCGCCAGGGCCTCGGTGGTCAGCCGGGCGCTCAGCATCTCCAGCTTCTCCTGGATGGCGTCCAGCCCGACGAGCCGTTCGCGGCCGCCGACCGGGGTGTCGGTGCGCAGCGTCGCGTACGCCGCCAGGGCGCGTGCGACGGCCGCCTTGGAGGCGGCAAACTCCTGCTGACGGCAGGCGAGTTCCTCTTCCTGTCGGCGCAGCAGGAGGTCGAGCCCGCGTTCCGGGCTGACCGGTCGCAGCGCGCCGGGCCGATCGCGGGAGGCCCGGAGCAGGGTGAGGTCCGCGAGCCGGTCGAGGGCGGTGTGCACGGCGGCCTCGGGAAGCGCGAGCCGGTCGCAGATTTCGGCGATCCCTCCGTCGGGGTCGGTGAGCATTTCCCGGTAGACCGCTTCCGCGGTGGTGTCCAACCCCAGCAGTTCCAGCATTCCGCGCCCCCGATCCCCGTGGTCGATTCGGTATTCCCGATCGGCCCGTTGTCGATCTTTCCGCCGGGTGGACACCCTTGCAAGGCATGATCCGGTCAACGCCCCCGCCCAGGTCGTCCGGGCCTCTTTGCAGCAAGCTGCCTGGCCTGATCCTGCCTGCCGGATCCGCTTCCCGTGACGGTTCGTGGAGGGGAGGATTCGCCGTGCGCGCTCTCTCGCCAAAGCCCGGACACCCAGAATTCCGGCGCCCTCGCCCTGGTTCCCGCACAGAACAGGACTCCGTCGTGTCCGTCCGCCCGCTCGCCACCGTCCTCGTGTCCCTCGCCCTCGCCGCCCCGGTCGTCCCCGCTCTCGCCACCCTCACCGCCTCCGCCGCCTTGGCCCTCGCCGCCGGGGGTGCGGGCGGCGGGATCGGCTGGGACGGCCCCTCCGCCAGGTCGATCGGTTGGGACGCCCCGCCTGCCGCCGAGGCCTCCGGGCGGTCCTGACCTCGGTGTTACCGGTCCACCTGGCCCTGTCGGCCGGTTCCGCCTAGCCGTCGGGCGATGCGGTCGCCGCGAAGGTCCAGGCCGCCCTGTGGTCGTGTGCCGGTCCCGGCGGCGGCCTGGAGCACGCGCGCCTGCGCTCCTGACGGGACGGCGGCCCGTTCGAGGGCGTGGGCGCTGGTGGCCCGGGCACGGGCCGCCAGGGGTCGGCATCCGTTCGATCCGCGGTAGCCGGGCTCGAATGGTTTCCAATCTTCCGGACGGTTTTCGATCGATTTCGACCGCCTGGCAATTTGGCTGATTCATTGCGATTGCTTTACTTCGCCATGACTCTCATGGGCTCGTCATGTCGATCCTTCCTCTCTCCTCCAACGACCGGCCCTCCCGAACCGCCGGCCCTCACCCGACGAACCGTCGACACCACAAAGAACCGTCACCCACACAGACCATCGAGGAGTTCCATGCCACGCCCCACGGGCGAACCGCCACGGCACCGGGCCGCAACCGGCGCGCCGTCCCCCTTGCCGACCCGCCGCCGTACCGCGCTGCGCAACACCGCCGTCGCCCTGGCCGTGGTGCTCGCCGCCGAGTCGGCCGTCGTCATCATGACGACCGGTCAGGCCGTCGCCGTCACCACGGAGCAGGCCCCGCGGCCCACCCGGTCCCTGGGCCCGGCCGAGGCCAAGGACCTCGCCACCGCCCACCTCAAGGCCCGGCTGGAGGACCGTCGGATCGAGGTGGTCGACGAGCGTACCGAGTCCACCACCACCTGGATCAACCCGGACGGCACCACCACCCTGGACGTCGCCTCCGGGCCGGTCCGCTACCAGGACGCGGCCGGTCGCCTGCAGCCGATCGACGTCGACCTCGCCCGCCAGCCTGACGGCAGCGTCAAGGCCAAGGGCCACCCGCTCAACCTCGCCCTGGCCGGCGCCACCCCGCCCGCCGCCGTGTCGGCGTTCAAGGCCGCCGGTGCCCAGGCCGGGGACCAGAAGGCCCCGAGCACCCCGCTGGTGTCGCTGGACAACGGCAACGGCACCGCCATGTCGCTGTCCTGGCGCGGCGCCCTGCCCGCCCCCACGCTGGACGGCGCCCGCGCCCGGTACGCGGACGCGCTCACCGCCACCGACCTCGTCATCGAGTCCACCCGCACCGGCTTCGAGCAGTTCCTGGAGCTCAAGGACCGCTCGGCGGTGGCCGCCAACGGCAGCGTCACGCTCACCCTCGACGCGGACGGCCTCCGGGCCCGGCAGAACCCGGACGGCTCGGTGTCGTTCCTCGACCCGAAGACCGGCCAGGAGGCCGGCCAGCTCCCGGCGCCGGTGATGTGGGACGCGCAGGTCGACGAGCGCAGCGGCGAGCACACCCGCACCGCGCCGGTCGGGCTGAAGGTCACCCAGGACGGCGACGCGATCGATCTGACGCTCACCCCGGACGCCGCCTTCCTGACCGACCCGAGGACCGTCTACCCGGTGACCGTCGACCCCGCGGTCAACATCGGCGTCGGCTTCGACACCTTCGTGCAGCAGGGTTACGGCACCGACGTCTCCGCGCAGACCGAGCTGAAGCTGGGCAACAACGGCTCCGGCCAGGTGGCCCGCTCCTTCCTGCAGTTCCCGATGGCGAAGATCAGCGGGAAGCAGATCACCGGCGGCAAGCTCAACCTGTGGAACTTCCACAGCTGGTCCTGCACGGCGAAGAGCTGGGAGGTCTGGGACACCGGCAGCGCCACCACCGCCACCCGCTGGACGGCGCAGCCCAACTGGAACCGCAAGTGGGCCACCTCCACCGCGACCAAGGGCTACTCAAGCTCCTGCAACGACGGCTGGGTGAACCAGGACATCACCGCCCTGGTCAAGGCCTGGGCCGGGAACGGCAACGCCAACAACACCCTGGGCATCCGGGCCACCGACGAGGCCGACCCATACGGCTGGAAGAAGTTCAACTCCGGCAACGCGTCGTCCAACACCCCGTACCTGTCGGTGACGTACAACACCCCGCCGGCGGTCTCCACCCTGGTCTCCCCGGCGAACGCCGCGCTGACCAACGAGGCCAGGCCGACGCTGTCCGCCAAGGCGACCGACCCGGACGGCGGGAACATCGCCCTGGACTTCGAGGTCTGGACGTCCACCGGCACCGCGGCGCTCCAGTCCGGCCGGACCGGCCTCGCCGCCTCCGGCTCGACCTTCACCTGGACGCCGGGCACCGCGCTGGTGCCGGGCGCCTACAAGTGGCGCTCGCGGTCCTGGGACGGCACCGCCAACAGCGCGTGGTCGGGCTTCCGCACCTTCACCGTGGACACCACGGCGCCGGGCGCCACCACCGTCTCCTCCACGGACTTCCCGGCCGGCCAGTGGGCGGGCTCCCCGGACGCGAACGGCGACTACAGCGGCACCTTCACCTTCACCCCGCCGACCAGCGACGTGAAGGACGTCCAGTACCGGCTGGACGGCGGCGCCTGGGCGACGGTGGCGACCACCGGCGCGCCGGTCTCGGCCAAGCTCACCTTCAAGGCCGGGGCGCACAAGGTCACCGCGCACACCCGCGACGCGGCGGGCAACGTCTCCGCCGACAAGACCCACGCCTTCTACGCGGGCAAGGGCTCCGCCCTGGTGGCCCCGGGCCCCGGCGAGCGCCCGGCCCGCCGCACCTCGCTCCAGGCGGAGGGCAACAGCACCTACACCGGCGTGCGCTACCAGTACCGCCGCGGTGAGACCGACGCCTGGAAGGACGTGCCGGTCGCCAACGTCGCCACCACCGACGGCAAGCCGGTGGCCGCCTGGCCGTTCGCCGCCTCCGCCGGCAAGCCGGCCGCGCTGACCTGGAACATCACCGACACCCTGGCCGAGAACGGCCCGGTGGACGTGCGCGCAGTGTTCACCGACGGCACCGCCACCGACGCCACCGAGCCGACCACCGTCACGGTCGACCGGCACGCCGGCGACGCCCCCGAGACCCCGGTCGGCCCCGGCCAGGTCAACACCCTCACCGGTGACCTCACGCTCTCGGCCACCGACGCCCAGGGCTTCGGCCTGAGCGCCGAGCGCTCGTTCTCCTCCCGCCGGCCGCTCAACGGCTCGGCCCAGGAGGGCCAGGCGGCGATCTTCGGCCCGCAGTGGAGCTCCGGCACCACCGCCGAACTCACCGAGACCGCCTACTCCTACGTCCGCCAGACCTCTCCGACCTCGGTGTCGGTGGTCTCCTCGGCCGGCGGTGAGATCGGCTTCACCGCGACCGGCGCGGGCGGCTGGAAGCCGGAGCCGGGCGCGGCGGACCTCACCCTGAGCGGTGCGTTCACCGGCGCCTTCACGCTGAAGGACACCGCCGGTACCACCGTCACCTTCGGCAAGGTCGACCCGGCGGCCACCACCTGGCAGGCCACCGGCTCCTCGCTGCCCAGCGCCGACTCCACCACCTCCGTGGTCTCGGAGAAGGTCGTGGCCGGCGGCCGGACGCTGGCCCGCCCCAAGTACGTCATCGCGCCGACCGCCGGGACCGCCTCCGCCGACTGCGCCGCCGCGCCCGCCACCGCCGGCTGCCGCGTTCTGGAGTACGTCTACGCCACCGCCACCACCGCCACCCCGGCCGCCCTGGGCGACGTGGCCGGCCAGGTGAAGCAGATCCGGCTGTGGTCCACCGAGCCCGCCGCGAGCAGCGCCACCCCCGTGGCCGTCTCCCAGTACGCCTACGACGAGCAGGGCCGCCTGCGCGAGGTCTGGGACCCGCTGATCAGTCCCGCGCTGAAGACCGTCTACACCTACGACGCCGCCGGCCGGGTCGCCACCGAGGCCCAGCCCGGAGAGTTGCCCTGGACGCTGGAGTACGGCAAGGCCGGCAACGCCGCCACCGCAGGCGAGGGCATGCTGCTGGCCGCCTCCCGGGCGACCCTCAAGCAGGGCAGCAAGGACGTCACCGACGGCACCGCGACCACCTCGATGGTGTACGACGTGCCGCTGTCGGGCGCCAACGCCCCGTACCCGCTGGGCCCCTCCGACGTCGCCGCCTGGGGCCAGAGCGACGCCCCGACCGACGCCACCGCCGTACTGCCGCCCGACGCCGTACCGGCGGGCCACGACGGCAAGGCCCTCGGCACCGCCGCCTACGCCCGCGCCTCGGTGACCTACACCAACGCCTCCGGGCGCGAGGTCAACATCGCTACCCCCGGCGGCGGAATCGTCACCACCGAGTACAACGCCCACGGCAGCCCGGTGCGAACCCTCTCGGCCGAGAACCGTATCCTGGCCCTGGCCGCCACCGGTGAGGGCCTGGGCAAACTGCGCGCCCTCGGCATCGCCGGCCGCTCCACCGCCGACCGCGCCCAGATGCTGTCCGCCCTGTCGGTGTACTCGGCGGACGGCAAGCGACTGGTCGAGCAGTACGACCCGCTGCAGCTCGTCACCCTGGAGCACGACCTGGCGGCCTCCGGCACCAGCCCCGCCCTGGTCGCGGGCGACGAGGTCCCGGCCCGCGCCCACACCGTCACCACCCACGACGAGAACCGCCCGGCGAACGCCGCGGTCAGTGACCGGGAGACCTCGGTCGCGGTCGGCGCCAGGATCGAGGGCTACGCCGCCGACGCGGACGTGCGCACCACCGCCACCGGCTACGACTGGGCCCAGGGCCTGCCCACCCGGTCCGTCCAGGACCCGATGGGTCTGAAGATCACCACCGCCACCGGCTACGACGCGAGCGGCCGCGTGGTCTCGCAGTCCCGCCCGAACTCCGACGGCTCGGACGCGGGCACCACCGTCACCACCTACTACGGCACCGGCGCCACCGGCTCGTGCGCGGGTCGCCCGGAATGGGCCGGGCTGGTCTGCTCCACCGCCCCGGCCGCGGCGGTCACCGGAGGCAGCGCCCCCGCGCAGCTGCCGACCAAGACGTACCAGTACGACCGCTGGGGCAACGTCACCGTCCTCACCGAGTCCGCCAACGGCGTCACCCGCACCACCACCCGGACCTACGACGGCGCCGGTCGCCCGACCAAGGTCTCCGTGACGGGCGGCACCGGCACCGCCGTGCCCGACACCGTGTACGGCTACGACCAGGCCACCGGCCAGCCGTCGACCACCGGCAACGGGACGGCGACCGTCACCCAGGGCTACGACCGGCTCGGCCGCCCCGTCTCCTACGACGACGGCGCCGGGAGCGTCACCACCACCGAGTACGACCGGCTCGACCGGGTGGTGAAGAAGTCCGACTCGGTGCCCTCCACCGTCACCTACGGCTACGACACCGCCAAGGACCCGCGCGGCCTGCCCACCAGCATGACCGATTCGGTCGCGGGCACCTTCACCGCCGGCTACGACGTCGAGGGCCGCCTGGTCTCCCAGACGCTGCCCGGCGGCAACACCCTCACCAGCTCCTACGACAGCCGGGGCATCCAGACCGGCAAGACCTACGCCACCCAGGCCGGGACCGTCCTGCTCGCCGACACCGCCGGCTTCACCGTCCACGGGCAGCAGGCCGGACGCACCCAGACCGACGGCAACAGCACCAGCGAGGACTACACCTACGACGCCGCCGGCCGCCTGTTGAAGGCCGTCTCCGGCAACGGCCTGGACTGCGCCACACGCAGCTACGCATTCGACCGGAGCAGCAACCGCACCAAGCGCACCACGGTCGGCGACGACTGCGACCCGGCCACCGCCGACGCCGTCACCACCGCCGAGAACCACGGCTACGACGCCGCGGACCGGATCACCGACCCCGGTTACGCGTACGACGCCTTCGGCCGCACCACCACGCTGCCCCGGGGCACCCAGCTGAGCTACCACGCCACCGACCTGATCCGCAGCGAGACGCTCGGCGGAACCCGCAAGACCTGGGACCTGGACGCCGCGGGCCGCCTCGCGACGGCCACCACGGAGACCAGGGGCGAGGACGGCACCTGGACCGTCACGGCCCGGGCCACCCACCACTACGACGGCACCGACGACAAGCCGACCTGGACCAGCGAGGTCAACGGCAAGCTCACCCGCAACGTCACGGACCTCGGCGGTCAGCTCGTGGCCGCCACAGGTACCGACGGCGGCGCGGTCCTGGTCCTCACCAACCTGCACGGCGACGCCTCGGTCCAGATGTCGCCCGACGGCACCCAGGACCTCGCCGTCTACCACTACGACGAGTACGGCAACGTCGCCGACGCCACCGGCACCACCGAGTACGGCTGGCACGGCGGGGAACTGCGGGCCAGCGACTCGCTCAGCGGCCTGATCCTCATGGGGGTCCGGGTCTACGACCCGGCCACCGGCCGCTTCCTCCAGACCGACCCGGTCCTGGAGGGCTCGCCGAACGCCTACGGCTACCCGGTCGACCCGATCACCATGGCCGACCTCGACGGTCTGCGCTGGCTGAAGAGTTGGAACGCCACCATGAGCAAGGCGGGCGCCGCCCGCGTCGCCAAGCTGCTGAAGAACACCGGCTCGATCAGCAGCATCATCGGCCTGATCGTCGGACTCTTCCCGCACTTCGTGGCGAAGATCATCGGCGGCATCCTCAAGGCACTCGGCTTCCTGGTCAAGAGCATGGGCAAGGGGATCGCGGAGGCCAACAACCGCCGGGGCAGCAAGGGGGTGATCCTCACCCTCGGCATCTGGCAGAAGCACTACTGGACGCTGCCGTACCCTCGGAGCGAGATCAAGACCAGGTACTGAGCCCGCGTCCGGACCCGACCCGACCCGACCGGGCCGGGTCCGGACGCACCGCACCACGACGCTCCGCACCAGCAGGCCGGCCGGCCCGGGGATGCCCCCGGGCCGGCCGCCTCGACGTACTCGGCGGACGGCAGTGCCCGGCGGAAGGGCCGTCCGGTGTTGTCGACGGGCAGGATGCGGTCGCCGGTGCCGTGCAGGATCGGGACCGGTACGTCGATGCGTGCGATGTCGGCGCGGAAGTCTGTGTACCAGGTGGAAGGTGCGGCGGAGACGACGTAGGAGCCCCCGGCGGCCGCAGTGTTCCAGCTGTTGCGGACGGCCTCCTCGCTTGGCCTTGTCCTGAGTGGCGAAGCCGGATTCCTCCGTCTGGCGTCCTGCCGCGTTGCGGTACCTGATCTTGTACTCGTGCGGGTACTTGCTCCAGCGGGACTCGGGGTGCTCGCACTCCTTGCAGAAGCTGCCCATGCCGCGGGTGAGGCCTGTGGTCGCGATGGTGGTTGGAACCTCCGGGAGTCTTGCTGACCTTTTGCTGACTCCGGATGGTCGATCATGCCCCTGAGCTGGGCGGAAACGTCAGTCCCGCCATATCCTGCGGAAGGTGATCTGGATGGTCCCGGGCTTCACCGTGGCGGCCTACCTGGACCGGCTGCGCGAACTGGACGCCCTGATCCGGGCGGAGGGGCCGTTCGTCGCCCACTCCGCGCGCTTCCTGATCGAGGCGCGCAGGCCGTAGGGCGGTTCAGGCCCGGCTGCGCCCCGCCGGGGAGACCGGCGGGGCGCAGCCGCGCTGGCAGGTGGCGCTGTCACGCGACGGCGTCAGGCGGCGCCGCTCACGCCAGGGCGACCAGCTCCAGGTAGGAGTCGTGCCACAGGTCCTCGTCGCCGTCGGGGAGGAGCAGGACGCGGTCGGGTCGCAGGGCCTCGATGGCACCCGGGTCGTGGGTGACCATCACGATCGCGCCCGGGTAGGTGCCGACCGCCGCCAGCACCTCCGCCCGGGAGGCCGGGTCGAGGTTGTTGGTGGGCTCGTCGAGCAGCAGGACGTTGGCGCCGGAGTGGACCAGGCCGGCCAGCGCCAGCCGGGTCTTCTCACCGCCCGAGAGGACCCCGGCCGACTTGTCGGCGTCGTCGCCGCGGAACAGGAACGCGCCGAGGACGTGCCGCAGTTCGCCGTCGCTCAGGTGGGGCGCGGCCTGGGCGAGGTTGTCGCGGACGCTGCGCGCCGGGTCGAGGGTGTCGTGCTCCTGCGCGAAGTAGCCGAGCCGCAGGCCCGGGCCGGTCACCACCCGCCCGGTGTCGGGGCTCTCGTGGCCGGCCAGGACGCGCAGCAGGGTGGTCTTGCCGGCCCCGTTCAGGCCGAGCACGACCATCCGGCTGCCCCGGTCGACGGCCAGGTCGAGGCCGGTGAGCACCGGGCGGCCGGCGTAGGCCTTGGCGAGGCTGATCGCGCCGAGCGGCATCCGGCCGCAGGGGGCGGGTTCGGGCAGCCGGATCCGGGCCGTCCGTTCGGCCTGCCGGGCGGGTTCGAGGTCGGCGAGCATCCGGTCGGCGCGGCGGGCCATGCTGCGGGCGCTGGTGGCGGTGGCGACGTTGGCCCGCATCCGGTCGGCCTGGGCGTGCAGGGCGGCGGCCTTGCGTTCGGCGTTGGCCCGTTCCCTGGTGCGACGGCGCTCGTCGGCGGCGCGCTGGTCGAGGTAGGCCCGCCAGCCGGTGTTGTGGACGTCGATCGCGGCGCGCTGCGGGTCGAGGTGGAAGACCCGGTTGACGGTGTCGGCGAGCAGGCCGAGGTCGTGGCTGATCAGGACCAGCCCGCCCTGGTGGGACGCGAGGAAGCCGCGCAGCCAGGCGACGGAGTCGGCGTCGAGGTGGTTGGTGGGTTCGTCGAGCAGTAGGGTGCCGTGGTCGGCGAAGAGGATCCGGGCCAGCTCGACCCGGCGGCGCTGGCCGCCGGAGAGGGTGCCGACCGGGGTGTCCATGACCCGGGCGGGCAGCCCGAGGCCGGCTGCGACCCGGGCGGCCTCGGCCTCGGCCGCGTAGCCGCCCCGGGACTGGAACTCGGCCTCGGCGCGAACGTAGACGTCCATCGCCCGGCGCTGGTCGTGCGGTCCGTCGGCCTGCGCCATCGCCTCCTCGGCGGCGCGCAGCGCGCGGACGGCGGTGGCCAGGCCGCGGGCGGACAGGATGCGGTCGGTGACGGTGGCGGACGGGTCGGCGGCGCGGGAGTCCTGCGGGAGGTAGCCGACGGGGCCGGTGCGGGTGACCGTCCCGGCGGCGGGCGGCAGCTGTCCGGCGAGGGTGGCGAGCAGGGTGGTCTTGCCGGCGCCGTTGCGGCCGACCAGGCCGATCCGGTCGCCGGGGGCGATGTGGACGGTGATGTCGGACAGCAGGAGGCGGGCGCCGACGCGCAGGTCGACACCACGGGTGGTGATCATGGGATAGCGCTCCGAAACAGCGAACGGACACACGGGTGGTGTGGAGGCGGGTCCGTCGGCTAGGAAATTCGGGGCGTAGACATGTGGCCAGGGTAGCGGGGCGGGTGGAGCGTCCGCACCCGAATTACCGGGGGAGCGCACCGCGTCCGCGCGGGTTTCGGCCAGTGGGGCGGGTGTTGGCTCGTGGGGCCCCCTTGCCGGGGCGCGGACCCCGCGCTTCCATGACCCGCATGGGTCGACGTGAGCTCGTTCTCCTGACTGATCACAGTTCGACCGAAGGAAGCCGGGACGTCCTCGTCGCCGCCGCCCGGGCCGTCACCGGCCGGGCGCCCGTGCTGCTCGACGCCCGGCACTTCATGACCGGCGGGGGCGGCCGGATCCGCCCCGACGACGAGGGCGGGCTGCGCCTGGAGGCGGACGGCCGCAGCGTGGCGGCCGACGCCGTCGTGGTCTACGAGATCCCGCCGCACCGGCGGCGCGACTTCGCGCCCTTCCAGCGGCTGCTGGGCGCGCACGGTGCCCGCTCACTCGGAACCGATGTGCAGGCCTGGCGGGCGGCCACCGAGAAGGACCTCACGGTGGCCCGCTTCACCCGCGACGGCGTCGCGCACATGCCGACCGTCTCGCTGTCCCGGCCGAGCCCGCGGGCCGCCGCCGAGGCCTTCGACCGGCTCGGCGGCGACGTCTGGGCCCGGCCCTGCGTCGGGATGGGCGGCGACGACGTCTTCCACGTCACCACCCACGCCCAACTCGCCTCCGCCGCACGGCACTACGAGCACGACGGGGCGGACTGGCTGATCGCCCGGGACGCCCGCAACTTCACCCCGGACGGCCGCCGCCACCAGTACCGGGTGGTGGTGCTCGACGGCCGGGTGGTCCGGGTCGTCGAACACGTGCAGGCGGATCCGGACGCCCCCTGCAACGAGAGCCGCGGCGCCGTCTCCGCCCCGCTCGCCGCCGCCGAACTGCCCCGGGGGCTCGCGGACCTGGCGATCCGCGCGGTCGCCTGCCTGGGCCTGCCGCTGGCCGGTGTCGACCTCGCCGCCGAGAGCGGCGGCGTGGTCTTCGAGGTCAACGTCCACCCGGCGTTCGGCCGCGGCGCCCTGGAGCAGGTCGCCGTGCCGTACGTGGCCGCGCACCTGGAGCCCGTCTGACGGTTCCGGCGGGGCGCACGGCGGTCCGGGCGCGCCCCTGGTCGGCAGCCCGCGCGGAGCAGGCCGGCTCTCCTCGCCCGAGGGCGCCCCCGGCCGGTCAGCTCCGCAGGATGGCGGCGAGGAGCGACGGGCGGAACAGCAGCGTCGGCGGGGCGACCAGCGACATCACCTCGTGGAACGCGGCGGTGACCGCCGGGTCGTGGGCGGCGCCGGCCAGCACCTTGTCGAGGAAGCGGTGCTGGAACGCGAGGAGGGCGCCGGAGGGACCGCCGGTGGTGGCGGCGAAGCGGACGTCCTCGGTGCAGGACATCACCCACGGGTTCTTGGAGACGGCCGCGATCGCACGCCGGGCGTCCCGGGCCGTGGCGTGGCCGATGCCGCCGTGGCGCAGGGCGGTGCGGCGCAGCTCGCGGGCGCAGAACAGGGCGACGGTGACGCCCTGCCCGTACACCGGGTTGAAGGTGCTGGCGGCGTCGCCGACCACCACCAGGCCGTCCGGGGCGCTGCGTTCGTAGTGTCGCCGGATGCCGGGGCCGGGGACGAAGCCGCGCACCTCGCCGGCCGGCTCGGCCTGCTGGAGCGCCTCGCGGATGCTCGGGTCGCGCAGCCGGGCCAGTTGCTTGGTGAACCCGGCTTCGCCGGGCTCGGGTTCGGCGCCGCGCATGCCGGCGACGCTGACGATCCAGCGGTCGCCCTCGACCGGCAGCAGTACGCCCAGATGGGGCGCGTCGGGGGCCTTGGTCTGCAGGTATATCGCCTTGTAGCCGATGTCGACGCCGGCCGGGCGGTGGAACAGCCGGGAGGAGTACGCGACGCCCGCGTCCACCCGCTCCTCGGGCACCGGCGGGTGGCCCAGCTCCGCCAGCCAGTCCGGCACCGAGGTCGTGCGGCCGGCCGCGTCCACCACCAACTCGGCCGGGATCTCCCGGACTTCGCCGCGCTCTGGCCCGCGGTCGCGGACCTTGACGCCGGTCACCGTGCGGGCCGACCCGAGCAGGCCGACCACGTCGGCGCCTTCCAGGAACTCGATCGTGGGATCGGCGCGGGCCCGGTCCAGCACCGCCTTGTCCAGCACCGGCCGGGTGCAGGAGAGGAAGGCGAGCTGCGCCGGGTACTGCGCCATCCACCCCGCCGAGCTGAGCCACTTCAGATCGCCCGAGACGGCGACCCTCATCGCGCCCGCCTCCGTGAGCTCCTTCTTGATGCCGGGCATCATCTCCTCCAGCGCCCGGTGCCCGGCCTCCAGCACCAGGTGCGCGTGTCGGCCCTGCGGCACCCCGGCCCGGAACGTGGGCTCCGCCGGGTAGCGGTCCCGCTCCACCACCACGATCCGCTCGGCGAACCCGCGCAGGGCCCAGGCCGCCACCGTGCCGGCCAGTCCGCCGCCGATCACCACCGCCGTGCCCCGCCCGGGGGCCGTTTCCGAAGAAGTCATGACACGTAGCGTAGTCGGGCGGTGGCGGCCCCGTAGTCGCATCGGCGGGACGAACGGGCAGGGTGCGGGCGGCCGTTGGAGCCCGAACGCGCCGGGCGCACGACCGGCCCGGAACGTTGCCGCGCGGGCCCCCGGGGGCGGGCGGTGGGAGGCACCCGGGAGCGGGTACTACACTCGGCGGGAGTTGTGCAGGCCCCCCTTTCGGTGCGCGGGCGCGCGGAGCCGAGGAGGTGAGAGCCGTGGAGTGCAGTAGTCCGGGTCGAAGTCGGCCCCGCCCCCGGTTGTCCCGCACCATTCGCGGCACCCGGCGTTCCTCCTCCCGTACGGCTCCCGCGCGGCGCTGACCTCGTCCTCGACGAGGTGCCGCCGGTCGCGCCGTGCGCGTGGTGGCCGGCCGGGCGCCTCCGGCCCGCCGTCCCCGGACGGCGGCCCGGGCACCCACCGTGGAGGTATCCGCCATGTCCGACTGGCGTGTGCGCGCCGTGCGCGCGAGCAAGCGTCCGTTCTCCCGCCCCGCCGGGGGCTCCGGCCCCGTCGACACGCAGCCGGCGCCGGAGCACTCGATGGATCCGCGGCCCGACCAGCCCGTCGAGCCGGTCACCCTGGAACGCTCGGTGGTGGACGCGGCGGTCTACCGGGACGGGCGGCGGATCGACGCACCGGCGAACCTCGCCGACATCTACCGCGAACTGCCCGACCGGCCCGGCGCGATGGCCTGGATCGGCCTGTACCGCCCGGCCGAGGCGCAGCTGCTGGAGGCGGCGGACCGGTTCAACCTGCACGAACTGGCCGTCGAGGACGCCATCGTCGCCCACCAGCGGCCGAAGCTGGAGCGCTACGGCGACACGCTGTTCGTGGTGCTGCGCGCCGCGCGCTACCTGGACGAGGCGGAGGAGGTCGACTTCGGCGAGATCCACCTCTTCGTGGGCCCCGACTTCGTGCTCACCGTCCGCCACTCCCAGGCGCCGGACCTGTCCGCGGTGCGCCGCCGCCTGGAGACGGACCCGGACCTGCTCGCGCTCGGCCCGGAGGCGGTGCTGTACGCGGTGCTGGACGCGGTGGTGGACGGTTACGCGCCGGTGATCGCCGGGCTCCAGCACGACATCGACGAGATCGAGACGGAGGTGTTCGGCGGCGACCCGCAGGTCTCCCGGCGCATCTACGAGCTGTCCCGCGAGGTGATCGAGCTCCAGCGGGCGACCCGGCCGCTGCTGGAGATCATGAGGAGCCTGGAGGCGGGCTTCGGCAAGTACGGCACCGACGACGAGCTGCAGCGCTACCTGCGCGACGTCGCCGACCACGCCACCTACGCCGCCGAGCGGGTGGACGGCTTCCGGCAGATGCTGCAGAACATCCTGACCGTGAACGCGACGCTGGTCTCGCAGCGGCAGAACGAGGAGATGAAGCAGCTCGCCGAGGCGGGGCACGTGCAGAACGACGAGATCAAGAAGATCTCCTCCTGGGCGGCGATCCTCTTCGCGCCGACGCTGATCGGCACCGTCTACGGGATGAACTTCGAGATCATGCCGGAGCTCAAGTGGGCGTTCGGCTACCCGTTCGCGATCGGGCTGATGGCGCTGGTCTGCACCGGGCTGTACGTGGTCTTCAAGCGCCGCAACTGGCTCTGACAGCGGGGCGGGGCGGGGCGCGGCGCGGTCGGCTCGGGCGCGGTGCTCGCGACCGGCTCCGCCGTGCGCCGAAATCCGGTGCGGGTTGACCGGCGGCGGCAACCGGCGCCGGCCGCACGGGTGTTCGCCCGGCGTCAGGGATTCGTCAGGGCGGCGGCGTGGCGCTTGCCCCGGTCCGCGCCCGCCGGTTGGATGAGGAGCATGAACCGCCCGGCACGCCACCACGACCGCCCGCCGCATCCGCGGCCGCCGGTCCGCGTCGCCGCGGCCGCCATCGCCGTGCGCTGATCCGCGCCTCCCCGCCGGAGGGCACGGCACGTGCCGCGCCCCACCCCGTCGCCCGATCGGCGCGGGGTGTGGGCGGGCGCGCGAGTTCCGCATCTCATCAGGTCTTTTGAGCCCGCACCCCGGCCCGGACAGGGCCGGCGGTGCCCCGCACCCTGGGAACGGTCATGTCCGAATCCGCCCTGTCCGCTCGTACCGCCCTCGTCACCGGCGCCTCCTCCGGCATCGGCTGGGAGACCGCCCGGCTGCTCGCCGGGCTGGGCGCCACCGTGCTGGTGCACGCCCGGACCACCCCGGAGGCCGAGGCGGCCGTCGCCCGGCTGGTCGACGCCGGCGCCCGCCGGGACCAACTCGTCGAGCTGGCAGCCGACTTCACCCGCCTCTCGGAGGTCGCGGTGCTGGCCGGCACGGTCGTCAAGCACTACCCGGCGCTGGACCTGCTGGTCAACAACGCCGCCGCGATGGCGCCCGAGCGCTGCACGTTGACCGACGACGGCAACGAGGTCTCGCTGCAGGTCAACTTCCTGGCCGCGCACCTGCTGGCCAGGCTGCTGAGGGCGCCGCTCTCGGCATCCGGCGACGCCCGGATCGTCAACGTCTCGTCCTCGCTGCACCGGACGGCGTCGATGAACTGGTCGGACCCGCACCGGGTGAAGAGGTACTCACGGGTGGCCGCGTACGCGCAGTCGCAGCTCGCGCTCACCATGGCGACCGCCGACATGGCCCCGGCCGGCTCCGGCATCACCGCCGTCAGCCTCAACCCGGGCCTGTGCGACACGGCGCTGCTGCCGCTGTACGGGCGGGCCGGCGCGCCGGCGGCGGAGGGTGCGGCGGCCGTCGTCCGGCTCTGCCTGCCGGACGTCGCGGTCGCCAACGGCGCCTACTACGACGGCGGTTCGGTGGCGCCGGTGGCGCAGGCCGCCCAGGAGGAGCGCTCGTTGAAGCGCCTGGTCAAGCTGGCGGACCAGTTGGTCGGCCAGGCCGCTTGAAGTCCTTCCCCGGAATCGGAGAGCACGCGATGTCCAAACGCGCCCGCAAGAAGAGGGCCCGGCGGAAGAACACGGCGAACCGCGGCCGCCGGGCCGGGCAGGGCTGACCCGCCCACCACCGCGGGCCACCGCCCATCGCCACCACCCATCACCACTCACCACCGTCGAGAACCGCCGCGAACCGCCGCGAACCGGCGGACACCGCCGGGCGCCGGGGACGGTCGCTAAGGATGCGTCAAGAACGGCGCCCGGCGGTGTCAAGGAGCCGTCAGGAGACGGCTTCCCGCGGGTGGCGCGGCACTAGCGTCGCCCGGCGGAGAGAAACGGTTCTGCTCCGGTTTCAGCAGGAAACCCCGGCGGACCGTCCAGCGGGGGAGAGGAACGTGCGGCCATGACCACCTCGGCAGCGGGCACGACGGACACCACGGGGGAGGCGGCCCCGGGGACGGAAACCGATCCGGCGGGGGAGCCGGCCCCAGCCGGACCAACGGCCAGGACAACGGCCCGGACAGCGACTCGGACAACGGCCGCCCCGACCCCCCGCCCGAGCGCCCTGGCCCGGCTCCGGCACGGCGCGCGGACGGTCGGCGGCCGCGCCTACTGGACCACCCCGCGCCTGGTCCGAGGCCTCACCGCGCTCAGCCTGGCCGCCCTGATCGGCCTCGGCGCGGCCGCCACCACCGTCCTCGGCGGGGCCCGCGACGGCACCGACACCATCGGCCACCGGGCCGCCCCGCAGGCCACCCGCGCCGCCGACCTCTACTTCGCGCTCAGCGACATGGACGCCCAGGCCGCCAACCTGCTGCTGGTCGGCGCCGACCCCGACTACACGACGCTGCGCAAGCAGACTCTCGACACCTACGAGCAGCGCCGTGCGCAGGCCGACGGCGACCTCCAGCAGGCCGCCCAGGCCGCCGCCGCCGACCCGGCCGGCCAGAGCGCCGTCCAGCAGGTGCTCGGCCGGCTCGGCAGCTACGAGGCCCTGGTGGCCCGCGCCCAGCTGCTGGAGGAGCAGGCCAAGGCCCCGGCCGGCCAGCCCTCGCCCGCCGCCCTGGACGCCTACCGCCAGGCCACCGACCTGCTGCGCCAACAGCTGCTGCCCGCCGCCGACCAGGTCACCGCCGCCAACGAGGCCACCGTCGAGCAGGTCTACACCGAGCGCCGCGACGCCCTCGGCAGCGGCTGGTGGTGGCTGCTCGCGGTCGGCCTGCTCGCACTCGCCGCGCTGCTCGGGCTCCAGCGCGTCCTGGCGGTGCGCTACCACCGCGTCGTCAACCCGGCGCTGGCCGCAGTCACGCTGCTCACCGGCGTCGTGCTGGCGATGGGCCTGCACCTGGTCAGCCGCGCCGACGACCACCTGGTGACCGCCAAGAGCAACGCCTACGACTCGGTGATCGCGCTCAGCCGCGCCCGTGCCGTCGCCTTCGACCTGAACGCCGACGAGAGCCGCTACCTCACCGACCCGTCCCGCGCGGCCGCCTACGAGCAGAGCTTCCTCGACAAGACCCAGGCGATCGCCCGCCTGGACGGCGCCACCCTCGCCGACTACAACGCCCAACTGGCGGCCGCCGCCGCCCGGCACCGCGCCGACCACGCGGCCGTCCCCTTCGGCGGCTACCTCGGCACCGAGCTGCACAACATCACCTTCCCCGGCGAGCAGGACGCCGCCGAGCGGGTGCTGGCCGCCTTCCAGCAGTACCAGCAGGACGACCGGAAGATCCGCGCGCTGCGCGACGAGGGCCGGCTCAAGGAGGCGGTGACGCTCAACACCGGCCTCTCCCAGGGGCAGTCCAACTACGACTTCGACCGGCTGAGCACGGCCATCGGGGACACCATCGCGGTCAACGCCGAGGCGATGGACTCGGCGGTCGCCGCGACCGACGGCGACCTCGACGCCAGCACGGCGGCCCTGGCCGCGGGGGCGCTGGCGGCGGCGCTCGCCCTCACCGCGCTGGGCGTCCGGCCGCGCCTGCGCGAGTACCGGTAGCCGCCGGCACCGACCCGCGGCGGGGCCCGGTGACGACGCACACCGCCACCGGGCCCCGCCGCGGGTCGGCCTGTCATGCCCCGGGCGGGCGTCGGCGGAGCCCCGGCGGGCTCCGGTGCCCCGGTCTCAGCCGGCGGCGAGCCGGTCGTACTCGGCGTCCGGGTCCAGCTGGCGCCGGTACTCGGCGTGCAGCCGGACGTCGCCGTCCGGCCCGGCCAGGCGGGCGAGCGGGCCCCGGACGCCCGGGAGCGGCCGGGCGCGCGGCCACTGCTGGGCGAGTACGGCGAGCGGGGTGCCGTCGCCGGAGCGCAGGATCCAGCTGGCGCGGCCGCCGCCGATCAGGGGCAGGTACGGCCGGGGGAGTCCGAGGGCGGCGAGCGCCTCCGGCAGGTCGAGGCCGTCGGGTAGGGCGAGCGCCGCGGCGTGCGGGGCGTCGGCGTCGTCGCCGGCCGCGACGCTGTCCCGGGTGAGGTGGATGCGCATGGCCGGACAGCATAGGGCGCGCGGACGGGCCCGCGCGCCCGTGCACCGGTGTGCCGGTTTGACAAACACCCTTGCCGTCCCGGCGAATGGCAGGCATGGCCGACGAAGACTTCGAGAACGTCCTCACCACGGTGGGCCCCCGGCTGCGCGCCCTGCGACGCGAGCGCGGCACCACCCTCGCCAAACTGGCCGCTGCCACCGGGATCTCTCTCAGCACGCTGTCCCGGTTGGAGTCCGGGCAGCGCAAGCCGACCCTGGAACTGCTGCTGCCGCTGGCCCGGGAGTACCGGGTGCCGCTGGACGAACTGGTCGGCGCCCCGGCCACCGGCGACCCCCGGGTCCATCCCCGCCCGGTGACCAGGAACGGCCAGACCATCATCCCGCTCACCCGCCACCTCGGCGGTCTGCACGCCTTCAAGCAGATCATGCCGCCCGGCCGGGGCACCGAGCCCGAGTTGGAGCTGAAGGTGCACGAGGGCCACGAGTGGCTGTACGTCCTGTCCGGCCGGCTGCGGTTGGTGCTCGGTTCGCACGACCTGGTGCTGACGGCCGGTGAGGCCGCCGAGTTCGACACCCGGACCCCGCACGCCTTCGGCAACGCCGGGCCGCAGCCGGTGGAGTTCCTCAGTCTGTTCGGTCCTCAGGGTGAGCGGATCCATGTCAGGGCGCGCCCGGGAACCTCCGTTCGGTAGGTTCGTTCCCTGACAGCGGGGGTTTTCCGTTCCGGTCTCCCGCCAGGCCGTCGGGAGGGGCCGAAAAGATGAGTGTCCAGCAGAGCACGGAGTCCGGCGAGAGCGGTGGAACCGGGGAGCGCGGTGCGGTGGGTGCGCCCGAAGTCCCGGGCGCGGAGGGGGCCCTCGGGGCCTCCGGCGGCGGATCCGGCCGGGCTGGCGGTGGTTCCGGCGGCGGCGACGGCAGCGGCGGCAGCGGTCCGACCGGTGGGGCCGACGGGACCGGCGGTGCGGAGCCGGACGCCAAGAGCGGGCGGAAGAAGCGCCCGTTCTGGCAGGAGCTCCCGATTCTGCTGGTGATCGCCCTGCTGCTCTCGCTCGGCATCAAGACCTTCTTCGTCCAGGCCTTCTCGATCCCCTCCGGTTCGATGGAGCAGACCCTGGCGATCGGCGACCGGGTGCTGGTCGACAAGTTGACGCCGTGGTTCGGCGCCGAGCCCGAGCGTGGCGAGGTGGTGGTCTTCCGTGATCCGGGCGGCTGGCTGGAGAGCGTGCCGACACATGCGGACGGCTCGGTCATGAGCTCGGTCCAGAAGGTGCTGAGCACCGTCGGCCTGATGCCCTCGGCGGACGAGAAGGACCTGATCAAGCGGGTGATCGCGGTCGGCGGGGACACCGTCGAGTGCAAGGCGGGCAGCCCGCTGAAGGTGAACGGCGTCGCGCTGGACGAGCCGTACCTGTTCCCCGGCTCGGCGCCCTGCGACCAGGACCCGGTGGGCACCGTCACCGTCCCCAAGGGCAAGCTCTGGGTGATGGGCGACCACCGCAACAACTCGCGGGACTCCCGCCCGCACCACAACGAGACCGGTGACGGCTTCGTGCCGGTGGGGAACGTGATCGGCCGGGCGTTCGTCGTCGCGTGGCCGCTCACGGACTGGTCCACCCTGCCCGTCCCGGACACCTTCGGCAAGGTGCCGGCGGGCTCGGGCTCAGGCGCGGCCGCGCCGGTGCAGGCGCCGTCGGCGCCGGACGCGCTCGGGCTGGCCGCCGTCGTGCCGTTCGCCCTGTGGCGCCGCCGCCGTGGCGCGCGCCGGAGCCGCCGCTGAGTCGGGTGAGGGCTTCGGCGGAACTCCTCCCGCCCTTCTCTACACGCCTGTAGAGTTTCAGGGGTGAGCTGCACGCCTGGTCGCGTGGCCGCCCGACCGGGGAGGCCGCGCACCGGTCGGGTCGGGAGGCGGAACCGTGGTGGAGAGTCGGCGCAGTCCTGTGGCCGTCGGGGAGCCGGCGGACCCGGACGTCCAGTGGGTGTACCAGCCGGTCGAGGTGGACCTCGGCGACGGCACCTGGGCGTCCGGGCGGATCAGCGGCTGGTGGCAGGACTCCGCCGGGCAGCGCTGGTGCCGGTTGCGGGTGAGCCGCAGCGGGCGGCCGGCGGGCTGGGAGCGGTTCGATCCGGCGCGGGTCCTGCTGCTGCCGGTCGCCGGGCTCTGAGGAGGCGTCGGCCGGTTCCGACGGGACCGGTTCCGATCGGCCCGGTACCGGCCTGATCGGTACCGGCATGATCGGAACCGGACCGGTGGGTCCGGACGTCCCTCGGTGCGGCGATCACGAGGCGTTGTCCATAAGAGATTCACAAAATATGACGGCATGTGCGATTCTGTGCAGCGCCCCCGTGACCCGCCCCATCCGTGTCGGCACCTTGGGGGGCCCGGGGACCGCCGACATGCCACTTCATCGACCGGGGACGACGTGAGTTCCGAGATCTACTTCAGCAGCAACTACCGCGACCTGTGCGAGCAGCACGGCACCGGCGCGGGCTTCCAGTTCGAATTCTCCTGCTACCGCTGCTCCGACACCTGGCGCTCGTCGTTCGAGGCGTTCACCACCGGTCAGGTGGCGGGCTGGATCGGCAAGGGCGTCAGCGCCGCCTGGAACCTCATCGGCGGCAACGCCAACACCATCAGCAACGCCGCCGACGGCCTGGCCGGCCACACCTGGGGCAACGCGCGCGACGCCGCCTTCCAGCGCGCGATCACCAACGCCCAGGTGCACTTCAACCGCTGCGCCCGCTGCACCCACTACGTCTGCGGCCGCTGCTTCGACCCGGGCCAGGGCCTGTGCCACGACTGCGCCCCGGACACGGCGGCCGAGGCGATGGCGGCGCAGCGGCGCGGCCTCAACGACATGGTGTCCGACCGCTCCTACCAGCAGGGGCAGCAGTCCGGCGCCGAGTTCGACGTGCGGACGCCGCGCCAGCTCGTCTGCCCGCAGTGCTCGGCGGAGACGCACGGCACGCCGTTCTGCCCGGGCTGCGGCCACCGGCTCGCCCAGCCGACCCAGTGCGGCCAGTGCCACCAGGACATCCCGGAGGGCGCCGCGTTCTGCCCGTCCTGCGGCACCAGGCGCTGACCCCGCAGGCCCCGCAGGCCTCGTAGGCCCAGCGCCCCCGCGCACCTCGCGACGGCGGGGCGCCTCCGGATCGGGATCCGCAGGCGCCCCGTCGTCGTCGTGCGTCCCGTCCGGGTCAGCCGTACGACACGTTGGCGCACGGGTCGTCGTCGGCCGACCGGGCGGCGTTGGCGACGCTGCTGGGCACCGGGGCCGGAGCGGCCGAGGCGCCGGCCGACGCGGAGGCGGCCGGGTCGGCGGCACCGGCCGGATTGGCGGCGGCGAAGTCGTGGCCGAGCACCACGCTGACACCCTTGCCGCCGGCCTGGACGGTGGCACCCGGGAACAGCTTCGCGACCGCGTCGGCCGCGGCGCGCTCGCCCGCGCCGTACTCGACGACCGTGGTGGAGCGCGGCTTGCCGGTCGCGTTGCCGACGCTGGTCACGGTGTAGCCGGCGCCCTTGACGGCCTCCGCGGCCTTGCCGCCGAGCCCGGTCGCGCCGGTGCCGTTGAGCACGGCGACCTTCACGTCGGCGGGCTTGGCCTCGCCGCCCTTGGCGTCCGGCGCGGGGGTGGTGGCGGTGGGGCTGGGGGTGGCCTCGGCGGCGGGGGCACCCGGCGCGGCGGAGTCCGCGGCGGTGGCGCTGGCGTCCTGGCCGTCCAGGGTGCGGTCGGCCTTGAGCGCGGCCCAGAGCTGGTCCGCGTCGGGGTGGACGAGGGCGACCCGCGGGCCCTCGTAACGCCACGGCGCCGTCACGAACTTGACGTCGTGCAGGTTGACGTCCTTGAGCGACATGGCGAAGGAGAGCAGCTTGGCCGCCGAGCCGAGGTCGGGGTCGACGGTGAGCGACTTGGTCGCGGCATCGGCGAGCGGCAGCAGGGTGGTCGGGTCCATGCCGCGGGACTTGACCTCCTTGATGAGCGAGGAGAGGAAGGCCTGCTGACGCTTGGTGCGGCCGATGTCGGAGCCGTCGCCGATGCCGTGCCGCACTCGGACGAAGTCGAGCGCGGACTGGCCCTCCACCTTCTGCTTGCCCTTGGGGAAGACCAGCTTGCCCTTCTTGCCCAGGTTCGGGTTCAGATCGCCCTCGTGGATGTCGTTCGGCAGGCAGACCTCGACGCCGCCGACCGCCTTCGTCATGGAGGCGAAGCCGTTGAAGTCCACCACGATGGTGTGGTCGACCCGCAGGTTGGTGAGCTTCTCGACGGCGTTCTGGGTGCAGGCCGGGTTGCCCTGGTCGCTGTCGCCCACCGAGAAGGCGCTGTTGAACATCACATTGGTCTGCTCCTTGGTCCACTTGCCGTTCGGGAGCTTGCACGGCGGGATGGTGACCAGGGAGTCGCGGGGGATGGAGATGCCGACGGCGTGCTTGTGGTCGGCGTAGACGTGCAGCAGGATCGCGGTGTCCGAGCGGGCGCCGCCGTCCCCGCCGCCGCCCAGGTCGCTGTTGCCGTTGCCGCGGCTGTCCGAGCCGATCAGCAGGACGTTGACCGGGGTGCGGCCCTGGGCGTCCGGGGCCGCGGCGGCCGGCCGGTCCTTGCTGAGGGCATCGCCGTCGAAGGTGGTGAGGTTGCTGTTCAGGCGGTAGTAGACGGCGCAGCCGCCGAGGACGAGGAGGGCGGTGCAGCCGGCCGTCGCCCAGAGCACCTTCTCCTTGGTGCTGCGCTTGGCCTTCGGCTTCGCCCGGCTCGTACGGCCCGCCTGGCCGGCCCCGCCCGCCTGACCGGCCCTGCGTGCCTGACCGGTCCGGCCGGCCTGGCCGCCGTCCGCGGTGCGGCCGTCCGCGGTGCGGTCCTCGGGTGTGCGGCCGTCGGGTATGCGGCCCTCCGGCGAGCTGCCGGCTGCCCGGCGCGGCGATTTTCCGGCTCCGGGGGAACCCCTGCGACCAGACACGTCGTCATCCTCCACAGTTGCCACGAAACCCCCGTCGAACCGGCGGGCGTGCGTGACCGGGGCCGGAGCCGATCCGGGCAGGCCCGTCGCTAAACTTTTACACCGCTGTAGAAACTCAGTGGAGCATACTAGGCGCAGATGAGAAAACCACCTGGTCAGACCAGCGGATCCGGTCGGCCAGGCTCCTCCGCGCTGCTCAGAACCCGTACGAGGAGCACGATGACTCACCGGATCGCACGTTCGATAGCCGGCGCCCTGGTGGCACTGCTGGCCGCCGTCGGCCTCACCGCCGCGGCGTCGAGCGCGACGGCGACGGCCGCACCCCGGCCCGTCGCGGCCGCCGCCACCACCGTTTCCGTCACCGGCTCCGGCCCGGCCGCCCCGGCGGCGGGCCCGGCCGTCTCCGTCAGCACCCGGAGCGGTCACACCGCGCCGGCCGCCCACCTCGCGGCCAAGGACGAGAAGAAGAAGTCGGGCTTCTTCGCCAAGCTCGGCAAGTTCCTGATCGTCGTGGTCATCCTGATCATCCTGTTCTTCGTGCTGCTGATCGTCGGCATCGTCTACGCCGCGAAGCGGATCTTCGGCCGCCGCAAGTGAGCCGCGGTGGCCCGCCCCGGCGCCGCAGCGGCTCCGGGGCGGGCCACCCGGGCGCGATTGGCCCTGGGCGCGGCGTGCGACCGGCCCGACGATGGGCGGCATGAGCGACTACCTCGGCCACCGGGCCCCCGATGGACAGCAGGCTTCTGGCGGACAGCAGACCCCCGACGGACACCGGGCTCCGGACGGACACCGGACTCCCGACGGACACCGGGCCCCCGGCGCGCTGCGCCCCGAGAGCCGGATCGTCCACCCGCCCCTCGCGGACACCACCGGCAGCCGCCCGATGGGCGTGCCACTGCACCAGAGCCACCTCTTCGCCTTCGACACCAGCGACGCGCTCACCCAGGCCTTCGGCGGCCCGGGCGGGGCCTTCTTCTACAACCGCTACGGCAACCCGACCGTCCGCTCGCTGGAGACGGCGGTGGCCGACCTCGAAGGCGGCGCCGGTGCGATCGCCACCGCCTCCGGCATGGGCGCGATCAACACCGTCCTGCTCGCCCTGCTGCGCTCCGGCGACCACGTGATCGCCCAACGAAGCCTGTACGGCGGTACCTTCGCCGTGCTCGCCGACCTCGCCGAGCGCTGGGGGGTGGAGGTCACCCACGTCGGAGGTGACGACCCGGCCGAGGTCGAGGCGGCCCTGCGGCCCACCACCCGGCTGCTGCACCTGGAGACCATCTCCAACCCCACCACCAGGGTCACCGACCTGCCCGGGCTGATCGGCGTCGCCAAGCGGGCCGGGGTGGTCAGCGTCGTGGACAACACCTTCGCGACGCCGCTGCTCTGCCGGCCGATCGAGTACGGCGCGGACGTCGTCATCCACTCGGCCACCAAGTACCTCGGCGGCCACTCGGACGTCCTGGCCGGCGTCGCCGTTCTCGCGGACGCCGAACTGCACCGCAAGGTCTGGCACTACGCCATCGAACTCGGCGCCGCCGTCGACCCGTTCGCCGCCTGGCTGACCCTGCGCGGCCTCCAGACCCTCGCCCTGCGGGTCCGCCGGCACTGTGAGAGCGCCCTCGACCTGGCCGGTCGCCTCGCCGCCCACCCCGCGGTCGGGGCCGTCCACTACCCGGGCCTGCCCGGGCACCCCGACCACGACCTCGCCCGCCGGCTCCTGCCCGACGGCCACGGCGGCGTCCTGGCCTTCGACCTCGTCGGCGGCCGCGAGGCGGCCCGCACCTTCACCGAGTCCGTCCGCCTGGCCGCCCTCGCCCCCTCCCTCGGCGGCGTGCACACCCTCGTGCTCCACCCGGCCAGCACCTCCCACCGTCAGCTCGACGACGCCGAGTTGGCCGCCGCCGGGATCGGCCCGGGGGCGGTGCGGGTGTCGGTGGGCATCGAGCACCCCGAGGACCTGTGGGCGGACGTGGAGGGCGCGCTGGCGAAGGTGTGACGGCCGCCCGACCGGCGCCGCCGGGCTGTCGACCGGTTGCGTGCGCGTGCACCTAAATGTATGGTGCGTGCACACGCACACACTTTTCCCCGGAGAAGCCGGGGAGATCCGAGGAGAGACTTCCATGGACACCGACGCCGCCCCGATCGTCCTCATCACCGGCACCTCCTCCGGGATCGGCCTCGCCGCCGCCGTGGCCGCCGCCCGCGCCGGGTACGGCGTCGTCGCCACCATGCGCGACACCGGGCGGGCCGAGGCCCTGCGGCGCGCCGCCGCCGAGGCGGGCGTCGACGGGCGGATCGAGGTCGAACAGCTGGACGTCACCGATCCGGCCTCCGTCACCGCCTGCCTGGAGACCGTCCTCGCCCGGCACGGTCGGCTCGACGCGGTGGTCAACAACGCGGGCGCCGGCCACGTCGGCACGATCGAGCAGGACGGGACGGCGCCGGTGCGGGCCGCCATGGAGGTGAACTTCTTCGGTGTGGTCGAGGTCACCCGGGCCGCACTGCCGCACCTGCGGGCCTCCGGCGGCCGGGTCGTCACCGTGACCAGCGTCGGCGGCGTGGTCGGACAGCCCTTCAACGAGGCGTACTGCGCCGCCAAGTTCGCCGTCGAGGGCTTCATGGAGTCGCTGGCGCCGGTCGCCGCCACCGTCGGCGTGCACGTCACCGTCGTCGAACCGGGCGCCGTCGCCAGCGAGTTCGTCGGCAACCAGGCCATCGACCTGCCCGCGCTGACCGCCGCGGCCGGCCCGTACGCCCCCGCCCTGCGGGCCTACGTCGACCGCACGCTGAAGGCCTTCGTCCAGGCCCAGACCCCGGAGCAGGCGGCCGCCCCGATCGTCGCGGCCCTCACCGCCGAGCGGCCGCCGCTGCGGGTGCAGACCTCCGAGGCGGCCCGGGCCTTCGCCGGCACCAAGCTGGCAGACCTGGACGGCTCGGCGGTGCGGCGGATGACGGGCGGCTGGGTGGTCTGACGAGTCCGGCCCGGGCGTGACACGCCCGGCGGGCCCGACAGGTCCGACAGGTCCGACGGGCCTGGTGGTCCTGACGGGCCCGAGGATCGCGCTCGGGGCGGCTCGGGGCGGCGCGGGGCCGGCAGCCGGGGTGGGAACGGAATGATCACCGGTCATACTTGGGCGGCGGCACCCGACACCGGGCGCCGCGGGCCGTGCCGGCACCACCCGGCGCAGCCCGCCCGCCAGCCTTCCCGCCCAGACCGGAGGAACCGATGAGCAGCCACCTGCCGACCCACCGCCCGGCGGCCGGGGCCCCGGCAGTGCCGTGGAACCGGCAGCGGCTGCGCAGCAACAACGAATGGCTGCTGCTCGAACTGCTGCGCACCGGCGGCGGCTCCTCGCGCGCCCAACTCGCCCGGGACACCGGCCTGTCCAAGCCCACCGTGTCCGCCGCCCTGGCCGCCCTGGAGCAGGCCGGGCTGGTCCGCGAGGCCGGCCGGCTGGCCCCCGAGCGCGGCCGCACCGCGGTGCTGTACGAGGTCGACCCGGCCGCCGGGCACGTGCTCGGCGTGGACATCGGGCGGGCCAGGCTGCGGGTCGCCGTCGCGGACCTCGCCGGGACGGTCGTCGCCCGCCGCGACGTGGCCAACCGGGGCCGCTCGGCGAACGCCGTCGCGGACGCCGTGGTCGCCGCCGCCCACGAGGCCATCGACGAGGCGGGTCTGGCCGCCGACGACATCGTGCACGCGGTGATCGGCACCCCGGGCGTGTGGGACGAGCAGCGGCGCGGCGTGCGCTACGCCACCAGCCTGCCCGGCTGGGGCCGGCCCGGTCTGTTCGACCGGATCGGGGAGGGCCTGGGCGTGGCCGTCACCGTCGCCAACGACGCCAACCTGGCCGCGCTCGGCGAGTACACCCTCGGCGCCGGCCAGGGCAGCCGGATGTTCGCCTACCTGCTGGTCGGCACCGGCCTGGGCGTCGGCGTGGTCAAGGACGGCGAACTGCTGCTCGGCGCACACGGCGCGCTGGGCGAGATCGGCCTGGTGCCGCTGCCCGCCCGCCCCGGTGAGCCTCCGGCGACCATCGAGCAGGAGGCCGCCGCGGACGCCGTGGTGCGCACCGCCCAGGACCTCGGGCTGGGCGGCGCGCCCACGGCCAAGCAGGTCTTCGAACGGGCCCGGGCCGGCGACCCGGCGGCGGTCCGGGCCGTCGGCCATGAGGCCGGCCAACTCGCCTACGCCGTCGCCGTGTTGTCCGCCGTACTGGACCCGGACCTGGTGGTCCTCGGCGGCGGCATAGGCAACAGCGCGGACCTGCTCCTGGAACCGCTGGAGCAGGCCCTGCACCGGATCGCCCCGATGCGTCCGACGCTCGCGCCGAGCCTGCTGGGGGAGGAGGCCGTCCTCCTCGGTGCGGTCGCCACCGCCCTGGAGACCGCGCGCCCCGAGGTGTTCGAGCGCCGGACGGCGGGGCTGCCTTAGGTCCTGTCCTCACGGTGGCCCGTGGCTCGGCGAGTGGTTCGGCCGGCGGCTCGCCCGGGTGCGCGGCCGCTCAGCCGCTCAGCCGGTGGCCAGGGTGAGGCCGTAGGCGCTCAGGATCGGGTTGACGGGCTGGAAGTAGGTCTCGCCGCCCGAGGTGCAGTCGCCGGAGCCGCCGGAGGTGACGCCCTGCGCCTGGTTGCCGGAGATGAACGACCCGCCCGAGTCGCCGGGTTCGGCGCACACGCTGGTGCGGGTGACGCCGTAGACGCTGCCCTCCTGGTAGGTGACGGTGGCGTTGACCTCCTCGACGGTGCCGCAGTGCCAGCCCGTCGTGGAACCGGAGCGGCAGACCGAGGACCCGACGGGCTGCTCGGTCGAGCCGGCGACCGTCACCGCGCCGCCCGCGTAGTCGTTCACCTGCGGCTGCGCCGTCCAGCCCGGGCCGGCCTGCACCCAGGAGTAGTCGTTGCCGGGGAAGGTCGAGCCCTGGAAGGTACCGATCGAACTGCCGTCGGAGGCCGTCGCGTTGGAACCGGGCTGCCCGCAGTGGCCGGCGCTGACGAAGCCGGGCCGGCCGTTCTGGGTGACGGGGAATCCGATCGAACAGCGGGCGGCGCTGTCGATGTAGTACGCGTCGCCGCCGTGCAGGTCGGCCAGCGGCCGGGGCGTGGCGGTGGCCCGCTCGACCCGGACCAGCGTGCGGTCCACCCCGGAGCGGCGCAGGAAGTCCTCGGTCCGGGCGGCGTCGGAGGACCGGACCACGACGGCGTTGGTGCGGACGTCCACGGACCAGAACGGCGTGGCGGTGGGTGTGGCGGCCCGGGCCGCCCGGTCGAGCGCGGCCTTCGCCCGGTCGAGGGCGGCCAGGGCGCTGCGGACGACGGTGGCCCGGCCGCCGTGTGCGGTGATCGTCCGGGCGGCGGAGGCGTCCGTGGTGGCGACCACCAGGGCGGCGTCCGGCCCCTCGACCCAGGCCCCGGCCCAGCGGGAGCCCAGGGCGGCGGCGAGCGCGGTCCGAACCCGGGCGGCCCGGCTCTCCCCGGCCAGCCGGTCGGCGGCGGCTTGCGGGGAGAGTCCGAGGTCGCGCTGGAGCGCGGGGAGCAGCGCGGACGGGGCCGGGGCGGTCCGGGCCGTGGGGGAAGCGAGGGCGGTGATTATGAACGGGTCGTCAGCGGGCGCGCTGACGGCGGGGGCGGCGGTCAGGGCGACGCCCGCGAGCGCGGTGGCGACCGCGAGCACACGGATGCGGAGCATGGGGGATCTCCTCGTTCGGCGTGGGGGTTGCCGGAACGGTAGCGATCCTTTGGCCATGTCAGGAACATGCCGAATTCCCCTGCGCTCCGGCGCTATACCCCTGTTGGGGCGGTCGGCGGTTCGGCGCAGCGTGACGGCGGACCGGAGGGCGGCGACGCTCGGTAGCCGGCAGATCTCGATCTGCCAACGAGTGGGAGATCCGTGCACGGATCGTGTGCGAGCTCTGCTTGAATCGCACACCTCATCCAAACGGAACGGAGCGTTCTCCACCCATGCCTTCACGCATACGCGGGCGTCGGTGCGCCGGCCTGGCCGGCTTCGCCGGACTCGTCCTCACCGTCGGTCTGGCGCTGACCGGTTGCGACCCGTCGGCCGCCGACGGCGGAGCCAAGGCCTCGCCCCCGGTGACCGCCCCGGCGGCCGCCACCACCCAGTCGACCCCGCCGGCCGCACCGCCTGCGGCGCCGCCCGCCGCGTCCCCGGCCGACACGCCGCCGCCGGCGTCGGACCCCGCGCCGAGCACGCCGACCGCCCCCGCAGCGGCGGCCCCCAGCACCCACGCGCCGTCGCCCACCCCGAAGGCGCCGCAGCCGAAGACCACCACGGCCCAGCCGCCGACCGCCCCGGAGCCGCAGCACACCGCGGCGGCCGGCGGTGCGGAGTGCGAGCTCCGCTCGAACGCGGGGAACTGTTACGCGGCCGGGCAGTTCTGCCGCAACGCCGATCTCGGCAAGAGCACCCATGACGCCAACGGGGGAATGATCTACTGCCGGATGGTCAGCGGCAAGCCGCACTGGCAGGCCTGAGCGAGGCCGACCGGGTGCGGGGGATGAACGCCTCGGCCCCCCGCGCCCGGTCGGCCCGTCGGCCCGTCGGCGTGACCCGGGAGACCCCGGACCCTAGTCGAGCTGTCCGAGGGTGTCCCAGAACAGGTGCTCGTACGCCTGGAGCAGTCGGCCGTACTCGCGGGCCACGGCCAGGGTCGGCCCGTCCAGCGGATCCGGCCCGAGGGCGTCGGCGGCCTGCTGTTCGAGCGCGGGAGCGGGCTGGGCGAAGAAGTACCCCAGTGACCACCCCCACCCGCGCCCCCTGGATACCCGGAGGCGGCAGCGCCCTGGGGTGGGGTCTGCGTAACCCCTGCCCGGTCGGCGTCGGGCCCGCCGGAACCGACCGGGTGCAGTGGTGGGTGGTCTGGTGCCTTCAGTGCGGTGACCGGTACGCCGGGCGCCCCGCCCAGGTCGGCGACGACCACGGCCACCGTGACGACGCCCGCCACGCCGCCCGCCTCCATGTCGACGACCACGAAGCCGACTTCCGCTGGAGCGTCACCGGGGCCGGCCACGACCGCCGCCTGGACGTCACCCTCAACACCACCGACTTCGCGGCCGACATGTACGAGATCCGGGAGAACGGGCACTACATCTCCCGCCACCGCTACGAGCACCAGGCCGAGGCCGCCGTCCGGCAACTGCTCGCCGACGGCGTCGAAATCGGCGAGCGGACACCAGAGCCCACCCCCGCCCCACCCACCCAGTCGGCCGTCGACAGCCCCGCCGGCCGATGGCACCAGGCCCCACCCCCACCCACCCGAACGGAAGGCACCGCCCCTGGGCATTCACCCCGACAACGTCCTGGCCGAGGGCCGATGGAATCCGCGGTGCTTCGAACTCGACTACGAGGGCCGCCGAGGCCACTACCGGGTCGTACGGGGCCTCGGCGAACAGATCGGCACCGTGGAAAAGCACGGAGGCGTCTGGATGCCCAAGGACGCATCCGGGGCGTGGGTGGCAGCCGCCGCCGGCCGACGGGGCCACCTCACCCGCCGGGTCGCGGCCATCGAGCTGTCCATCGCCGTCCCGCTCCCGCCGCCGGAGGAAGAGGAGAAGTACCGAGTGGACCCAGGGCCCGCCCCCTCCTCGTGAGCACGTGACGAGGCCTCGAAATGCGAACACCCCCGCCTCCGAGGGAAGCGGGGGTGGGGGAGGCGAGCTAGTGAACCAGTAGTGGTGGGTCAGGATGCCTTGGGGGCGGTGGCGGACTCGAAGACGGATACCACCAGTCTCACGTAAGGTAGATCTTCTGCCACTCCAAGGACGTCATGGTCAGTGCGGCCTCGGCGAGAGTGCGGGCCGACTCGGTCTTGAGGCTGCCGAGGCTGCTGTCAATCCACGGCTGGACGTTCTGGTACCCCTGCTCGCGGTACTCCACGGCCTGAATCAGGCACTCCAGCTTGTCCGCGTCATGGGCGACGGTGACTTCCAGGCTCTCGGCGTTTTCATACTCCTCCACGAGGGCCTGAACCCCGGCAACGACGGCCGGGTGAGCGGCGCTGACCTGGTCTGCGGTCACGCGTTCGTTCGAGGCGGCGGTGAGGTAGCGCCGACTGACGTGCGGGATATCGCTGACCCGGGTCTCCTGGGTGTCGTGGAAGAGACACAGCAGGGCGACCTTGGCCGGGTCGGCACCCTCCATCATCGCGAGCACCGCGCCGACGACGCCCGTACGGAACGAGTGCTCCGCGACAGACTCGGGGTCTTTGACCCCAGCGATCCACCAGCCCTGGCGCTTCGCCCGCTTGAGCATGCCCGCCTCGAACAGGTAACTCGCGGTGCCCTTCGCCTGCTTGTCGTCCGTCATAGCTGTCCTTCGCTGTTGGATCGGTAGTTGCTGGACCCACCTACCCGCAGACCGTAGTGCACAGACTCCAGCTCTCGTCGGGACTGCCGTGAAAGGCCCTCACCGTCAAGCAGCGTGCGCACTCGTGCGGCCAGCTCGCGGGCTGTACGGGGGTCCGCATCGGCCAGGACGCGTCGGGTGAGCATGAGTGCCCAGATCGAATGGACGTACAGGTCGGTGTACTCGCCCGCCCGGTCCAGCCGGATGGCGAACTGTCGCAGCAGTGAGGAGGCGTCCCACGCCGGGCGTTCCTGTTCGGCCATGAAGTCGTCGCTGGTCTGGGGACGTGATTCGAGCCCGAGCCAGTGAGCCCAATAGTTCAAGTTCGCGGTCTCGAAGTCGTCGTTGTCGGTGATCGAGCGGGCGATGAAGTCTCGGAGTAGCTCGGGGTCCCCTTGTCGGGCCAGTGCTGCCGCGACCGACCGCGCCTCAGCCCAGCGGGGTGACCACCCAGAACCAGCCGAGGGAATCCGGCCTCGCCGCTGCATCCCGCCAAACCACTCGCCCACATCGCGAGCCCGGTCGTAGGAGGACAGGTACCAAACCTGTCTCCGGAGTAGGGCGGTCTCCTCACCGCCGGCCTCCACCAGGTCGGCGGTATGCCGAAGGTTGTCGAAGAATCGCGAGCGCACGTCCTGCCCGAGGAGCGGTGCAGTGGAGACCGGCCCGCGCCGAGCGGCAGGAATGCTCAACTCGGTGGCCACGGCGCCGGGCAGAACCCCGCTGACGGCCCAGCCGATCATGTGCGTGGTGTCCCGGGTAAGCACCCACCCGGCCAACGGATGCTCCAGAACCTCGGCCTTCGTGGGCCGGGACCGCAGTATCTCGCCGAGGACGAAGTCCGCGTCCAATGCGAGGCTGATCAGGTCCACCAGCCCGGTCGGCGCGCCGAGCAGAATCAGCTTCCGGCGCAGTACCACCAGGTTCCCGGCCCTGGTGGAGGAGAGCGGCCGACGGCCGGACTCCCAGCCCTGGACGGTGCTCTTGTCGATCCCCAGTTCCACGGCCAACTCGTCCTGAGTCTTCGGGATCTGCTCCCGGATGACCTTGAAAAGGAAGCCGGAAATCACCCCTTCAGGGACTCGCACAGGCTTGGACTGACTGCCAGTCAGTGTTTCGGTGAGCCTCGGTGGTGTCCGAGCAGCCATTCCGGGCCCCCTTGGCCTCGATCGTCCGGGTAACTCGTACTGGCAGTCCGTCGAACCCTGGAATCACCGGCCGTAACTTCATGACTACGGCATCGCCGGTGACAGCGGAAGCCTAGTGCGAACTCGGTCTTCTGCGAACAGCGATGCTGCCCTGCCGCAGAGCCCCGTGCGGCAGCCTCAACCACCCAGCAGGAGGACCAGAATGTCCACCAGCACCATGCCCGCCGCCGACAAGGTCGGCGAGCGCGCTCGCGAGATCCTGACCGCCATCACCGCTGACCCCGAGTTCCCGGCGTTCGAGGCGGCGACCCTGGAGTACAGCTCCGACTGGCAGTGCTTCACCGGGTTCCCGACCATCAGCGAGTGGAACCTCGACACCGACAAGGCCCCGCTGTTCGCCGAGGGCCTGCGTGCCATCGCCCTCAAGGCGGCGGCGTTCGAGCTGACCGGCAGCGAGACCGACGCCGAGCTGGCCCTGCCCGTCCCCGTGGACGAGATGACGCACGCGATGATCGCGCAGCCGCAGCTCCTCGCCCGCATCGCCGACCGGACCGGCTTCGCGCTGATCCACCAGACGGACCAGGAACACACCGACTACACCGGCGGCGAGTACACCCACGCCGCGTACGTGGTCGCCTGGGGCACCGAGCCGCCCGCCCGCTACTGGCTCGACAAGGCCGAGGTCGACCGCCGCCTGGGCATCCTCGCCGAGAAGTACGACTCCATCGGCTTCGCCCGCAGCGGGCGCGAGCACGCCATCACCTTCTAGCCCTCGGGCAGCGCCTCGCCGGCACTCGCGTACCGGCCGGGAGGCAGCCCGATGCGGTCTCCGTGCACACAGGCCGGGATTCCCTCCCGGTTGTACCGGAAGCCATCGTCCGGGTTGAACGGGTAGTCCCCGCTGGGGCGTTCGAGCACATCGAACGCCCCAGCGGGGAGCCGAAGACTCGGGCAGATCCAGCACGCGTCGTGATCGTCTTCGTCGTTGATGAACGGCTTGGCGGGCATGAACGCAGAGTAGCGATCAAGACACCGAGCCGCGTAAGCCCCCAGGTGTCGCAGGAATTCCGAGGGCAGACCTCCCCACGGCCGCCCTCAGCGAAGGAGGACAGACCGATGGCGCGACGCGCCCCCAAGCGTGAGTACCGGGAGGTCGTGACCGGGCCCTCGAAGTCCGAGTTGCAGCGGCCCCCCGCCGGCTGGAGCCCGCTGGACGACTACCGGGAGACGCCGGTCTGCGCGGGCACCTCGCTCCAGGCCCCCGGTGACCCCCAGAGCACCTGCCACCCGATCTGCAACGACTGCATCATCCTCGCCCGGACGCCCCACCGTCGTGCCGCGCTGCGGGCCGCGCTCGACAAGCGCCCGGCGTAGGTCCCGTGTCGAGCCGCCCGCAGGAGAGCGCCGAGGACGACGGACAGGCGGTGGCCGACCTGCCTGCCCTACCCGAGGCAGCCGACGAGTCCGAAAAGTCGGCAGCCCTTGTGCCTGCCGAGTCGGACAGCATGCGCCTCCTTCGGGAGCGCACACGGGAGTTGCAGCACCGCCACGCCACGTGGCACTGGATCTTCGAGTGAGGAACACCATGGCTGACACCTCTGCGGGCCCGTCGCTCGCGCACACGTCCTGTCCCCCGGCGAGGCAGGACGCGGCCGACCTGTCCACCCCGCGCGAGGCCGCCCCGGCCCCCCGCCTGCGCACGGTCTTCCGGTTCACGGGCTGGACGCTGAGCCAGGCGGCCGACGAGCCCGACATGCCGCCGGTCCTGCACCAGTTCCGGTGTCGTGCGGAGGACGAGGACGGCACCGTGTGCGGGGCCGAGGGCCCCGAGTTGCAGTCGTTCAACCTCGCCCAGAGCTGGCCGTTCGTCCACGTCAAGGAGGCCCCGGAGCACCGGTCCTACGAACACCTGGCGCGGGTGCCGTGGACGATCGGTCCGAAGGTCGGGCCCGGCACGGTGATCTCGTGATGGGGCACGTCCTGATCCTCACCACCGTGGCCTTGCTGGTCGTCGGTGGTCTCGACTTCGACAGGGAGGAACGGGAGCCGGGCTGCCTGTGGTGGGTGCGTGTGCTGCCCCACCGCACGATCGAGATCCGGCGCCGCGGACGCTTCGGTCTGAACGTCGGGATCTACGACCAGCGCTAGCCACGCCGAACAGCCGTCGAACCCCAAGTAGCACCCACAGACCCCCGTCCCGGCCACCCTGGGGAAGAACGGCCGGGACGGGCCAGTAAGACGCACGACGGGCCAGGGGGCATCAGCCCCCGGCCTGACCGACCGAGAAGGGAACACCTGTATGCCCAGCTTTGGCGACAGCGGCAAGCACGGCGGCGGCTCCGGCCCCGGCCCCGGGGGCGGCCAGCAGGACGACAGCAACAGCGGCAACAAGCACGGCGGCGGCGGCTCGGACGAGGGCGGCAACAGCAGCGACGGCCAGCGCCCGGCGGGCGGCAAGTAGCCAGTGAGCGCCAAGCACGAAGCGGAGGCCGGTCGGACCCGGCTGGCCTCCGCGCTCATCGACAACGGGTCTCTCACCTCGGACTGGCTGGGACCGTACAACGCCGTGCCCCGCCACCAGTTCATCCCCGACACCATCTGGCCGGGCAAGGCCGACGGGGTCTGCCAGGGCCAGGCCGTCCACCGCTACACCGACCCGGCGCGGTGGTGGCACGCGGTCTACTCCGACGTCCCGCTCACCACGCAGTGGGACGACGGAACCCACGAGGGCCACGAACGGGGAACCATGCCCACGTCATCCAACTCCATGCCCACGATGGTGTTCTCCATGCTCTCCGCGCTCAACGTGGAGGACGGGAACCGGGTGATGGAGATCGGCACCGGCACCGGATGGAACTCCGCCCTGCTGTCCCAGCGCCTCGGGTCCGGCAGCGTCGTCACCATCGAGGTGGACGAGGCCAACGCCGCCGACGCCCAACGCCGCCTCGCGCGGGCCGGGTACTTCCCGACGTCCGTGGTCGGCGACGGAGCCGATGGCCATCCGGACGGCGCGCCGTTCGATCGCGTCATCGCCACCTGTTCCGTCGGACGGATCCCACACGCCTGGGTATCCCAGACCGGGCCCGGCGGGGTGATCGTCGCCCCGTGGGGGCCCCAGTACGGCGGGGAAGCCGTGGTACGGCTCACCGTCGGCGACGACGGGACGGCCAGCGGCCACTTCGTCGGGTCCTCGGCGTTCATGCGCCTGCGCCAGCAGCGAACGCCTCGCCCGAGCAGCCTGGAGTACCTGTCCGAGCCGTGGCCGGCCGACGGAGCGAAGTCCCAGACCGCCCTGTCGCCGCAGGAGTTGGGCGACTGGCTGGCCATGTTCGCCGTCGGCGTGCAAGTGCCCGAAGCGTTCCCGCTCACCGAGCGGTACGACGACGGCACGTACACGCTGTGGCTGCACGACACGGCCGTCACCTCGTGGGCCACCGCCGACTGGGAACCGGGCCGCACCGCCTACGAGGTCGTCCAGTCCGGGCCCCGCAACCTCTGGGACGAGGTGGAGGCCGCCTACCGCTGGTGGGACGACCAGGGCCGCCCCGGCTTCGACCGCTTCGGCCTCA